>NZ_JBTLQG010000038.1:0-50352 GCF_054461535.1 Flavitalea antarctica
TGCTTTCTTTCATCTCCGGAAGCTGACCAAGCACCTTCGCATAGATCGATTTATTAGTCGAAGAGAAAGTTACTTTTACAATAGTTCCTATCGGAACATTGTTCATGAGCGCGTAATATTTGCCATCACTCCAGCCGCTGGTGCTTTTGAAAGTGCCTGCATTTCCGGTTGTAGTCTTTCCACTTTCATTGTACTGGCTCTTAAAAAAACCGCCCTTATGATTTGCCGGTGCACCATTGTTGGAAGACGTATTGATCACCTCCGGCTTTGAGTTGGGCACCTCGCGAACAGGCGAAGGCTCTTCTTTTGACGCTGGTGGAACCACCGGAGGAGTTGTTGCTTTTGAGCCGGCAGTTTGGGTCACTGCCCTGGAGCCTGGATCTTCGGTTTTTTTGACATCTGCATCCGCCGCAGCCGGTTTGGCCGTTTCCTGCACCGCAACTGGTGACGAACCACCTACAGTGATTTTGTTAGATCCACCCGAAGCAAAGGGAGATTGATCACCCTTCACCTTGAGATAACCAACAACCAGCCTGGTACCATTTTTAAGCTGGTCAGAGCTAAGGTTGTTCCATTTTTTAAGGTTATCAGCAGGCACCTTGTTATAGTTTACACTAACACGGTACATGCCTTCTTTTTCAGATACGATATGGTAGAGAGGGATAAAAGTTTCATCCGGTAATTTCTTATCATTCTGTGAGAAGTTGCCCGCAGTTAATGGTATTCTTAATAGTTGCCCGATGGCCAGAGGTTTATCGATTGAAGTTTTGTTATAGGGAGCTAATTCCTTTGGGCTGAGATTATACATCCGGCCAATGCTGTACCAATTTTCTTTGGCTACTACGGTATGCACCAGGTGAAGATTGGGTGAAGATCCCTGGATGATCAATCCTGTTTGAGAACTTACTGCCTGGCACACTACTATTAACAAAACTATAAATCTGATTCTCAACATAGAACTTGTGTTTCTGCTATCGTACAAAGATGTGAAATATTTTAATTGTTTTCGCTTTTGAGAATGCGCCATTCTTTCGGATAATAGTTGTTTGTACGGTTTGATAATACTTTTATCCATCCAAGTTTAACTCCTTCGTACAAAACAAGTGCCCATCCCCTTAACGAACCATCTGTTTTAACTTCTTCCTTCCGTAAATATTGTAGCGCCTCCTGGAGTTTTAACGATATGCCAACAATTTTCTTACTTATAACGTTGCTCAAAGCAAGAGAATGATCCGGCACGATATCCTTTCCAGCCACCTTACCGATCGCAACCCCGGCCTTCCTGATATAAAGATTTCCGGCAATAATCAGTAATGCATCAGTAAGTACCGATGGCATTGCAAAAATCAGGTCACCTGATTTCCAGATGGACAGGGGTATGTCGTTATCGATCCACGGTAACACAATGCTGTGCTCCTCTTTTGATAGCTTTTGCAACATCGTTTTCCTGGGTGGCTTCACTTGTTGAGTTGTGCCCTCAACCTTTCTGAAACAGCTCAGGAAAAAACCTTCACCTTTCAATTTATCCGGATAAAACCTATACCCCTGGGCCTTGTTTTTGGGAGATAAAGAAGGCACGATACCCCAATCACTATCCAGCAGCAGGGGGAGGTTCACCATTGCAAATTCATCTGTGAGCCAGTCAGCGATGGCTTCATCCTCATCCGGCGAATAAGAGCACGTTGAATAAATCAATATTCCATCCGTTTTCAGGCAGGGCATTATGTCAGCAAGAATACGTTGCTGTCGCTGGCAGCAAAGCTCCACATTTTGTTCACTCCATTCCCTGACAGCGTCAGGATCACGGCGAAATAACCCCGAACCCGAACATGGCGCATCAACAACCACCACATCAAAAAAATTTTCGAGCCTCGCAAAATCCTTCGGGTCATTATTAGTGACGATAACATTTTCGGCACCCCATTTTGTAAGATTCTCCTCGAGAATGTTTGCCCTTGAACGTATCACGTCATTACTTACCAGTAAACTATCTGCATTTATCAATGATTGCAAAAGAGTTGACTTACCTCCGGGGGCAGCACAAAGATCGAGGACCCTGAGTGGCTGATCCAACGTAACCGTTTGTCTCAGTGCCTGCTCAAGAAACATTGATGACGCTTCCTGAACATAATATACACCTGCATGAAGCAAAGGATCAAAAGTAAAAAACGGACGTTCTGGAAGATAATAGCCGTATGATGACCATGGCACCCGCTCGTATTTCTGATCAGGATTTAAACCCGCACTCTTGGATGGATTATAGCGAATGGCAGTGACCGCTGCCCGGCTTGAATGAACCTGCTCGAATTTTTTCCTGTCGAATCCGGGAACACCTTCAAGGCTGTTTAATAATGACTCGGGCAAGTTATGTAAGGACATTGGCAAATTTACGCCTCTCCGGCGAAGTTGATTAAATTAGATAAGCCTTGTATCGATTGTCAGATAACCTACACGCTTTTAACCTCAGCGATAAGATCCTGCAAAACTTTCTTGGCATCACCAAACAGCATGGAGCTTTTTGGCTGGAAAAACAGATCGTTTTCAATCCCGGCATAACCCGGCTTCATACTTCTCTTGTTGATGATTACCAGCTTTGCGAGTTCAACATCCAGGATAGGCATCCCATAGATCGGGGAATTAGTATCGGTTTTGGCTGCCGGGTTCACGACATCATTGGCGCCAAGAATCAACACCACATCAGTAGATGGAAATTCTTCATTGGCCTGTTCCATCTCAACCAGCTTTTCATAGCTAACGTCAGCTTCAGCAAGTAGCACGTTCATATGACCAGGCATCCGGCCTGCAACAGGATGAATAGCATACTTTACGTCGACACCTTTCTCTGTCAGCATTTTTTCAAGCTCATGGCATGCATGCTGTGCCTGGGCAACAGCAAGGCCATAACCCGGAACGATGATCACTTTAGCGGCATAACTCATTACTACTGCAGCATCGGTGAGGCTTATTTCTTTATAGTTACCCTGGTCCTTTTTCGCGCCTTCTGAGCTTTTTGCTCCCCCGCCAAATGACCCTATCAATACATTCAGCAATGAACGGTTCATCGCTTTGCACATCAGGATAGTAAGCAGGGTTCCCGCTGCGCCAACCAGTATTCCACCGGTAAGCATAACCTTATTGTTGTACAGGAAGCCGCCACATGCGGCTGCAACACCGGTAAAGGAGTTAAGAAGAGAGATAACCACCGGCATATCCGCCCCACCGATAGGCAGTACAAAAAGGATCCCGTATATGAGGGATAAAGCAACAATGCTATAGAATAAAATATATGGCCAGGATGTGACCTGGACCCGGAGATCGTTACCGAAAACAGGTGCCACCACAAAAGCATCATTGATGTGAATAAGCAGCCATGCTGCTCCTAACAGTATCAAACCAAAAATGATAAGATTGGCTATGTGTTGACCTTTGAAAGCAAAGTCATTGATCTTTCCATTCAGTTTGCCCCACGCGATCATGGAACCGGCAAAAGAGATAGCACCAATTACAAGCCCGGCAAGAATAATAAGCAACTGGCTTGTTGAAATTCCATTGTCCATCGAAAACTCAACATGCTCGCGGGTAGCTGAAAAGACCACGCTGGTATTAACAACGGGTTGAGAGAGCAGATGATTAAATTCAACTATTGATATGAGTGCAGCACAGGCGCCGCCCATGCCATTGAACAAACTAACCATCTCCGGCATTGCGGTCATCTTGACTTTCCTGGCCGCAAGTGTTCCGATAACCCCTCCTATCGCAAGACCGGCAAAGATCCAGGCATAATTACCCAGGCCTATGCCTTCATCTTCATAAAGAAATATGGTCCCCAGTATTGCGAGCGTCATTCCACCGGCGGCGATAAGGTTACCCTTTCGTGCGGATGCGGGGTTAGACAACATCTTAAGACCGATGATAAATGTCAGGGATCCGATGATATAAATGAGAGTGAGTATACTTAGTTCCATATCAATAGATTCCTATTTCTTTTTTTTAAACATTTCCAGCATCCTGTCAGTTACAACAAATCCGCCAACCACATTTAGTGTACCCAGAATCACCGCAAGAAATCCCAGTACCAGTGCGGGATAATTATCTGCTTCGGCTTTACCCATCACGATGATTGCGCCAATGATAACAACACCATGTATGGCATTGGCACCACTCATAAGTGGTGTGTGCAACACGGATGGCACACGGCCTATCACCTCTATACCCACAAAGATCATGAGGGCAACGATGTAGATCATCTGTTCATTCAATAGAACCCAGTCAAGAAAATTATTCATAGAAAATCATTTCATCATTCTTTTATGCTTCCGGTTAATTGATAGCCAACATCACTATGCATAGTATTCAAGTTATTACGGTTGATTGATGGCCGTCGCTATTCACAGTCCAACTCCTACTGATTGAAAGATGATCGTCATCCCCATTTACGGTGTTGAACGCTTCTTCCCCTTAGGACTAAGCCGGTTCAGTCAGCAGCGTTTTTACCTTTTCATGCATCACCGTACCATTATGTGTGATGCAACACCCTATCACCAGGTCATCAGCGAAATTCAGGTTCAGTCCTCCTTCTTTTGTTATGATGAGCTGAAGGAAGTTCAATACATTCTTGCCATATAATTTGCTTGCATCCGAGGGCATCGTTGATGGCAACACAGAATTACCGATTATGGTCACACCATGATGAACAATCGCCTGGTTGTTGACGGTAAGCTCAGCGTTGCCACCTGTGCCAGCGGCGAGATCAATAATAACTGAACCTTTTCTCATTCGCTCTATCATCTCTGTAGTGATAAGCAAAGGGGCCTTCTTACCTGGTATCTGGGCAGTAGTGATAACAATATCAGCTTTAGCTATACTTTCTGCGATCTTATCTTTCTGTCTCTTCATAAATTCCGGGGTCTGCTCAACAGCATAACCACCGGCTTTACTCGCGTCGGCAGCTCCCTCCACCTCTATGAATTTCGCCCCGAGACTCATCACTTCTTCTTTCACTGCTGGCCTCGTGTCAAATACCTCTACAACCGATCCGAGTCTTTTTGCAGTTGCAATTGCCTGCAAACCTGCAACACCTGCTCCAAGGATTAGTACCCTGGCAGGTGCTATACTACCTGCGGCAGTCATCAGCATGGGTAAATAGCGGCTATAAGTATTCCCAGCAAGCAATACCGCTTTATACCCTGCAATATTTGCCTGGGAGCTTAGCACGTCCATGCTTTGTGCCCTGGTTGTCCGGGGCAGCATGTCAAGACTGAAACTCGTGATACCGGCAGAAGCCCAATTGGCAACCGTTGACGGGGAATATAGCGGCTGATAAATGCCGATTAGTGTTTTTGACGCGAATTGTTCGATGGCAGGTGTTTCCGGTGGATGCATACATAAGATCAGATCAGCATCTTTTACAACAGCCTCGCGGGTATGAAGCGTTGCGCCAACAAGTGCGTAATCAGGGTCAGAGGCAAAAGCCCGTTCGCCTGCACCCTTTTCAACATAAACCTGCACTCCCTTTTTGATTAGTGCGGCGGCGATATCCGGAAGAACTGAAACCCTGGTTTCGAATGTTGGTTCTCTGAGTACGCCAATTATCATAGTTTAAATGGATGTTGAGGGCATTAAGGTACCAAAAATTTTTTGTAGTGTCTAGCCGAGCCGTTTTAAAATCGGATACTAAAGTGCTGGGGTACCCGGAATTCTTTCCGGAAAAGAAGAATGCCAACGAAGAATAGGTCAATACTCATGGTAACTGCAGCGTGCACGCGGCAATAATCCCAGGCTTTTTCCATTTCCCCGCTCCAGTGAATATCATCCATTATCACTATTGAATACTCATGGATTGCCGGGAGAAGCTGTTGAAAATAGTTGATAGTTGGCTCAAACCGGTGGTTACCGTCAATAAAAATAAAGTCAACTTTAGCCGTATTTGTTAGTGTTGGTGGGATGGTGTCGTCGAAGTTTCCGTTTATCTGGCTGATATTTTTAATGCCGAGTTTTTTAAACAGTTGAGTTGCATACGCAGCAATTTCGTCTGACCCCTCAAATGTCAAAACCGTGGCAGATGGCCTGGCCAATGCAAGATATGCTGTGGTTGTGCCCAGCGAAGTACCAAGCTCCATCATGGTCTCCGGTTTAAAATAAGCCGCCATCCGAAACAAAAGCTTTGCATATTTCGGTGGTTTCAGCGCATGTTTTGCAATCTCGCTTACCCTCCTGTTTTTTGTTTTTGTGTGACCAGACCCAGCGCCGAAATCAGTAACATGCAGCAAAGAATGATCTCTTAACATTATTTTTCTCTCCGACTCGATCTGATCATAAACGGAGTACCGGGACCGGTCGTTCAACACATTTTTTATGAAGTCAAATACGAATGGGGAATGTATCCCGTGACCCCTGGAGTTGGATGAATGGATATAATAACGAAGA
Source organism: Flavitalea antarctica (assembly GCF_054461535.1). NCBI lineage: Bacteria > Pseudomonadati > Bacteroidota > Chitinophagia > Chitinophagales > Chitinophagaceae > Flavitalea > Flavitalea antarctica. The sequence continues at coordinate 6,427 of NZ_JBTLQG010000038.1, forward strand.
TATTTGAAAGCCAGCCGAACGGGGGAATACATCGGGAGATCCTGTTTCGGTTATACTTTCCTGTTAGATTCCCAAACCTCGATAGAAAAGGGGTATTCATGTTTTTCATCTTTGGGAAAATCTACTTTGTAAGACAGCTTCCACGAGTTATCCAATGCCGGAAAGTGTGTGTCTCCATCAAATTTCCCATGAACCCGGGTAAGATGAATTTTGTTGGCCCTTCCAATTGCCTGAGCATATATCTCACCCCCACCCAATACAAATACTTCTTTGGTATCGGCCTGTTCGGCAGCCTTATATGCAGACTGAAGATCGTTTACTACTACCACACCTTCAGGCTGCCAGTTCTTTTTTCGGGTGATGACAATATTATACCTGCCATGTAATGGTTTGCCGAGGGATTCAAAGGTTTTCCTTCCCATGATGACTGGCATCGCCCAGGTAACATTCTTAAAATATTTCAGGTCGGTTGGAAGGTGCCAGAGTAGTTTATTATTTTTCCCGATAACATTGTTATCTGATGCGGCTACAACTAAACTTATAATCATTCCGGCTGAATTAATTGAAACAATGAAGCTATACAGCTACGGGAGCTTTTATAGCAGGGTGTGATTGATAATTTTCAAGGGTAAAATCAGAAAAACTGAAGTCGAATATATTTCTTATTTCCGGGTTTATTTTCATAACTGGTAAAGGGAATGGTTCACGGCTCAGTTGAAGATTTGCCTGTTCGAGGTGATTACTATACAGGTGAACATCTCCAAAAGTGTGTATAAAATCACCCGGCAACATATCGCAAACCTGGGCTATCATCAGCGTCAGTAATGCATAAGAAGCAATATTAAAAGGCACACCAAGGAATACATCTGCGGAACGCTGATACAGCTGGCATGACAACCTTGGTTTCGAGTCGGGCGAAGTGGCAGGTGACACATAGAACTGGAACATTGTGTGACATGGCATCAGTGCCATGTTTTCGAGGTCGGCAACGTTCCAGGCACTTACGATCATCCGTCTGCTGTCGGGGTTAGTTTTCAATTGCCTGATCACGTCCGAAATCTGGTCATAGACCTTGCCATTCGCACCTTCCCAGCTGCGCCATTGCTTGCCATACACGGGTCCCAGGTCTCCATTTTCATCCGCCCATTCGTCCCAGATCCTGACACCGTTTTCCTTCAGGTAAGCAATATTGGTACCGCCCTGGAGGAACCAGAGTAACTCATGAATGATGCTTTTCAGGTGTAATTTCTTGGTGGTAACGAGGGGAAACCCTTTTTGGAGGTCGAAGCGAAGCTGGTGCCCGAATACACTTGTTGTTCCTGTGCCGGTACGGTCGCTTTTGCCGACTCCTTTGTCTATAATATGCTTTACCAGGTCCAGATACTGTTGCATGGCTGCAATTTATGATAAGAAGCTTAATTTAAAGTTTCATCTATTCACATGCGGGGCATAAGTTTTTTTGAAGTCGCACACAATTATCACTAACCCCGTTTTCAGGATTATATCAAATATTATCCACGGTTGAGGTGAGGTCTAAGTCCCCTGTAAGGAATCTGCCATCAGGAAGCCAGTGTCAGAATCCAACTTCGGGAATCGATCTTCGGGAATTGATCCTCAAGTATTCATGAATGGACTTTGGAGCGGGCTTCAGTGAAGGCCTCCAGGAATGGACTTCAAAACTGATTTCGGGAATGGACTTCAGGAACTGATTTCGGAAATGCAATTCAGGACCTATTTTAGGACCGGTTTCAGGAACTGAATTCAGGTAACAGGTTTGGGGAATGCACTTCGGGAGCCGACTTCAGGAACGAATTGAGGAATGGAATTCACGGAACAGACCCGACGAATGTGCTTCGGGAACTGGCTTCAGGAACGAATCCAGGAATGGAATTCACGGAACAGACCTGACGAATGTGCTTCGGGAACGGGCTTAAGGAATAGTTGTATCGAATAGCTGTCAGGAATTCAGGCTTAGGAATGACCAGTTTCAGCCATCTCAGTTTCGTTAACCCTTGAGGTTCCTGATGTCTTATCTGGTTTATCGGTGTTTCCTTCGGCGGTACTCAGATTTTTATCTATTGTAGTTGCCGGACCCTGGTCCAACAACCGCAGGCTCTTGTTATGCTGATCCTGCAACTCTTTAAGGCTGTTCTCCAGCCGGTTAATTTGCTCCTGCATCGAATCTTTTTCAATCCGGTACATGCTCGCCGCCGCATCGCTGTCGTCAAGCTGCTGTTTCACATGCTCATATGATATGGTCATTTTCTCGAGAAGTGCCGCATTGTCCCGGAACTGAAATTCGAGTTCATGGAACGCCTTGATCCGGGCTTCGAGCTGCTGCTGTAGAAAGAAAACATGGCTTTTTTGTTCATTGATAAGGTCGTGCAGGTAGGCTGATGAGGCGGGCGAGTCTGTATCAGAAGAAAACAGGCTTGCTCCCAAAACACTATTATCACTCAGATCCTCTTTTACCTGGTACTCTGATGTCGTTGGCACCGGGGGCAGGTGTTCGATCAATTCCTTGCCGTTCAGCGTCGATACTTCATCATTTAAAGCAGCTACCCTCAGGTTAAGAGATTCCGGTGGAATAACCTCTTTAGCAAAAGTCAATGCATGCTGAAGTTCCCTGATCCTTTTCTTATAATGCAACACCTCTTTTTGTAACCTGGAAACCAGCGAAATATCGACAACCTGGTCCACCGGCAGGTCAGGATTCTCCAGGCGCCGGAGTGCATTTTTTTTCTTCTGACGATAATGAAATATGGTGGTTACTATAAAACTTATGATGATAAGGGGTACTGCTATCCATAACACTATCTTAAGAAATAAAGTAAACTCATCAAATGAGGCAAGTAATAATACCATGTCGAACAGTTTAAGTAACGCAATGTTGGGGCTACTAATCCGGAAAATCAGGTTTAACAATGGGTATCAGTTACGGGCGACCTGCAAAATAAGATCCAGAACGGTTTAAAACACTACCCGGAAGTCAATTTTAAGCAATTTTTACGTAAGCCTCAGCAGCCAGCCCTACATTCGCAAGCCTTACATTGGCAAAGCAGACCTGCTCCAGACCTCATGAATTTTTTCACCTCTGCTGCTCAGGCCTTTATGGATCCATTTGCCGTTTTCCACGCTTCCTTCGAAACTCAGACTCGCTCCGACCCGGCTACTGTCGCGGGAAAAAAACACTATATTTTCGGTGTATTTGCCGTCTTTGAATGTGTAAGTCCCACCGCCCGTGCCGGAAAACTCCCTGGTTTCGGTGTTTATCGCCGCCCACTGGAAGCGGGTGCCGGTGAGAATTTTTATTGTCTTCCTCGCCCCGGGTTTCATTTCATTCATTTTATCACCCTGCATGCGGCCGGTTATCTGCCAGTTGCCGGCCAAAGCCCCGGTCCCATCATCGACCTTCGCCCAGGAAGCCCGGGTGCCAGTGATATCAGTGTTGAGTGTATTTCCCTGTATGGAATAATTGAAAGACGCTTCCGTCCCGACAAGATTTTTATCGACGGTGCTGAATTCAAAATTGACGACTATTTTATTTCCATCGACTCGGTACTTCCCGCCCTGGGTAGACACAAACTTTTTAGCGGAAGTCGAATAAGCAGTATGGGTAAAATAATTGTCGATAAAGACCACTACCTGTTCGCCGCCGTTTTCTTTCAGGGCCCAGGCACCTTTAAACGGGCCATCGGCAGGTAAAAGATCATGATGCGTATTTCTTCTTGAATTCCTGAGGTTATCGTTGTCGCGGAAACTGTTCCCTATCGTGAGTACCAGGAAGAAAACGATAAGTCGAAAGAGTTGAGATCTGTAGCGCATAGCGTACTAGTATTTATGAATTATGAGATAGGAATCAAAAAAAGCCGGGCCTTTTTTAACTCTTATTTCCGCATCACATTTTCAATGACGGCAGCAATTCTTTCAAATTTAGATACTCCACCTGACATTCCAATGTTTATTACACTTTGAGATATCCGGCGATTTGATCTAAACAACGAAGGCGCGGAGATACAGCCGCCTCCCCAAGGTAACAGTATGTTATCTTTGTGAATAGCAAAAACATGACCAATGAAGAGGAATAAATTTCTGTTATCGCTGTTGGCTTCCCTATCTCTTCCCTTTCAATCTTTCTCACACTTCAGAGGACTGTTTTTGCGTAATGAAAAGGGATTCCAGGTAAAATCCGGGGAAGGCAGGATACATGGCCACATTGAGCTGCGGGGTAGTTTGTCACTTAATGTTGATGTAAAAATTTCTGGTAATGACACCGGAGGAGAGCTCGCCATTTTTGAGCAAACTTCATTAATGCAGGGACGTGGCTGGCCTCTTCATCTTCACCAATCCCAGGATAAAACCATTTACATTTCAGAAGGCGAGTACCTGTTTGTAGTGGGTGATGAGAAATATACTCTCAATGCGGGTGATCATTTGTTTATACCAAGGAAGGTTCCACATGCCTGGTCATTGTTAAGTGAAACGGGGAAGGCAATCGTGACCATGCAACCAGCGGGAAAACTCGAAGCCTTTTTGCTGGAAGTCGCAGCCTTAACATACGATCCCACACCGGCAGCGATAAATAAGTTATTTGAAAACCATGAAATGGAAGTAGTAGGTCCGGGCCTAAGAATCGATGAACCAACTTTCTGACCCAATTCCCAGGTGGACTGCGTCCGCCGAAGCCGGTAAACTTCAACTACACTTCAAATCCCCAAAGGCCCGTAGGTGGACTTCGTCCGCCGAAGCCAGTAATCTCCAACCACACCGCAAATCCCCAAAGGCCCGTAGGTGGACTTCGTCCGCCGAAGCCCGTAATCTTCAACCACATCGCAAATCCCCAAAGGCCCGTAGGTGGACTTCGTCCGCCGAAGCCCGTAAAATTCAACCACACTAAAAAATCAACCGCCAAGGGCGTAGGTGGACCGCACTGGATTCGAACCAGTGACCCCTACTCTGTCAAAGTAATGCTCTAAACCAACTGAGCTAGCGGTCCTTTTGAGTCGGCAAATATAAAATAATAAATATCGATTTCATCCTTCATCTGAAATTCATTTGACTATTTCTTCATGGGGACGCCTGCTACTAATTAAGTCTTTCTCCAATTATTTCTTTCTTCCAATTATTCCTTTCTTCCAATTATTTCTTTCTCCCAATTACTTCTTTCTTCCAATTACTTCTTTCTTCCGATTACTTCTTTCACCCAATTACTTCTTTCTCCTAAATCCTTCTTCCTCCTGATTACCTCTTCTTCCTGATTACTTCTTTCTGCGCTTCAATTCTTTTTTGATCAACCCCAGTTCCCTCCCGGTATGTCCGGAGACAGAACTGTTTTCCTGGGCGCGTCGCATGAGATATGGAATCACATCTTTGATGGGACCGAACGGAAGATATTTGCTTACATGGCAACCTGCCCGCGCGAGGTTAAAAGTGATATTGTCGCTCATGCCATACAGCTGCGAAAAATGAACGTGGGGATGATTGAACGGTATGCCTTTATTTTCAAGCAACACGGTCGCCCGCATATTACTTTCTTCGTTGTGCGAAGCTATGATCAAACCGATCCGGTCAATATGATCAATACAATATTCGACTGCTTCGTTGTAATCGTCATCGCTTGATTGTTTGGATGGTTGAATAGGTGAAGGATAACCGAATTCATCCGCGCGTTTTCTTTCCTTCTCCATATATGCACCTCTCACCAGTTTCGCACCAAGTAGGAAGTTCTCCCTGATAGCTTGTTTCAGGCTGTTCTTCAGAAATACCAGGCGATCATGCCGGTATAGCTGGATCGTATTGTAAACAACAACCTTATCATTATTATATTGCTGCATCATCTGCATGGTCAGCGCATCTACCGGATCCTGTATCCATGTCTCTTCCGCATCTACCAGAACGCCTACATTTCCTTCTTCCGCTGCGGCAATGATTTTCTTCATCCTGTTAACCACTCTTTCCCATTCAGCCTTTTCGGCAGCAGTAAGCACCTCCGTGTGCACAATGCCTTCATAACCACTTTTGTCACTGGCAGCTTTATCCAGTTTTTCGAGTAAAGAGAACCGGGCAAACCCGGTAACTTTTATACTCATCAGTGGAATATTTGGTTGTGTTGAAGCATATTTAATAACGCGGATAAACTCCTCAGTGGCATGGTCAAAGTTTGCTTCTCCATCCTTTCCTTCAACGCCATAATCAAGGATTACCTGAACTCCATATTTGCCTAAATTATCCGCAACCCTGGCGGTGTCTTCCAGGGTTTCACCCCCTACAAATTGTTTAAAGATGGTATTCCTGATAATGCCTTTAACAGGCAACCCGAGTTTTATGGCAAGAGGTGTTAAGCTGGTTCCAAGTTTTACAAGTGCGGGTACCCCCATTGAAGAAAAAAGTAAGGACGCTCTCTTAAGGTCTTTGTCGGATTTATATTCAAACGCGTATTCAGTATTGTCGAATGAAATTTTCGGGTGAGCCTCCATACTTATGAACTGTTGAAAGGCAAAAGTAAGCCAGAAATGTCAGGATTTGCTGATTTCTACGTTCTGAACTATACCTTCGCAGCCATGAAGATCACGCATACAGATATATATAAATTCAGTATACCTATGCACCCGTTCACCATAGCAACGGGTACGATGCACTATGCACAAAACCTGTTCATAAGACTACATACAGATGCAGGTTATTATGGTGTGGGTGAGTGTTCCGCCTTTCCAATGATAGCCGGCGAAACCCAGGCGACCTGTTTTGAAATGGCAAAAGACTTTGCGGCCATCTGGAAAAATAAACGGGCTGATGAGATAGATCAGAGAATGCTTGAATTACACCAGGCTACAGCCTTTAATGGTACGGTGAAAAGCGCTTTTGATATGGCCTTATATGACCTTGCTTCCAGGCAGGCCAATAAACCATTGTATGAGTATCTTGGAGGTAAGAAAAACAAAAGATTGGAGACCGATATTACTGTCGGCATCGGCGCGCCTGACCTGATGGCGCGGCAGGCTGCGGCATTTGTGAAGCAGGGTTTCCGTATAATCAAGGTCAAACTAGGCAAAGAACCTGACGAAGATATTGAACGTATTCATGCAATACGGAACGCTATACCTCCTGAAGTCGTTTTACGTATCGACGCTAACCAGGGTTGGACATTTGAATCTGCGGTGAAAGTTCTGCAGGCACTCGGAACTTCCAATGTGGCATTTTGTGAACAACCTATGCGTGCCTATGATGATGAGTATCTTCCACGGTTAAGACAACTTTCTCCCATCCCTATCATGGCCGATGAGAGTGTTTTCAATCATCACGATGCAAAAAGGCTTATTCGCGACAATGCCTGCGATTATATCAATATAAAGCTTGCCAAATCCGGCGGCATACTCGAGGCGCTGGAAATAAACCGGATCTGCGCAGAACATAACATCCCTTGTATGATGGGTGGTATGCTGGAGAGTCGTGTTGCCCTCAGCGCGTTTGCCCACCTCGCGATGGCCTGCGATAATATTGTATTCAACGATATGGATACCTGCATGCTCGGTCATAAACTTGATCCGGTAACAGGTGGCGTACACTATGACGGCTATTATGTGGAACTGCCGGCCGGACCAGGCATAGGCGCAGATGCCGATGATGAATTTTTAAAAACCCTTGAAAAAATAACGATCTGATGAATTCAATTACAAAAACACCGAAAGATTCCAATGTTGTAATGACCGAACTCGTGCTTCCGAATGATACAAATACATTTGGTAATCTGATGGGAGGTAGATTGATGTACTGGATGGATATCGCTGCTGCACTTGCAGCAATGAAGCACGCAGGTGCACCAGTTGTAACGGCTTCGGTCGATAATATTTCCTTTGAAAATCCCATCAGGCTGGGTAATGTGGTCCATATTGAAGCCAGGGTTTCAAGGGCATTTACCACTTCTATGGAAGTATACATCAGGGTTTCGGGGGAAGATGCAATACAGCAGACCAAGTATAAAAGCAATGAGGCGTATTATACCTTTGTTTCATTGGGTACAGATGGCCGGGCGATCCCCGTTCATCCCCTGGTGCCTGAATCGGAGGAGGAAATAAAACTATTTGATGGCGCGCTTCGCAGAAGGCAGTTGCGTTTGATCCTTGGCGGTAAGATGAAACCTGATGATGCGACAGAATTAAAAGCATTGTTCAAACAAGAGTAAGAATAGCTTTTCTCAAGATTAACAGTATGGTTTATTCAAGGCTGACAGTACCTATTATTCAAGGCCGGCAGTACGGTTTATCCAAGAATAAAAATACTCTGGTCCGGAATAACAAATCACACTATTCAATGATAACAGTAGAGTGTAGTAAGGAATAACAGTACGATGAGTCAGGCGGTATCTCCGCCGGTAGCAGGCATGAACTTCTTACTTTGTTCAATAGAGTCCATGATCACCTCAAGCATTTCATCACTGGGCATATCGAAGTCCAGCTGTAATGGTGCTTTGAAGTTCACAGTAAGTTTCACGCCCTTCTTACGCATTTTCAACCCTGTTTTATCGAAGGCTGTTGAGAAGCCGTTTATCACTACCGGGATCACAACCGGTTTGGTTGTTTTGATGATGATCGCTGTACCCTTTCTGCCCGGTGCATAGGGCCTGGTCGTTCCCTGGGGGAAGGTAATGATCCAGTTTTCCTTTAATGACCGGGTTACTTTCCGGGTATCCGAGGGATCGAGCCCCTTACGTTTCACTGTAGCTTCCGGATTCCAGGTACGCTTTACTTTCAGGGCTCCGGCAAGGGCAAATATCCTTGTCAACCAATTTGATTTCATGGTTTCTTCAGCAGCAACAAAAAAGACCCTGGTAAATGGATTAAGGAGATAATACGGGATGCCAAGTTTATTTCTTTTTCCCCACTTCACTGCACCGAAGATGTGAAGGAAACAAATAACATCCGCAAAATAGGTCTGGTGATTGCTTACAAACAATACATTTTCCGGGGGAAGTTTCTCAAAATGTTCAGTACCCGTGATTTCCAGTTTATTAATCATGTTTAACCCGGGATAAGAAACAGAACCTACGAGCACATAGATTAACTTCTTGACTAAATTGACCTTCTTAAGTCTATCCCACAAAGGGTGCATGCGAATCAGTTTAACTATAACCAGTACCGTTAGAAAATGCTGAACTTTTATGTAATTGCTAAAATTAACGCATCCTGATCTAAAAGAGAGTTTATGAAAAGATTTATTTTAGCATTAAGTGTATTGCTTACTACGTTTGGTTCTGATGCCCAGCCCCCCGCCCCTAAGACCTATCCAAAAACAATCCAGGTAACGGGGATTTCGGAACTCAATATCGATCCGGATGAAATACATGTATTGGTTACCCTGAAAGAATTTGAAAAAAAAGGTAAAGAGAAAACGGATATTGGTACCATTCGAAATGGTTTCCTCGCAAGTGTCCGAAAAGTGGGAATTGCTGATACCGCAATCCAGATATCTTCCGTCAACGGAAACACCGGGGTAGAATGGTGGAGGAAAAGAAATCAAAAAGAGGAGTTGTATGCTTCGATCACGTATGAGATCATTTTCCACGATGCTCAAAAGATTGATGAACTTACAGATCTTCTGGACGATGATGCGACAGAATATTTTGTTGTATCAAAAATTACCCATAGTAACCTGGTTGGTCTACAAAAACAATTAAGAATAGACGCCCTAAAGGCAGCAAAAGCGAAGGCTGTTTATCTTGCAGAAGCGATCTCAGAAAACGTGGGCAGCGCTATTACCATCACTGAAATTTCATATCCGCAGGTCTTTGACAATGTGAGGGCTTATTCAAATACTATGTCCTATAAAACTGATGAGGTGGCGGAAAGGGCTAAACCGGAATTCAAAAAGCTTAACCTGAAATCGGAGATGAGTGTAGTGTTCGAGATCAGGTAGTGTTCGGGATCAGGTAATGTTTATCGGCGGACCAGCCATTGGATTGGTGAAGAGATGACCAAGGCTTAACTTTGAGCAATGCAACTTACCACTGTCATCTTTGATATGGATGGCCTGCTGATAGACTCAGAACCATTCTGGGCTGAAGCAGGCTCTGAGACCCTCGCAAAATATGATATCAGGTTATCCGAAGAACAATATCATACTTCAACCGGGTTAAGAACCCGGGAATGGATCGAGTGGTGGTTCACTGCATTCAATATAGACCTGAAATACACTGAAGCAGCAGAACAAACCATCGTGACTACCGCAATTGAAAAAATAAGGGATAACGCACTCCCTATGCCCGGTGTCAATTATATTCTTGATTTTTTCAAAAGCCGGCAGTACCATATTGGTCTCGCTTCGTCTTCGCCCCTTGCACTGATTGATGTTGTAATCGAAAAACTCGACATTGCTGACTATGTCCACGCAAAGACTTCTGCTGAACATTTACCCAAGGGCAAACCACATCCACAGGTTTACCTGAACTGCGCAGCAAAATTAAATGTGTTGCCGATGCAGTGCCTGTGTTTTGAAGATTCATTCAATGGCCTGATTGCCGCCAAGGCCGCACGCATGAAATGTGTTGCGATTCCCGATAAACATTTCGCCAGTCAGTTGCGATGGAATGCAGCTGACCTGATACTTGGAAGCCTTGACCAGTTTGATGAGAAAAAACTTGCAATTCTGAACCGGTAAGAAAGCCCCCGTCGGAAACGGGGGCTGGCAGGGAGGGGTTTGACGGTTAAAAGTCGTTATAGTAATTGTTCAGGCTGCTATGTAAAACGATTGCTATTTTTGAATGATTAGTCTCGTAAAGATTGATTGGCCGTTCACCAGCACATGTACATTATAAACTGCCGCGGGTAGTTTGTTGACAGACTCAAGAACAACAGCGTTATCTCCTGTATTGAGCTTATGGATTTCCGAACTTAAGACTGATCCCTGCATGTTTAGTACAGATACATTTGCCTGCCCTTTTTCGGATGACCTGATATTTACAACCGGGTTCGATCTGGCGGGGTTGGGATAGATATTTACCATTAGCGCAGGAATACCGGCTTGCTTAACGGTTATAATTTTACTATATGTGAAACTGCCATCGTTATCTACCAATTTCAGGCGATAATACATGGTTTTTGTTGTTAACCCCGGATTGAAGAACCCGTAAGCCTGCGCCGAAGAAGCGTTATTTTTGGAAGCTATCGTGCCAATGTTCCGGAAATCTCTTCCATCAGTAGAAACCTGGACATCAAAATGACTCAGGGTCTCCCCATTTTCGGTTGTCCATTTCAGTTGTGTTCCTTCAGCAAGATTACCCGCAGTGAAAGAAATAAGGTTTAACGGTAAAACAATGAAGGCCGAGGTAATAATTCCCGAGTTGTTAGTTCCTGCTCCACCCGGTGCCCTTGTACCACCAATCCAGTTTTCACCACCAGTTCCGTTCAGGCTGTTGACAGTTGTGTTTGATGTTGGTAGTTGACCGGAAAAAAGTATAGCGCCCTGGCCACCGCCTGCGCCGCCACCGTGTGCGCCGCCATTATTAACATTGCCCCCGTCGCCACCGTTGGTGGTAATGGCTAAATGTTTATTGTTTCCGATGTTCCAGTTATTTACCTGGAAGGCTATGGTTCCACCGGCACCACCACCGCCGGCTCCGTCATTACCGACAGGATTGCCATCTTCACCGTTAGCGCTGATCCTCAATGTCGCCCCCGAACCGGTTGTCCGTACCTGGTCGGCAGCAATATAAATGAACCCCCCACCGTTGCCACCTTTGTTGTTTGAATTATCATTTCCTTCACCCGATCCACCCCCGCCACCAAGAAAAACTTTTCCCAGGCTGAGTGAAACGCTTAAAGAAGCTCCGCCGACTCCTCCGGTGGCTGAAGAGCAGCTCCACCCGATAGCACCTGTTCCGCCTGCGGTGAAATTTGCGCCGCCGCCACCACCACTGTTTATGGTATTGGCTCCCCCACCACCATTGATCATCTTGCCTTTACCTGCAGCAAATGCAGGATTTGTATTTTTATATATGCCTTCTCCCTTGTTTCCAAACCATGGATCAACTGCATTATAATAGGTTGTTGAATTACAGGTTCCATAGTTAGCAGAACTTACATCCGTTGCTCCACCACGAAAACCAGCGTTATCTGCAAGTATATTATGCCTGAGTGTAAGTGTGCCGTTGACATTAAACGCCACTACGCCCCCAACTACACCATTCCATGGAACAGCAACAATGTCTGCGTTTGTAGAAAAATTTGATCCAAGTGTTGGGAAGGTAATAATCTGGACACTGCTGTTGGCACCAGTGGTAAAACTGCTATTCAATGAACCGGTAAGTGTGATAAGATTTACTATTCCTCCTACCCGGGCAACCAGTGCAATTGTTGCAAATTCATAACGGCCTGTGTTTGATATGTTCGCCAGGTCCCCAAAGTTGCTATTGTTGCCCGTATTCGAACCGATAACATTGTCCTGCATTTGCATGACCATTACCCGGTCACCGATATTGAACACGTCGTGGGTTTCAATGGGACTGCTTATCGATAATACAGGCCCCGCAATTGATGTAACATTCGCATAACCGTTAACCTGGGCGCGAATAATATATGCTGAAAGCAAAACCGGTAACAGCATTAATAATCTTTTCATAGGTAGGGATTAATCTCGCCATGCTATCTTCCAAGAAAAATACCATAGTTATATCCCGTTGACCCTCAGCCGATTACAATACTCTCACCATTGGAATAATTCCCATAGCGGGACGAAGTTTCCAAATCTGGCACTTTTTTAATGGTTTACATTTATAAGTTACTAAGTCAAAATAGCGAACACTCCAGGTTAAAACAGCATAAAAAAAAAGGGCCGTCCTAACCGAAGTCTGGACGGCCCCTGATGTATTTTTCACGATCACTTATTCTTTTTCTGCACTTTCTCCGCCCTGTTGTTCTTCTTCTTTCAACTTGGCTTTGATTTCTGCAAGCGCCCCAAGGTCACCCAGTGTGGTCTTTTCAACCTTGCTCTGGATTGTCTTAACCGCTTTCTTGGTTTTGTCAGCCTCAGTCCTTGCTTCCTTACGGGCAGCTTCTTTCTCTTCCACTTTTGATTGCTCCCATATACGTGTGTGTGACACAACAATACGTTTTTCATTGCGATCAAATTCGATCACCATGAACTGGTTGCTTTCATCAGCTCCGAGAGTTTTGCCTTCTTCAGTCTGCAGATGACGGTTTGGCGCAAATCCTTCAAGACCGTATTGCAACTGAACAATAGCACCCTTATCATCCTTACGGATAATAGTTCCTTCATGAACTGTACCTACAGCGAACGTATCCTGTAGTGTATTCCAGGGATCTTCTTCAAGTTGTTTGTGTCCTAACTGAAGTTTACGGTTCTCCTTGTCTATGCCAAGAATCACCACTTCGATATGTTCACCAACCTTTGTGTATTCTGATGGATGGTTGAAACGTTTCAGCCAGCTTAAATCGCTGATGTGAATCATTCCACCAATGCCCGGAGACAACTCAACGAACACACCGTAAGGAGTGATGTTTTTAACAAGACCTTTGTGGCGGCTGCTTTCAGGGAACTTGTTTTCGATCGTGCTCCATGGATCTTCGCTCATTTGTTTGATAGACAAACTCATTTTGCGATTGTCCTTATCCAGGGTAACGATCTTTGCTTCATGCTCATCACCAAGCTTAAAGAATTCTTTAGCATTGATCGGTGTATTAGCCCATGTGATCTCACTTACGTGAACCAGACCTTCAACACCAGGCATAATTTCAAGGAACGCGCCATAATCTTCTATGTTCACAACCTTGCCCTTCACTACGGAACCTTCATTGATGTTTTCACCAAGAACATCCCACGGATGCGGAGTAAGTTGTTTCAGACCAAGGCTGATACGCTTTTTCTCATCATCGAAATCAAGTACCACAACCTTGAGTTTCTGATCAAGTTTGAGTACTTCAGATGGATGACTGATACGACCCCAGCTGATATCAGTGATATACAACAGACCGTCTAATCCACCAAGATCCATGAACGCTCCGAAATCAGTGATATTCTTGATTGTTCCTTCAAGTACCTGGCCTCTTTCGAGTTTGCTCATGATCTCTGCACGTTGTGCTTCGATATCGCTTTCAATAAGTGCCTTGTGAGATACTACAGCATTTTTGATCGCTTCGTTGATCTTAACTACTTTAAATTCCATAGTCTTACCAACAAACTGATCGTAATCAGTTACCGGCTTAACGTCAATCTGTGAACCTGGCAGGAACGTTTCCATTCCGAATACATCCACGATAAGACCACCCTTGGTTTTTGAAGTAACAGTACCCGTAATAACCTCACCGGTTTTGTGAACTTCAACGATCCTCTCCCAGGCGCGGGTTACACGTGCCTGCTTGCGGCTAAGATTAAGGTGACCTTCCCTGTCTTCTTTTTCAACAACCATAACTTCCACTTCATCTCCGATTTTGAGATTTGGCAGATCACGGAATTCATTGAAAGAAACAAGACCATCACTTTTGAAACCGATATTGATTACAACATCTGTCTTGGTCAAAGCAACTACAAGTCCTTTTACAAGTTCTCCATCACTCACAGCTTTGAAAGTACCTTCGTAAACGACATCGTACTTTTCTTTTTCTTCTTTGGTGTAAGCAGCAACATTTCTTTTGTCGATACTCCAGTCAAAATCGTCATGCGCTGTTTGAGCAACTTCAACGTGACCGTTGCTTTTCCCATTGGAAGGCGCAGCGGCTTCTACAGGTGCATTTTGTGTCGCTGTAGCTTCTGCAGGTTGATCCGCAGTTGGCTCCTGTGATTCAGCGTTTGGGTTAACAATATTGTTTTCAGACATAATTAAAACCCGATTGTTTTTTTGTTTCGGGGGTGCAAAGATACCTTTTTAGTGACAAAAAACCGACTATCCGCGCAAAAAAACAGCTTACACAGATGCAATGGCGCTGGCCGCAATGTAGCCACTGGTCCATGCATGCTGGAAATTGTAGCCTCCTGTGATCCCGTCCACATTCATTATCTCACCGGCAAAGAATAAACCCGGCCAAAGCTTGCTTTCCATAGTGTTTGCATTGATCTCCGACAGATTTATTCCCCCGGCGGTAACGAACTCTTCTTTGAAAGTTGTTTTGCCGGAAACCTGGTACTCTTTTGCCAACAGGTTAATAACCAGCCTGTTTTGATTGGCCGATGGCAGATCCGCCCATCTCCACTCCGGTTTACACCCGGATTCGGCAAGCAGGTATTCCCAAAGACGCTGGGGCAGGCCAAAATGGTTCCGGCCTGCGATTTTTTGACTGGCAGCGGTTTCCCGGAGCGAACGAAGCTGTTCTCTTAATCCCGGTTCGTTCCACCCGGCCAGCCAGTTGACGAGTATACGGAAACTGTAAGCACTGTCTGCGAGCATCCGGGCGCCCCAGGCGCTTAATTTCAGGATCGCCGGACCGCTCATCCCCCAGTGAGTGATCAGGAGCGGGCCGGTTTGCTCAAGCCTTGAACCGGCAATTTTTACCTGGGCCGATTCAACGCTTACTCCCATCAATGCGGTAACCGGATTGCCGGGCATATTAAACGTAAAAAGGGACGGCACAGGATCTTCAATCGTATGTCCGAGTTGGGTGAGCCATGCAAATGAAGCGGGTTTTGGATAACCCCCGCATGCAACACAAACAAAATCGCAATCCATAAAATCATCGGAAAAACTCAGTCGCCACTTGTTGCCATCTTTTTTGATGGCCTTTACATCTTTGTTGTAAAACAATGTGACACCGAGCTTATTCATTTCCCTAAGCAGGCAGTCGATGATTGTTTCAGAGCTGTTTGTAACGGGGAACATACGACCATCGGCTTCGGCCCGGATCATCACTCCCCGTGAACGAAACCATTCAATAGTATCGGTTGTAAAGAACTGGTGGAACGACCTCTTCACGAGATTACCACCGCGTGGATAGCGCTTAGCCATGACCGGTATATCAAAGCATTCGTGCGTTACGTTGCATCTTCCGCCGCCAGAGATTCTTACCTTGGCAAGCACTTTGGATGTTTTTTCCACGATGATTACTTCAAGTTCAGGATTCAGTCTTTTGGCGTTTACTGCACAGAAAAAGCCTGCAGCGCCGCCACCTATTACGATCAGTCTTTTCTTCATTCCGGCGAATATTCTGGTGCCCAAAACTATAGGCAAAAGCTTAACCGGAGCTATTTTTTTCAGCGAGCCGGAACTATTTTTTTGAGGGAGATGAAGAATTCCCGATAAGGAGAAGCTCCTGAGCTGACTGTTAACCAAATGAAACAAGCTCCTGGATCTGAGCGTTAGAAGGTCCTGATCTAAGTGTTAACCAAAAGAAAGAAACTCCTGAGCTGAGCGTTAGAAGGTCCTGATCTAAGTGTTAACCAAAAGAAAGAAGGTCCTGATCCGAGCGTTAACCAAAAGAAAGAAGGTCCTGATCTGAGTGTTACTTAGATGAACGAAAGTCCTGATCTGACTCTTAGTTAGATGATTATACCAGGAAACCTCAGGAAGCTGATCCACCAGATTTCGTCCCAATGCACAAATTCAAACTGTCCGTCTCCTTTCACGTCAATGCTACCTCCATCCGGCAGTAATCCTGAATATTCCACCTCAAATGACACGATTGCCAATTCCTCCATGATCAGGATATCGGATATGGTGAGCCGTTTTAACAGAAGTGATGAGAATTCATCCCGCGAAGCCCTGATAACGCTTGCTGCTTCTTTATACCCGACCATCATACCGGAACTGGTTCTGACTCTTGAATACAAACCGTATTGCGGCATGAGGAGCAGATCATCAAAAATAAAATTCACGAAACATCGCGTGGCCTGCCGCAAATCGTACTGGTGATTAGGATAAAAATCTTCATAACAGAAATGCATATAGCAGTCATTCATCCCGGAGTGATCAATCTCCATCTGCAAAAACTCGGTAACAATAAAATTGTATAGCGTCCGGTCGGGGTATTTTTCAAGTGTATCCAGGACAATCTTATGTTGATACAGCAAATCAGTGGCAATACCGAGATTTTTAGAGACCTCTTCATCGTTTAGCGATGCCTCGTCCGGGAATACTGGCTCCCCGAGCAGCGTGCAGATGATTTCACGCCCGCAGCCTGTGGACGCGTTTTTTTCAAAGTCATAAACGGATCGTAAAAAATGATTCTCTATGGCCGGGTCTACGCGTTGTTCGGGCAAGAAGATCTGGGCTCCGAACTCTGCATTTAATTTCATTAAAAGGATCTCGTTTTCGAGTATGAATGAGGACCTCGATTGTTCACTGTTATCGTCTGGCTGGTGATCTAGTGGGGACATGCTCATGAATGATTGTTTAAGTAAATGTAAAAGCGAAAGCCCTTCACGCGGAAGGGCTTTTTCGGCAATTACATTGTATTTAAACCCGACTACGCCGGATGATATTTCGTATGTAAGGATTTCTTGAGGGGCTTCGTCGGGCGAAGCCCTCATAGTATTCTTGAGTGGCTTCGTCGGCCGAAGCCCCGGATCAGAGGTTCATTAAGCGGCTACTTACGCGTAATGTGAAACTTTATATTACCGGGCTGGCTACCAGGTACCTCGAGTTCAGGTACTCATTCAGTATTTCCGCTTCTTCAACTTCTGCAAAGGATGAAAGGATATCTGCCTTGCCTTTCCGGATACATATATTATGTTCATAATGCGCTGCGGGTTTTCCATCCTTGGTTCTTACAGTCCAGCCATCATCATCATACCAAACCTCCCGAACTCCGAGATTAACCATTGGTTCGATAGCGATAACCATCCCTTCCTTCATCTTTGCACCGCTTCCTCTTTTCCCATAGTTCGGAACCTGTGGATCTTCGTGCAAATGTTTTCCAAGGCCATGGCCCACCAGTTCCCGCACCACACCATACTTATGTTGTTTCTCACAATAGTCCTGGATAGCGAAGGAAATATCTCCAACCCGGTTGCCTGATGTCGCTTTATCAATTCCGCGATACAAGGATTCTTTCGTAACCCTCATCAGTTGTAAAACTTCCTCAGGTGTATCGCCAATTGCAAAAGTATAGGCACTGTCCCCATGATACCCGTTCTTGAAAACACCCACATCCACGGACACAATATCACCATCTTTGAGCGGCGTTTTATTAGGAAAACCATGTACTACAGCATCATTAACTGAGATACAGGTTGCGAATGGGTAACCCTTATAATTTTTGAAAGATGGTACTCCCCCGTTTGCAAGGATAAACTTCTCTGCCACCAGGTCCAGTTCGTGCGTAGTGACACCTGGTTTGATTGCTTTTGCTACTTCAGCAATGGCCTGCCCCACGAGCAGGGCGCTATGCCGCATTATCTCGACTTCCTCTGTGCTTTTGTATATAATCATAGTAGTGCTGTTAAACTCAAAAGTCAAAATTCACCATCCGGATTCAGTCGTTTGCTGAGTTGTGCCGGGATGGTGAATTCTGACTTAATTATATTCAGATCCTTAGGTGGACCTATAAAAAATATTACATCGATACCGGCGAAGAGCTGGTCTGTCTTCCCTGGATCCTTCCTGTTTTCATTAAGCCATCGTACTGGCGCATCAACAACTGGGTTTCAATTTGCTGCAAGGTATCCAATACAACGCCCACCATAATCAGCAATGATGTTCCTCCGAAAAATGAAGAAAAACCAGGCTGTACTCCCAGGCGCTGTGCAAAACCAGGTAAGATGCCTACGATTGCCAGCAGGATTGCACCGGGCAATGTGATCTTATCCATTACGGCTCCAATGTAATCAGCCGTTGGCTGACCTGGTTTAACCCCTGGAATAAATCCGTTATTTCTTTTCAGATCATCAGCGATCTGCTTTGGATTGAAGATAAGCGCAGTGTAGAGGAAAGTAAAACCAATCACCATGACGGCATAGATCAGCATATACCAGAAATTGCTGTGGTCACTGAAGATCTTTGCAAGTCCCTGGGTTGTTTCGAAATTGGAAAGAAGTGTTGGCAGAAACATGATCGCCTGGGCGAAAATGATCGGCATTACACCTGAGCTGTTCACCTTCATGGGAAGGAACTGGCGGGCGCCGACAAATTGTTTACTTCCTACGATCTGCTTGGCGTATTGAACGGGAATCTTTCTTACCCCCTGGATCAATACGATCAGACCCATAATAATTCCTATCAATACTGCAATCTCTATTACGAACAGCAGTAATCCCAGGCCACCGGTAGGGATCTGTGCCTGCCATTCCTGCCAGATAGACTGGGGTAAACGCGCAAGGATACCTACCATGATGATGATGGAAGCACCGTTGCCTAAACCTTTATCTGTGATCTTCTCACCGAGCCACATTACAAACAGGGTACCTGCTGTAAGGATAACTGTAGTCGATAACCAGAAATAATCAGAATAAGCAGGGATAATAGCTTTTGCGTAACCGGGGCTGTTGAGATACGCAACATAGGCGCTGGCCTGTAATGCTGCCACGGCAACAGTCAAATATCTTGTATACTGACTGATCTTTTTACGACCACTGTCTCCTTCTTTCTGAAGTTTCTGAAACGGTGGATAAAGGATCGTCATAAGCTGCATGAAGATAGAAGCCGAAATATACGGCATGATACCAAGTGCAAGGATGGAAGCCTGCGAAAATGCTCCACCCGCGAAGGCATCAATCAAACCCAATATTCCGCCTTTATTTGCCGCTGCAGCGTCGATCTTCGCCGGGTCTATACCAGGAAGTACGATATGGGTACCTACCCGGTAGATCGCAATCAGGGTCAGTGTGACAAGTATCTTAGATCTCAACTCATCAATGCTCCAGATATTCTTAAGTGTCTGTATGAATTTTTTCACTGAACTAAGTTATGTAAATTACTTAACTAAATAATGCAACGCGGGCAAAACCCGGCGTTGCGTTAAGACTCGCCTCAATAAGAGCTGTAATCACTAAAATTGCATACGGTAAACGACCGTAACTTCAGGTTATTTTGCTCCGCCAATAATTTCAACGGATCCACCTGCAGCTTCGATCGCAGTTTTGGCTTTTTCGCTGATAGCGTTCACTTTGAACGTGATTTTTGCCTTCAGTTCGCCATTTCCAAGGATCTTAACTTTATCTGTTCTGCCAACAAGGCCATTTACATATAAATTTTCCATGCTGAACTCTTCAATTCCGTATTTTTCGGCAAGCTGAGCTACCTGGCCAAGATTGAAGACTTTATATTCCACACGGTGTGGGTTCTTAAAACCACGTTTTGGCAAACGACGCTGGATTGGCATCTGGCCACCTTCAAAACCCATTTTGCTTGAGTAACCGGCACGTTGCTGTCCACCCTTATTACCTTTTGTTGAGGTACCACCTTTACCGGAAGCTTCTCCGCGTCCTATTCTTTTCTCTTTGTGTGTTGCGCCTTTTGCCGGCCTGATTTCGTGTAGTTTCATGTTTTTGATTTTTACTCAACGGGGAATCTCCCCTCGCGTTTTTAGATTTGTTATCAAACAGAAAATACCAGTCTTTCAACTGGTAATCTCTATATCTTTCCGGGAATAATTAAGCCTCTTCCACCTTAACCAGGTGTTCAACCTTGCGGAGCATACCTAGTACCTGGGGAGTTGCTTCAACTTCCTTTGTAGCATTCATTTTGTTCAATCCCAGTGCCTGGAGAGTCAGTTTCTGACGTTCTGGTCTGTCAATACCGCTTTTTACCTGGGTGATCTTTATCTTTTTCATTTCAATCAGTTTATCTGGGAAAGGAAAAGTTCCTTTGAGAGAACTATCCGTTAAAAACTTTTTTCAGGTTCACATTTCTCTGCTTGGCCACGTTGATCGGCTCACGCAACATAGCTAATGCTTTGTAAGTAGCCTTTACCACGTTGTGAGGATTAGCTGAACCAAGAGACTTCGCGAGAACGTCGGTAACACCTGCGCTCTCAAGAACAGCACGCATGCTACCTCCGGCTATTACACCTGTACCATGTGCCGCTGGCCGGAGGAGAACTTTCGCTGCGCCTTCTTTTGCCAGTTGATCATGAGGTATAGTTCCGTGCATGATGGGAACTTTGATAAGATTCTTTTTTGCGTCTTCGATTCCTTTGGTAATAGCTTCCTGAACCTCTTTGGCCTTTCCAAGACCATGACCAACAACACCGCCTTCGTTACCAACAACAACTAAAGCAGAGAAACTGAAAGCACGACCGCCTTTAGTAGTTTTAACCACACGGTTGATAGCCACCACTTTTTCTTTCAACTCCAGATCGCCCGCTTTAACCTTGTTTAAATTAACTTTTGCCATTTATTATAATTTCAGATTTGAAATAGAATAGTTTTTGCCTGATGAGCTTAGAATTTAAGACCACCTTCACGGGCTCCGTCTGCAACCGATTTTACACGACCATGGAACAGGTTACCGCCACGATCAAAAGTGCAGGTAGTAATACCGAGTTCAACAGCTTTGCGTGCGATAGCGGCACCGACCAGTTTAGATTTCTCCACTTTTGTTACCTTCTGGGCAGCAATGTCCTTTTCCCTGCTTGAAGCAGAAACAAGTGTTTTGCCTTCAACATCATCGATCAGCTGTGCGTAGATCTCCATGTTGCTTCTGAATATTGCGAGGCGTGGATTCTGGGAAGTACCGGTGATCTTTTTACGGATACGGTAGCGGATCTTTTGCCTTTTAAGAAGTTTTGTAGTAGCCATTGTTCTTTATTTTATAATCTCACGATTCTGCCGGGAGATCCTTTTTACTGAAAGTTAATTGAATGAGTTTCCGAGTAGTCTGAAAGCGATCCCGTACGTACGGGATTATTTCCCAGCAGCTTTACCAGCTTTACGACGGATAACCTCACCGATATATTTAACACCTTTACCTTTGTAAGGCTCAGGCTTACGGAGTCCACGAATTTTTGCAGCAACCTGGCCAACCAGTTGTTTATCGATCCCTTCGAGGTAGATCTTCGGGTTTTCCCCTTTTGCCTGCTCAGTTTTAACCTGGAGTTCTTTAGGAACCTCAAAAATGATATTGTGAGAATATCCCAAAGCCAGATCAAGCAGGTTGCCGGTGCTGGCAGCCTTATAACCTACACCCACCAGTTCAAGATTTTTCTTGTAACCTTCTGTAACACCCTTAACCATGTTTGCAACCAGTGAACGATACAAACCATGCATTGCACGGTGACGGATCTGATCAGTTGGACGCGTAATTTCTACCTGGCCATCTTTCACTTCAACCTTGATATCACGATCAACAGTTTGTTTTAATTCTCCTTTTGGTCCTTTAACAGTGAGGACGTTGTTTGCTCCTACTGTTAGTGTAACGCCTGATGGCAACTGAACCGGTTGTTTACCTATACGGGACATAATTTTAAAAATTATTAGTTTGAAAATCTGGTTTACCGGTTGAACGTGTTCAGCTCCGTATAGAGAGCTTAATTGTCAGACAACCGCTGTTTATATTAATAGATATAGCACAAAACTTCACCACCCACATTCTGGGTTTTAGCCTGCTTGTCTGTCATTACACCTTTTGATGTACTGATAATAGCAACGCCAAGACCATTCTTCACACGTTTGAATTCACCAGGGCTTGAATACTGGCGAAGACCCGGACGGCTTACTCTTTCCAGTGAACGGATAGCTGGTTCTTTACTGGTTGGATCATATTTCAGTGCTATTTTGATAACACCTTGTTTGCTGTCGTCTTCGAATTTGTACTTCAGGATATAACCCTGGTCGTACAAAATTTCAGTGATCCTCTTTTTCAGGTTTGAAGCAGGGATCTCTACAATTCTATGACCTGCAAGTTGTGCATTACGTACGCGGGTCAGGAAGTCTGCTATAGGATCAGTAACCATATAATCTCAGTTGAAATTTGTTATTTGTAAAAAAAGTCGTTTCAGTTTGGAAGTCTTCAGCTCCTTTCGGCAACCTTTACGAAAACCTCCACTTAAAAAATCCTTCGCCCAACGAAGCTTTTAGCGTAGTTGGGAATCGTCCTTCGAAGCCCTTTAGGAGCATACCCGGTTGAGCTCAGACGGGCGTAGAAGGTTTAACTTCCATGCTTCCGTCATCTTGTGTTAAATTACCAGCTTGCCTTGCGGATACCTGGGATCTTGCCATTCAAAGCCATATCACGGAAAGTAACCCGGGACATACCGAAATAGCGGATATAACCTCTTGGTCTTCCAGTAAGCTGACAACGGTTTTTCAGACGTACCGGAGAAGCATTCTTAGGCAGTTCATCAAGAGCTTTGTAGTCTCCTGCTGCTTTAAGTGCTGCACGCTTTTCTGCAAACTGGGCTACCAGGCGTACTCTCTTTCTCTGTCTGGCTTTAACTGATTCCTTTGCCATATTATATTATTGGTTTTAGTACTTGCTTTTCTTTGTCCTCCGAAACCCTCAAACTGTTACTTAACTAACTTTTTCGGGAAGCAGGAGGATTTTTGATTAAAGTTGCTCTTCGCCTTTCTTAGCGTTTTTAAACGGCATACCCATTTCTTTCAGAAGTTCGTATGCTTCTTCGTTGGTCTGGGCAGTGGTAACAAACGTAATGTCCATACCAGTGATCCTGTTAACCTTATCGATATCGATCTCAGGGAAAATGATCTGCTCAGTAACACCGAGGGTATAGTTTCCACGACCATCGAAAGACTTTTCATTGACACCCTTGAAGTCACGAACACGTGGCAGTGCGGTTGCAATGAGCCTGTCAAGGAACTCATACATCTTAACACCACGGAGGGTAACTCTTGCACCGATCGGCATTGCCTTTCTCAGCTTGAAGTTTGAGATATCCTTTTTAGACAGGGTAGATACTGCTTTCTGACCAGTGATAGTTGTCAGTTCATCAACTGCGATATCAACCAGTTTTTTGTCAGTCACCGCGCCGTTAACACCGCGGTTCAGGCAGATCTTTTCAAGTTTAGGAACCTGCATAACGCTTGTATAATTGAAGCGCTTCATCATTGCAGGTATAACATCTTTCTTGTACTTATCTGCTAATCTCGGAGTATAATTTGTTGTGCTCATGATTGTGATTATTTAATAACCTCGCCGGATTTTTTTGCTACTCGTACCAGTTTACCATTTTCACGGGTACGCTTTACTTTTGAAGGAGCATTGCTTTTTGCATCCCACAACATAACATTGGAGATATGCACAGGCAATTCCTTTTTAACGATACCACCTTTAGTATCACGGGCAGAAGGTTTTGTGTGTTTGGTAACCACATGCACACCCTCTACAAGAACCTTCTCAGTTTCCGGAAATACTTCCAGTACTTTGCGGGGCTTGTAGACAATTTTGCCACTGTCATCTTTCCTGGGGCGTGATGCACCTGAAATAACAACAACCATGTCACCCTTCTTGATATTAAACTTGGCTTTGAATCTTGTACTCATTGTTATATAATTTGTCTCTTAATGAGAAATTGTTGGTCTGTTGTGATATCAATGATCGTTGCTGATCATTGTTTCCCGATTATAGAACTTCCGGAGCGAGAGAAATGATTTTCATATATCCCTTGTCGCGCAGTTCCCTGGCAACAGGTCCGAAAATACGGGTACCGCGTGGCTCATCAGAAGCGTTCAACAATACAACTGCATTATCATCGAAACGGATATAAGATCCGTCCTTACGACGCAGTTTGTTTTTTGTACGCACGATAACCGCTTTGGTTACTGTTCCTTTTTTAATACCACCGGCAGGGATCGCATCCTTAACAGTTACTACGATCTTATCTCCGATTTTAGCATAATCCTGGCCGCTATTCCCTAATACACGGATACATAACACTTCCTTGGCGCCACTATTATCAGCTACATTTAATCTGCTTTCTTGCTGAATCATCTTTTTACGATTTGAGAATTGTGGTTAATGATTATTTCGCTTTTTCCACCACTTCAACAAGTCTCCAACGTTTGGTCTTGCTTAATGGACGGCTTTCCATGATCTTTACAACATCACCGATCGTGCACTCATCTTTTTCATCATGAGCATGGAACTTGGTAGTCTTTTTAACGAACTTACCATAGATAGGGTGTTTTACCCTTCTTTCAACAGCTACCGTGATAGTCTTAGCCATCTTGTTGCTGGTAACCACACCGGTTCTTATTTTACGCAAATTTCTTTCTTCAGCGCTTGTTGTATTTTCAGCCATTGTTATAATTTATAAATTTGAAAATTTGAAAATTTGAAAATGAAAGCTTGTAATCATCAGCAGTCTTCAAATTTTCAGATTCATTTATTTTGATTCGACCTCTTCTTTCCTTGATTGCAGGAAGGTTTTCAAACGGGCAAGATCTTTACGCAGATCACGGATGCTCATTGGATTCTCCAGGGGAGAAATTGCATGAGCGAACTCCAGTTTCTTAAGACGTAATTCATCTTCCTGGATTCTTGCCTTCAGATCCTTTGCACTCACATCTTTCAGGCTATTTACGAATTCGATTCTCTTTGACATCTTATGCTAATTGAAAAGTTTGACAATGTTATTTGCTGATCACATCCGCCTGGTAATCGCGGCGGGTAATGAACTTTGTTTTGATCGGCAGTTTCTGAGCAGCAAGATGGAAAGCTTCTTTCGCAACTGTTTCAGTAACACCGTCGCACTCAAATAAGATACGTCCTGGTTCAACTACGGCAGCCCAGAATTCAGGGTTACCTTTACCTTTACCCATTCTCACTTCCTGTGGTTTGCGGGTAATTGGTTTGTCAGGGAATATGCGAATCCAAACATTACCTTCTCTTTTCATAGCACGGGTCATTGCCTGGCGTGCTGCTTCGATCTGGCGATTTGTCAACCAAATAGGTTCCATGGCTTTCAGAGCGAATGAGCCGAATGATATGGAATATCCGCGCTTTGCCACTTCCCGGATGCGCCCTTTTTGCGCTTTCCTATGTTTGGTTCTTTTTGGCTGTAACATCTATCTAAAATTTGAAAATTTGAAAATTGGATGATTATAATCTACTATCGTCTTCCACCACCGCCGGCCGGGCCTCTTCTGTCACCACCGCCACCGCCTCTGTTGCGGTCGCCGCCTGGTGCGCCACCTCTGCGATCACCACCACCTCTTCTGTCACCACCGCCACCGCGTGGATCTCTCATATCATCATTCGGACGATCTCTCCTGTCGCTCACATCACTTTTACCACCAACAAAATTCGGATTCAGATCACGTTGTCCAAGAACTTCACCTTTACAGATCCATACCTTAATACCGATCTTACCATAAACAGTAAGCGCAAAAACGTTTGCATAATCGATATCCATACGAAGGGTATGTAATGGAGTACGTCCCTGTTTGATTTCCTCTGAACGTGCTATTTCAGCACCGCCCAAACGACCACCAACCTTGATCTTGATACCTTCAGCACCCATGCGTAGTGCAGAAGCTATTGCCATCTTAATGGCTCTTTTATAATTGATACGGTTTTCGATCTGGCGCGCGATAGTATCACCTACGATCATCGCATCCAGTTCGGGACGACGGATCTCCAGGATATTAATCTGGACATCATCCTTACCGGTTAATTTCTTCAACTCTTCTTTAATACGGTCAACCTCACCACCACCTTTACCAATGATGATACCTGGCTTGGAAGTATGAATGGTTACGATCAGTTTATTAAGCGTACGCTCAATAACGATCTTGGAGATACCACCCTTATTGATACGCGCCATCAGGTAGGTTCTGATCCTGTTATCTTCGATCAACTTGGTAGAGAAATCTCTTTTGTTACCATACCAGTTAGATTCCCAACCGCGAATGATCCCTAACCTGGCACCAATAGGATTTGTTTTCTGACCCATTTATTATAATTTGATATGAATTATTTAGTTGTTGTCTTAGTATCTACAATCAGGGTAACATGGTTACTGCGCTTACGCATCCTGTACGCCCGGCCCTGGGGAGCTGGTAACATTCTTTTCAACGTTCTCGCACCATCAACAAATACTGTTTTCACAATCAGGTTAGCATCTTCTGCACTTTCATTCTCGTTCTTCTGCTTCCAGTTATTAATTGCGCTCAACAATAATTTGTGTAAAGGTGTGGCAGAGTGTTGTGGATGGTATTCCAAAAAAGCCAATGCCTTTTCCACTTCCACACCGCGGATTTCATCAGCCAGTAAACGCATCCTGCGTGGTGATGTGGGGTAATTTTTAAGTTTAGCTACTGCTTCCATTTTTTATTATTTTGCTCCGCCTTCGCCTGGGGCTTCGGCAGACAAGGTCCACCAACGCCGGCATGCGGTTAATTTATGCTACTTTTTTGCTTGAGTGACCTTTGAAGTTCCGGGTAGGTGCAAACTCACCGAGTTTATGACCAACCATAAATTCAGTCACGTAAACGGGAATGAATTTGTTACCGTTGTGCACAGCAAAAGTATGTCCCACGAAGTCCGGAGTTATGGTCGACCGGCGGCTCCATGTTTTAATCACACTTCTCTTGTTTTTACCTTCGTTAATTGCCAACACTTTTTCTTCAAGTCCGGCAGCTACGTAAGGGCCTTTTTTAATTGAACGAGCCATGGTAATTTGAAAGTTTGAATTTGATAATTTTAATTACTTCGCTAATTTTTTACCTTTCTTGGTCTGGATAATCAGCTTATCGCTTCCTTTTCCTCTCTGACGTGTTTTCAAGCCCTTAGCATATTTGCCTGTTCTTGAACGTGGATGACCACCTGAAGATTTACCTTCACCACCACCCATCGGGTGATCGACGGGGTTCATCGCAACACCACGTGTTCTTGGTTTAATACCTCTCCAGCGATTACGACCAGCTTTACCCATTGTTTCCAGGCTATGATCGCTATTACTAACGATACCAACGGTAGCGTAGCAATTAATTAAAACCTTTCTTAATTCACCGGAAGGCATTTTAAGTACCGCGTATCTTTCTTCCTTATTTGTCAGCTGGGCAGAAGCTCCGGCACTGCGTACCAGTTTACCACCCTGACCAGGCTGCATTTCTATATTGTGAATGTTTGTACCTAAAGGCATATTTTTCATCTGTAATGCGTTGCCGATTTCCGGTGCAACCTCATTACCTGAAATAACTGAACCCCCAACCTGCAAACCCTGTGGTGCAATGATGTAACGTTTCTCACCATCAGCATAATGCAACAAAGCAATAAACGCCGTACGGTTTGGATCATATTCAATAGAAGCTACAACAGCAGGTACGTCTTTCTTATCTCTTTTGAAATCAACCAGGCGATACATTTTCTTGTGACCACCGCCTCTGTAGCGCATTGATCTTCTTCCCTGAACGTTTCTACCAGCCGTTGACTTTGTACTTTCAAGCAGGCTTTTTTCCGGCGTGTCAGTTGTTATCTCGGCAAATGCATTACCAATTCTCCAACGTGTTCCGGCGGTAATGGGTTTGTATTTTCTAAGTGCCATGTTTAAATGCTTATTCGGTTTTAAAATCTTTAGTCAATTCTTTGCGGCGATTGACTCGCCATTCTTATCAGATGTCCGCTTATTAAATATTTGCGTACAGATCTATGGTTTCACCTTCGGCAACTTTTACATATGCCTTTTTGTAAGCTGGCTTACGGCCAGAGATCACTCCGGCTTTGGTGAACCTTGATTTTGCTTTTCCGGGAACTACCACCGTATTTACTTCGATAACATTCACACCGTAAAACTCTTCGATCGCTTTTTTGATCTCGAGTTTGTTTGATTTCCGTGCAACACGGAAAGCGTATGTGCGGCTGCTGTCAGAAAGCTTATTGCTTTTTTCAGTAACGATTGGTTTAACCAGAACTTCTGCGAGTCTCATATAACACTCTATTTGAAAATTTATAATTGTTGCCACATCCCACATATGAGGGACGGGACTATTTATGCTACAACTTCAGCTTCGTCTTCAGCGAAAATTTTTGCTGTACTTTCAGTCAAAACCAACACATCCGCATTGATAAGATCGTAAGTATTGATATCTGCGAGTAAAGTACCATTCACCTTAGGAATGTTACGTACACTCAGGAACAGGTTATCGTTATCTTCGGGGTAGACAAACAACAACTTCTTTGAAGCGATGTTAAGTCCTTTCAGAATTCCGAGAATTTCTTTGGTCTTTGGAACTTCCAAATTGATATCCTCAACGATCATGATGGCGTTTGCCTTGGCTTTGTAAGACAGTGCACCCATCTTTGCAAGATCCTTAACCTTACGGTTAAGTTTGAAATCATAATCGCGGGGTTTTGGTCCGAAGATAGTACCACCACCCTTGTTCAAAGGACTGCGGAGATTACCTTTACGGGCACCACCGGTACCTTTCTGGCGGTGAAGTTTTTTGCTGGAACCTTTAACTTCAAGACGTGTCTTCACTTTATGCGTTCCCTGGCGTTGAGCAGCGAGATGCTGTTTAACTGCCAGATAGATTACGTGATCGTTCGGCTCAAGACCGAATATTTCATCAGGCAACTCAACAGAGCGTCCCGATTTTTCACCTTTTATATTTAATACATCTACTTGCATCGTATCCTATTATTTCTGAATTAAGACAATTGATCCATTATGACCAGGAACCGAGCCGGTAACCAGTAAGTAATTCTTTTCAGTAAAGATCTTAACGACTTTCAGTCCTTTAACCTTTACACGGTCACCGCCCATGCGGCCGGCCATACGCATACCCTTGAATACACGGGAAGCATCAGAAGAGTTACCGATAGAACCGGGAGCCCTTGAACGGTCATGCTGACCGTGGGACTGACCACCTACACCGGAAAATCCATGGCGCTTAACAACACCCTGGAAACCTTTTCCTTTAGTGGTTCCAACGATTTCTACTTTATCTCCTTCTGCGAAAATGTCTACAGTGATGGTTTCACCGAGCGCTTTCTCAAGAGAATAATCGCGAAATTCTTTTACAAACTTTTTTGCTGCTGTATTGGCTTTAGCGAAGTGATTTTTTTCGGCAGAGATTGTGTGTTTCTCGTTCTTATCGCCGAATGCTAACTGGATAGCGTTGTATCCGTCGGATTCTGTAGTTTTTACCTGGGTCACTACATTAGGACCCGCTTCAATAATGGTGCAGGGAGTCTGCTTACCATCGGGGCCGAAGATGCTGGTCATCCCAATTTTTTTGCCAATAATTCCTTTCATTGTTAGTACAATTTGTGCCTTCGAAAGGTTGAAGAGACATTCGCAAAATGACTGCCTTGCAATCATTGGCAACTTCAATCCCCGTTTGCCGCCGACCTTTTCCGGTTTTCCCACTTGTGGGAGAGGAAGTACCGACGGTAAACTAACCTCGAAGGGCTAGTTCATATGTTAATGTTGTTTACCAGGCTCCTGTTTCCAGTTACCCTCTCCCAGCGCTGTTTTAAGATTGCTCTGTTTACAGATAGGATTGAAAGAACTTCTTTTATAGAAAAACCCCGTCAGTATTTAATAACCCTGACAGGGCTCATCAATCATCAAGCTTTGATCTCAACATCAACACCACTAGGCAGATCCAGCTTACTAAGCGCATCTACTGTACGTGAAGACGAAGTATAAATGTCCAGCAAACGCTTGTGCGTGCATAACTGGAACTGCTCACGACTCTTCTTGTTTACGTGCGGAGAACGCAGAACCGTAAAAATCTTTTTACGTGTAGGTAAAGGAATAGGTCCTGTAACTACCGCGCCTGTTGTACGCACTGTTTTGACGATCTTCTCGGCAGATTTATCTACCAGGTTGTGATCGTAAGACTGTAATTTTATTCTGATTCTCTGAGACATATGCCTAAATCCAATTTTTAATTGGGAGTGCAAAGGTAATGGCTGTTTTGTTATCGGCAAAAGAAATCTGCAACTTTTTACAAAAATCTCCTTTATTATCTTGGGCCCGGCGGACAATGTTTACGCAGGTATTCGGTATACAATGTGGAAAGATGTATACCTGTGCCCTGCCCCTCAGCAATGCTGTGGGTCCTGTTAGGGTAAGCCATCAGCTGGAACTGGCGGTTATGTTTAATCAGTTCGTTAATAAGCTTTTCTGCGTTATTATAATGCACATTATCATCACCGGTGCCATGAATATACAGCAGGTTGCCCTTTAGCTTCGAGGCATGGGTGACAGGTGAACCATCCCTGAAATCTTCCGGATTTTCCTGGGGGAGACCCATGTATCGTTCCTGGTAAATATTGTCATAGGTACGCTGGTCAGCGACTGCGGCCACAGCAATACCGGTTTTATAAATACCGGGATACTGGAACATCAGGTTAAGGGTGGCGGTGCCTCCCCCGCTCCACCCCCAGACAGCTATCCTGGACGAATCTACAAATGGCCATTTCAGGACTTCCCTGGCGGCACTTGCCTGGTCGCTGATGTTCAGGCGGCCGATTTTCCGGTACACCGACTTACGCCATGCACTGCCTTTCGGTACCGGTGTACCCCGGTTGTCAATGCTGATATAGATATAACCGTCCGCCGCCATGTCTCCCTTATAGAGCCAGTTATTGCCAACCCCATACTCATCCCGGACATTCTGGCCGGCGGGTTCGGTGTAGACAAAAAATACCACAGGGTATTTTTTTGATTGATCGAAATTCCGTGGCTTCACCATCCATCCGTCCATTTCGACCCCCTCGGCTGTCCTGATCCTGAAAAATGTCGTTTTAGCCGCGGCGCTATCTGTTTTCCTCAGCGCGAGGTCGACTTTGTTCTGGGACCTGATACCCTGGTGATCTGGTATGTTGATAATTTCGCGGACGGGGGCGGTATAATGATTGGAGAAGTTATGAAGGGCAAAGGCAGCACCCGGAGCGATGGTATAGCTGTGAGTTCCCGGCTGGTTCATCGGGGTGACCCGCTGAAGTTTACCTTTTCCGTCAAGCCGGGTCCGGTACAGATAGCTTTGGGTAGCATTGTCTGGCGAAGCCGTAAAGTACAAAAAGCCGGCTTTTTCGTTTATCCCGGCTATATCTATCACGTCGTAGTTTCCGCCCGTGATAAGTGTTTCCTTTTTTCCGTCGCGGCTCAGCCGGTAAATATGCCGCCAGCCGTCCTTCTCGCTCGCCCACAAAAATTCCCTCCCCTGGTTGATCCAATCCCATCCACCCCAGATATAATCACTATCCCAGGAAGGCTGTATATCTATCCAGGCGGCATCTTTTTCCTCGTAGATTACCGAAGGTTCACCGGTTGTAACATCACAGAGCAGCAGCTTTGAATCGTTTTGCCTGCGGTTAAGGTGCTGCATAATCAATTCGCGGCTGTTGGCTGCCCACTCCATCCTTGGCAGGTAGGAACCCAGTTTGGGATCCGTCTGCAGATTCATGAATTTGTTTCCGCCAGTGGCAACGTCCACTACCCCGATCCTGAACGGCGATGGCGGTTCACCGGAAATCGGGTATTCCACCGGCACTGCGAATGGATACAGCGAGTCGGTGTTATTTACCATGAGGTAATCTTTGGTGCCTCTCGCATCTATCTGCCAGTAAGCGATGCGCCGGCTGTCAGGACTCCATCGGAATCCGTCCCTGCAATAAAATTCTTCTTCATACACCCAGTCGAATGTGCCGTTGATAAGCTTACGATGGCCATCAGTTGTCAGGGGAATTACTTTTCCCGTTGCCACTTCTTCAGCATACAGGTTGTATTCACTTACATAAGCAACCATCCTGGCGTCGGGTGAAAACTTCGCAAACATCAGGGAAGCGGCGGGTCGGCCCGCACCCAATTTTCTGAGCTTCCCGGTTTTCATATCCAGCACCCAGTAATCACCCCGGGTATTGAGTCTCCACACTTTCCTGGTATTTGTAAAGATGAGCACCTTGTCCATATCAGCCGAAAACGAAAAAGAATATGGAACCACGCTTTTGCTTCCTCCGTCCGTTTTCAGTTTCTCTTTGCTTACCAGGACCGTCTTTGTCTCTGATGGCAACTGGTAATGTACAATCTCCCCGGCTTCAATACGGTAATAACCATCGCCGGATTGCGACCATGTTAACTTCGCCTGTCCGGAAAGCAGCAACGAAGAGCAGCTCATAATAACAAGGAACATTACGGCCCGGGGGATGTGACTACTAAACATAAAAGCGTTTTTCTCGAATTTTTCTCTGGGTGTAAATTTACTTCAATGACTTTAATAAAACGTTGAAACCCGGACGGGCCGGGTTTAACGATGACTGAAGTGTAACCTTTATAATAGAAGGGTATATCTTCAAAGGGACGATATTACGGATCAGTACCGCCCGCGCTGCCAGTTGCCGGGCACCCACACATAACCGTTACGGGTATCCCTCCAGTATCCCCTTGAATAACGATGTCCACGGCGAGGCAAAGCCCAGTATCCATCCTGCCACACATAATTGCGTCCCCTGCCAACCCATTCACCTTCGATCCATATGTGTCGTGGTGAAGGAGCCATCGGATAAACTCTTGCATGCGGTACCGTCGGTCTTACTCTTACTACAATCTGGGCTTCACTTGCCCAGGATATTCCAAGCAACATTGAAGTAGCCAGGAAGAGGCGGGTGATATTCTTTTTCATTGCCAATAGTTTTATTATACCTATTGGAAGCCAAACAGATTTTGAAGTTTAAGACATGTAATGGTATTAACAGTTTGTTGCAGAATGTCTAAATCAGGAAACGTTTCGTTGATGACGATACCGGGATGACGATGAGCATTCGGAGACCGCTATGAGCCTTGGGAGATGGCGATGACTATTCGGAGATGGCGATGAGCATTCGGAGCTGGCGATGAGTATTCCGGAATTGCGATGAGTTTGTGGAGGCGGTGATGCGTATTCCTGAATGGTGATGCGCATTCCGAAAACGCGACCTGCCTTCAGCAATCGTGATGAGAATTTCCCACGACCTTCACGCAGGAGAATGTTTTTGCGAAACGAAGTATTTCAGTACATTTAAAAGATAAACCAAACTATATGCGCCGAAAAATGCTCGTTCTGTCGTTAGTCGTTCTTGCTATCGCATTCTGTTCTGTTAGTTTTACTGAAGAGCCAAAGTACAAGAATCTCAAAGTACTTAAGAAAAATATCACTAATGATGAATTGGAGATTGTGATGAAAGAGTTTAAAACGGCATTGGGAGTAAAATGCAATTTTTGTCATGCGCCCAGCAAAACGGATCCGAAGAAGATGGATTTCGCAAGCGATGAAAATGAGCATAAAGAAATTGCCCGCGATATGATGCGTATGTCAATGCGTATCAATAAGAAATACTTTAAGGCCAGTAAGGACAGCGTAGCAACGATAAGCTGCTTTACCTGCCACCGGGGAGAAAAAGAGCCAAAAGAAGCCCCCAAAGAAGTTCTTGAAAATTAATATTGCGATTTCTTCCTGCACTGCTGCGCTATTAGTTTAAGCGAGTCGAAGATTGTATAAATCCGGCGGCGCCAGAAACGGAAAAGGGTCGTCTCATGCAATTGAGACGACCCTTTTTGAATTTATTCTGAATAATGCTTAGTCAACCTTTGCTTTACCTTTTACCTTAGCAACCACTTCTTCAGCGATATTGTTAGGTGCAGGTGAGTAATGACTGAACTCCATTGTTGAAGTTGCACGGCCGGATGACAATGAACGGAGCTGTGTTACGTATCCGAACATTTCGCTCAATGGAACCTTGGCTTTTATCACCTGTACTCCATGTTTGCTGTCCATACCTTCAAGCATACCACGACGACGGTTAAGGTCACCTGTAACATCACCCATATACTGATCCGGTGTTAATACCTCCACTTTCATGATCGGCTCAAGCAATGTTGGTTTCGCTTTGCGGGCTGCTTCACGGAAACCTTGTTTTGCACAAAGTTCGAAGCTCATCGCATCACTATCCACAGCGTGGAAGCTACCATCAAACACACGAACCTTCATATTGTCGAGCGGGTAGTTTGCCAACACACCATTTTTCATGGCCTGTTCAAAACCTTTCTGAATGGCAGGAACAAACTCACGTGGAATAGATCCACCGAATATATCATTGACAAACTGGTATTTGCCTTTTCCTTCAGCCAGGAACTCTTCATCAGCAGGTCCGATCTCAAAAATGATGTCGGCGAACTTACCACGACCACCGGTTTGCTTTTTAAGCGTTTCACGGTGTTCAATGGTTTTACCCAGAGATTCTTTATAAGCCACCTGAGGTGCACCCTGGTTGATCTCTACCTTGAACTCGCGTTTCATACGGTCAACAATGATCTCAAGGTGAAGTTCACCCATACCCTGGAGGATGGTCTGACCAGTTTCTTCGTCTGTGTTCACACGCAGTGTCGGATCTTCTTCAACCAGCTTGGCGATCGCCATACCCATCTTATCTACGTCTGCCTGAGTTTTAGGCTCAATAGCAATCGCAATAACCGGTTCAGGGAAGGTCATTGATTCAAGAACGATCGGCTGATCTTCATTACAAAGGGTATCCCCTGTTTTTATATCCTTAAATCCTACAGCTGCACCAATATCACCAGCTTCGATAAAATCGATGGGGTGTTGTTTGTTTGCATGCATCTGCATGATACGGCTGATCCTCTCATTTTTGCCGGTACGTGTGTTAAGCACATAGCTGCCTGAATCCAGTCGTCCGGAATAAGCCCGGAAGAACGCAAGACGACCCACGAAAGGATCGGTCATGATCTTGAATGCAAGCGCCGCAAAAGGTCCTTTCGGATCTGCGGTACGGGTGATCTCTTCGCCGGTATCAGGATTCGTACCTGTTACAGCTTCGATATCCAATGGTCCGGGGAGATAACGGACAATGGCATCCAGTGCGGTCTGCACACCTTTATTTTTGAAAGATGAACCACACATCATCGGGATGATGGAAATATCGATCGTTGCTTTACGGATAGCTTCGTGAATTTCGGCTTCTGTGATCGTATTAGGATCGTCAAAGAATTTTTCCAGGAGTTTATCGTCGTAATCGGCAACGGCCTCAATCAGGTGTTGTCTCCACTCTTCCACATCAGCCTTCATTTCTTCGGGAATGGGAACTTCGTTGAAGGTCATACCCTGGCTTGCGTCGTCCCAGATCATACCTTTCATGGTGATCAGATCCACAACTCCCTTGAAACCGTCCTCGGCCCCGATCGGAAGTTGCAATGGAACTGCTTTTGCACCCAACATTTCCCTTACCTGTTTTACCACGTTCAGGAAGTCTGCACCCGCACGGTCCATTTTGTTAACGAAACCGATCCTGGGAACCTTGTACTTGTTAGCCTGGCGCCAAACGGTTTCAGACTGTGGTTCTACACCGGAAACTGCGCAAAATAATGCAAGTAATCCGTCAAGAACACGGAGTGAACGCTCAACCTCAACGGTAAAGTCCACGTGTCCTGGGGTATCGATAATATTAAATTTATATTGATGTGTTTCCGGCACTTTCTTTCCCTGAACCATAGGGAAGTTCCAGAAGCAGGTGGTTGCTGCTGAAGTGATTGTAATACCTCTTTCCTGCTCCTGCGCCATCCAGTCCATGGTTGCGGCACCATCATGTACCTCACCAATCTTGTGATTAACGCCTGTGTAGTAAAGGATACGTTCAGTTGTGGTAGTTTTACCGGCATCGATGTGAGCCGCAATACCAAAGTTTCGTTGAAATCTTAAGTCTCCCATGACTTGGTTATTTACTTTTAATTTTGAACCAGGGACAAAATATCCCTGAATTTTGGAGCGCAAAGTTACGTAAAATGACTGGAATTGTAATGAGAAGGTTCAATATATCCTCCTATCATTTAACTTTCCTATGGCTAAGTTGAGAATCAACAGTTTATTCGCCTGGTTGCCCCCAATTTCAACCTCACTGTAATTGCCTATCAATGTCCTCTGTCGGGCCGTTCATTTACAGGTCCTCCCGGGCACACGAAAGCCCCGCTTACCGCGAGGCCCCCGTGCCGTAATCAAAGAAACATGTAACTATTCAAACATAACCTTGTAAGAACTGATCTCTCCCGTCTTGAGGTTATTTATTTTAAGTACATAAACACCCGGTTTTACTGAGGCCGGCCTCCTGTATTGCAGTGTTGTGTTCAGTACATTCTGATGAGTTGATTCGTAGATGATCTGTCCTGAGGCGCTGTAAAGGGAAAGCTTCAGGGTTTCGTACTCCTTGTTTTTGATGCTGACGTTCATCAGATCCCTCACAGGATTAGGGAACACAGACACCTTTGCTGATGATGCAGATTTGAATGAAACCGTATTGGTAAGTATTGACCTGTTATTTTTAGTGATGATCTTAACACGATAGTAAGACACACCTTGTGCAGGCTGGTTATCGGTATAGATGTACATGTTCTGGCCTTGTTTTTTTGCACTTACTTTACCAATCTGTTTGAAGTCACCATCTTTTGCTGTGCTTCTTTCAACCTGGTACTCTTTTGTATCATCTTCATTGCTGGCAACCCATGTTAACTGGTGACCACCTGTCACTGTTTTACCGGTAAGGCTAACTTTTGAAGCCAGTATCATTCCACCACATCCACCATCCATGCGGAAATAAGTGAGTTTTGTAAGACAACCGCTGTTGACAAGCATTTTTGACACATATCGGCCAGTATCAGAAGGAAGCAGTTCAGGAATGTTATAGCTGATGCCTGTTCCAACCAGGGTAGAATCTCCCGCGCCGTTGAACTTGTACCACTGATAATTAGCGTTTGCAATTGAATCCACGTTCAGCGTTACATTATTATACATACAGTTTGAAGTTGCAGTAACAATTACGTTGGCCAATGGACGGATGCTCACATCATTCAGGGTTGCATTTCCGCAGGCGTCAACTGAACGAAGACGTATCAATGAATAAACGGTGCCATTATTTACCCCGAATACCGGGCTCAGTTGCGGAGCTGCGAGGATACTTGGCGATGAAGGCATAGATCCTATCACCTCGTAAGTGAATGGAGCTACTCCACCAGTTACTGCAGCACCCACACTAAAGCTGTTATTATCACACTGGTAAGCTGCAGACTGCATTAAAGTTGGGAAAGAATAGGGTTGCAACTGGAAGGTGTCATACAGTTTGTTTGAACAGGTTGGAATGGTATACTCAACTACATATGTTGCAGGTTCCATGTTGCTGAAGGTATAGTTACCAGGAGTACTGGTTGAGTGAGTAAGGCTTGTTACTGCCCCGTTTTTCCTGATAATTACAGGTGTTACACTTCCAAAGCTCGAAGAGGCTGTGACCACGATATCTCCGCTACCATTCTGCCAGACACCACTGGGACATTTTGAGTTAGTAAGAATGCTTTTGTTTAACCAGCTTGCCGTAGGGATAATGTTCATTGAATCTTTTCCACCGCAATTATCTGTACCAACAACTTTGTAATGCTGACCTGAAGGTAAAGCAGCCAGGCCGTTGATTGTGATAGCAGCTGTTGAAGAAGCTACAGTACTCATCAATGCACCCCATTGGTTATACACCTGCACATTGTACGGTGCTACACCTGCAGAAAAATTTACTTGTAGTGTAGTGAACCCGATATTGCAACTTGCAGTTGAGCTTACAGAAAGATCAGTCGGGATCAGTGATGCAGTGAAAGGTCTTATTATAGTTGTATCATAACAGCTATTGACGATACGCATCTGATAGCTTCCGTAAGGAAGAGTGAAAGTACCGCTGGTGTTACATGCAACCTGGTTATTCAGATTGTCATAAACACAATACTGTGGTGAAGTCAGGTAAGTTCCGGCAGATGTATTAACCTGGAAACCTGTACAAGTCCTGTTGCTGATCGATGTCGTTCCACCCACAGGTATCGGCCGGTTCACGGTGAAGTTTCTTTCAATAGTAGTGTCATAACAACCGGCGTTATTTACGACCCTTAATGTATAGCTGCCATAAGACAGGTTGTGAAACAAACCTGAAGGCTGGCAAGCCACCAGGACATTACTGCTATTATATAAACAAAAGGAAGGGTTATTAAGATTTGTTCCATTGAATCCGGCTGAAAAAGTTGTACAAAGCTGGTTTGATATCGCGGGACTAGTTACCGTCGTTGGCACTGGTCTTGAAGCACCAATACAACGTGAAATCACCGTATCATAACATGCGCTGGTATAGCGAACACAATAATTACCGTAGGCAATTCCGGCAAAGTTTCCGGTGGTATTACAGGCTACCAGGTTTCCTGAGTTGTCGTACAAACAATACGAAGGTGAATTCAGGTTCGATCCCGAACCCATCGTAATATTAAATGTGCTACATCCCAGACCTGTAGCGGAAACTGCCCCTACAACGGGAACCAATGGTACCGCTGCAAAGTTGCGTGTGAACACTGTACCAGTACACCCGTCCGTAGTAACTATAGAATAACGTCCATAAGGAATATTCGCAAATACACCGTTAGAATTACAACCTACCAAAGTGTTGGTGCTGTCGTACAGGCAGAAATTCGGAGAATTCAGGTTTACCTGGCCACCAACTGTAGCAGTAAATGAGTTACACGCATAATTTGATACCGTAACATTAGCATTAACAGAAGGGACCGGCTGTGCTACTGTGAATGTTCTTGTAATCGTAGTGTCATAACAATCATCCCTAACCGTAATGCGGTACGAACCATAAGGCACGCCCGTAAAGCTACCGGTTGTATTACAGGAGATAAGCGCGCTGGGACTGGTTCTATACAAACAATACAGGGGGTCAGTCAGGTTTCCGGGTGTAGCGATCGCGGCATTAAAACTGCTACAGTTCTGGCCTGAAATAGCTACTGTATTACCTACCACCGGACGAACAGTTTCTGTCCAGCCAGTATAACGATAAACACCACAAAGATCTTTAGCCACGATGACCAGTGAACGAAGTGTGCCCTTATAAACACGGAAGGTTCTTGTAGATGACCATGATGTATCACCCGCGCCACGGATAATGCCATATTGAAAACCGTTGAACGCTGTTCCGGAAAGGTTAGTGTTTCCTTTATTATCCTTAAGGTTGATAACAACATCAGCCTCATCACAGTTAACTGTGGTTATGCTGGTGCCATCAAAAAACCAGTTGTAATTAAGTACGCTTACTCTCCTTGTTTGCATACCGCCACATGAATCCCTTAACTGAATTGAATAATCACCCGGAACCAGGTTGGTGAATGTTCCTGTACTGTTTGTTGTTCCAATGTTGCTGGCAGACGGGGCTACAATAGAAAATGAAAATGGATTACGGCCATTTTCAAGATTTGTTACTGTAATTGTACCGTCGTTACCATTGATACAGGTGACATCTGTCTGGGCGATATTGAATCTCGGATCGCTGTAGGAACCCGCAACAACGATATTGCTCGTTTCAAACACACAGCCACTGGTTACATCCCTCACAGTTACCAGGTAACTACCCGCCGGCAAACCCGATATTATAGATGATGAGGTGAATGAAGTGGTAACAGGTCCGCTGACTTTATAATTATAATTGCCGGAACCTCCGCTGGCAACAACTGCAATCGTACCGGTAGCGATACATCTTGACTCGGTTGTGCTATATGTAGCGGTAAGGGTTGAACAATCCTGCGCCGTGGCACAAACCACAAACAGCAGGTGAAGGAAGAGGAAAAGGCTAAAGCCTTTTTTAGGGTAGAGATCAAGTTTCATAACGTGCATTCTAAGGATTACGGATAGAACAAATACAGTGTAAAGGAAAAGTAAAATTACGGTGGGTGCAAGTGGATTCCCCCTGTTTTCGACGATTGGGCCAATTATGCCGATAAGTGTTTTCGAGTAGATTTAGCTACAGACTGTCTGCTATAACGAGCACACTCATCTTGATTATCAGACGATTAAAGGCGATGGACGGTTGAATCTAGATGGGAAAGTGGCCCCTTTACACACAAAATATGTTCTGCAGAATTTACGGTGCTTGGGTAATAATACGCGGGGCAAACTGCGGAATAAGTGTACCGCAAATGGACTTTTGCGGAAAATTCGACCATCACTTGTGAGAAATTGGGTCCGGGCTGTCTACTGAAATTCCCGGGATGGCTGTTAAAATTGAAAAAGCCATCCCGCACGTGCGGGATGGCTGTATATAATAAGGTGTGACCTGATATTTGTAAAACAACCTGTCTTATTAGACACGGAAGTGAGCGAAAGCCTTGTTGGCTTCAGCCATACGGTGTGTGTCTTCTTTCTTTTTGAAAGCTCCACCTTCACCTTTGCTGGCGGCAACTATCTCCTGGGATAATTTTTCTGCCATGCTACGGCCATTCCTGTCGCGGCTGTAACGTATCAACCATTTGATACTGAGGGAAATCTTGCGATCTGCACGAACCTCTGAAGGGATCTGGAAAGTTGCACCACCAATACGGCGGCTTCTTACTTCTACTGCAGGTGTAACATTGGTTAGCGCCTTTTTCCAGATTTCATAACCGTTTTCACCGGTTTGTTTGGAAACGCGATCCATTGCATCGTAAAATATGTTGAAGGCAGTGTTCTTTTTACCCTGCCACATCAGATTATTGACAAAACGGCTCACAAGGGCATCGCTGTATCTTGCATCAGGTGCAGGGGCGATTTTTTTGGCTTTAGTCTTCCTCATCTATAAATGATTGTAATTGCTTTATTATTTTTTAGCTTTTTCGCGCTTAGTACCATACTTGGAGCGACTTTGTTTACGGTCTTTTACACCGGCAGTATCCAGACTACCACGAACAATGTGATAACGCACACCTGGTAAATCTTTCACACGACCACCTCTCACCAATACGATAGAGTGTTCCTGCAAGTTGTGACCTTCACCGGGGATATAGGCGATCACCTCAACCTTATTAGTCAAACGTACCTTCGCCACCTTACGGAGCGCCGAGTTTGGCTTTTTAGGCGTTGTAGTATAAACCCTGGTGCACACCCCTCTCCGGAACGGACAGGAATCCAGTGCCCTGGACTTACTTTTCGCTTTAATTATCTCTCTTCCTTTTCTTACCAATTGTTGAATAGTAGGCATTCTGAACCTTTTAAATTTGGGAGGGCAAAGGTAATGACTTTTATCTAAAAATTGAAAACAAGCTTAAAAAAATCCAAATAAATTAATTCCCACCTCTTCTCCACATTTCTCAAACTTTTAATAACCAACCATATGGGTCTTCGGTTCTTCCTTCGCGGATAGCGTCCAGCTGTTTTTTAAGCCCCGGGCCAGCAACCCAGTTTTCTTCCTGGAAATGCATTACGAAATCTTTATAGCGAAGTTCACGGATCATGGAAATGGTTGCGGCGGTACCGGTGCCAAAAACCTCCTTCAAAGTACCGGCTGTATATGCTTCGCAGATCTCATCGATGTTTATCGGGCGCTCCTCTACCTCGTAACCCATAGCTGTCAACACCTTTATGGCACTGTCGCGGGTTACGCCCGCCAGGATGGTGCTGTTTTCCAGGTCCGGGGTACAAGCCTTGTTCCCAATGATAAAAAACACGTTCATTGTCCCGATCTCCTGCACATATTTGTGTTCAAACGCATCGGTCCAGAGCACCTGGTCATAACCTTTTTTCTTTGCCTCGGCGGTAGCGAGCATACTTCCACCATAATTACCGGCCACTTTCGCGAACCCTACCCCGCCCGGAGCCGCCCTGGTATAATTCTCCTCCACATAAATCCGCATTGGATCTGCATAATATGGCCCGGTTGGGCTAAGCAGTATCAGGAATTTATAGGTTTCGGATGGCTTCACCCCGATCACTTCATCCGATGAAAACATAAATGGCCTTATATAAAGTGCGTGATCCTTCTTGTCCGGGATCCAGTTACTGTCAAGCGCGATCAGCTGACGCATCCCTTCTATAAAGATTTCTGCAGGTACAGTTGGCATCTGCATCCTTTCAGCCGAGATGTTGAACCTCCTGAAGTTATCCATCGGTCTGAATATAGATATGTCTCCATTCTGGAGCCTGTACGCTTTTATTCCCTCGAATATAGACTGACCGTAATGCAAAGCAGCAAGGGAAGGATGTAATACAAGAGGCTGATATGGCTTAATTTCAACATTTGTCCACTGACCACCTTCGTAATCAGCTTCGAGCATGTAATCGGTGAAATATTTGCCAAAAGGAATGTTCTCCAGCGACGTATCATTCAGTTTACTCCGTTCAATCCTGGTTACCGGAAACCTTTGAGCAGCGATCATAAAGTAATTATTTTTGTGGTTACAAAGAAACAAACAAACTTCGGCCCTGCAAAAAATCCAGCCTGTTTTCAACTAACAATTGTTAGTTAAATACAAAGAAGCGCCGGAATAATCAATCCAGATATGTCTTTTAAGGATGTTATATTACCCGATTTTGTGATTGCCGACCTATTCGCCGGTTCCATAACCACCGTCTCAGCGGCAAAGACCGGCGTATCGCCAACCAAAACGGAAGTCACCACCGCAATCGACGGTTCAACGGCCACAATCGGAGGCTCAAACAACACTACCGAAGGCTCGGTCACCAGAACACGGGTGTCGCCAGCCAATACGCCCGACCTGCCTTCAGCGACGGCGACTACCCAGCCTTCCCCGGATGAAGTTTACCGGTACCTGGGGAAAAATCAGAAGAAGGTTTCGATCATCGCCAGGTATAAGGATGATCCTTACATTCCTGAA
The DNA here is from genome assembly GCF_054461535.1 of Flavitalea antarctica. NCBI lineage: Bacteria > Pseudomonadati > Bacteroidota > Chitinophagia > Chitinophagales > Chitinophagaceae > Flavitalea > Flavitalea antarctica. Next base: position 49,920 of record NZ_JBTLQG010000038.1, read on the forward strand.
GAACATCTGCAGTTTCTGATCAAAATACTTTCTGCCTGCAAACTAAACCTTGGTGATGTAGCCATTTTGAATGATGCCTCAGGTGGCGTGTCTATGGCAAAGCTGAAAAAACAACTTAATCCCGCCTTTGTTTTACTTTTTGGGGTGGAGCCCGCTGAAATAGGCCTTCCCTTAAATTTCCCCCCCCTCCGGCCACAATTGTTCGAGGCTTGTTATTTTCTCAATATACCGGCTATAGATTCTCTGTTGCCGGACACTGAAACAGCAAAAGGTCTGAAAAAGCAACTTTGGGACTGTCTTAAAAAAATGTTCTCCGTATAACCTATGCAGTCGATAATTTTTGCAACAAATAATCAACATAAGGTCGAAGAGATCCAGGCAGCTATCGGCAACCAGGTGAACATCATATCACTTGCCGGGGCGGGGATCAACA
>NZ_JBTLQG010000039.1:0-47720 GCF_054461535.1 Flavitalea antarctica
GAAATATCGCCTTCATCCATCGGCAATAACTACCCGGAATCCTATACATGTTTATGATGTAACCGGTTGGGTTATTCAATGTTTAAAAGCCCGCCAGACTAAGATTCCGGAGATCAGCTTCCAGGAGTTCCAAAAACAAAGAAGTAAAAATCCTTTGGTTGTACGAGTAAACAGGAAGATGTATAATTACTCACAGATTTTCTTCAGGAACGCAGGATACTCATTGATGTCAAGGCACTATCTTAATTTTGCCTGGCAGGTCGCAGTTTCTGCAGTTCTGTCTCCTAAACATATGTTAGGAAAGATCAGGAACATAAGTAAATCCTAAGAACAAAACGGGCACTTCAACTAAATCGAGAATTAGGTTCCTTTTGCAGAACGCAGATCACCAGCATATGATGAATATGTAACGCGAAAGTCTTCTTAACTCAAGGGGTTCCATCAGTATGTAACGTGAATCTCATCTGAGAACAAGGTCAACACACTATTAAAAATTTTTATCCTTTCTCGCATTTATACGTAATACTTGTCCCTTCGGTGTGAGATGCCCTACGCGACATGATGCCTTCGGAACCTGATGGCTTAGGAACGTGATGCCTTCGGAACTTGATGTCTTCGGAATGTAATGTCTTTGGAATGTAATGCCTTCGGAATGTGATGTCTGCGGAACGTAATTACTTCGGAACGTAATGCCTAAGGAACGTGATGCCTTCGGAACGCCATGTCTTCGGAGTTTGATGTCTTCGGAACGCAATGACTTCGGAATGTGATGTCTGCTGAACGTGATGCCTACAGAACTTAATGTGATGTACTTTCGAAATGAGATCTGAATCACATTCAGAATTTCATGTGATCGGTCAAGTCACGTCAAAATGCGTTCTTGTCTCCCTTAAAAATATTGTAGCCGGTTAGTACTATTATTTTCAGATCCAATAAAAGGCTCCAGTTCTCCATGTACCAAATGTCGTGGTTCACTCTTCCTTCCATATCTTCTATCCGGCGCGTTTCTCCCCTGAATCCTCTTACCTGCGCCCAGCCTGTAATTCCCGGTTTCACAAACTGGCGGATCATATAACGACTGATTATCGCTGAATAATCTTCAGTGTGTTTAAGCATATGTGGCCGGGGACCGACAATACTCATCTCACCCTTAAGCACATTGATAAACTGTGGGAATTCATCCAGGTTAGTTTTTCTTAGAAATCTTCCCACACGCGTAAATCTTTCGTCATCTCTGCTCGCCTGTACCAGGTTTGCATGCTGATTCACCTTCATGCTGCGGAACTTAATACAATTGAATGGCTCATTGTTTAGTCCCGATCTTTTTTGAACGAAGAAGATAGGACCTCTTGATTCCAGCCAGATAAATAATGCGATGAGCGGGAAGAGCCAGCTTAATACGAAAATCACGGCAAAACTTGCGAAGACGATATCAAACAGTCTTTTCCTGATCCTGTTGGTAATATCTTCCAGGGGCTCTGTCCTGGCAGATAGTATCGGCATTCCGGATACATAATTCAGATGCATCGGTCTGTTAACATAAATCCCAAGGTCGGGCACGAGTTTGAAACGAATACATGCCTGGTCAGCTGACTGCATAAGGTCGTAGATTCTATGGTCATGCTCAGGCAGAATAGTAGAATAAATTTCAGAGATGCGATATTCTCTTGATGCAATCAACGCGTTACTGAGGGTATCCAGGATTGGATAATTTGATAGTTCCTTAATATTTTTATAGTCCTCACAGTAACCTACGAGCTTCATCTGGGTATTATTTTTCTCAAGGTAGGTTGCTATCTTTTTTCCAAGTTCATTGTATCCGATGATCATAACCCTTTTTACGACCAGTTCAGTATGTTTGAAACGCATCCACGTAATCAGATAAAACATCCTGTTGAGCAGTAGGCTCAGCGGAAAAGCAACAATAAAAGCACTGACAAAAATCCTGGATATATAAAGCTGCCTGGCAAAATACAGGTAGGTAAGCGTAAGGATCAGGAAAAAGATATAGGTCTGGAAAGTCCTGCTTACAAATGCTTCAAAACTGTTCGTTGTCGCCGGGTCATAAAGTCGATGCATACCTGCACATATTAACCATCCTAAATTTGCAGTAATCCATAAAGGATAATATTCCTGGTGTGTTGTCAACGCAGCCGTTTCTACGAAGTACCACTTCATGAGAAAGAAAATGGTATTAAGAACCAGGAGATCCAGGAAACCAAATATCATTCGAACGAGTAATGCTAAATTTTGATTCATTGTGTAGGATTTGTATTCTTTACCGGATGACCGACAAGGCTAACTAAACAGAGCCTGGCTTATAAACAATCATATGGCAAAGCAAAAGTCTTGTTTTCAACAAGACAGAGAAACCGTGAGGCTGTAACTGTGAATAATGAAACCACCCAGTCAGGACGGGTGGTATAATATAACAAGCAGGCGTTATCGGAGGTCATAATAATACTGACCTGTTAAAAATATTGGATTTGATGCAGACTTAGCTGGTGCTCATGCGCGATGACTCAAGGCCAAAATAACTATATCTTTCCCGGGCAATTTCAACTTTCCCGATTTCCACTTCAGCAGACATGGCAAAGCCAAGCGACGGCAATATGATTTTTACCGTGTTGCTTTTTACCGCGACCACATGACCTTCGTGATTCATCAGCGGTCCGCTGATAACTCTTACAAGATCATTAACGTTCACATGAATTTTTTCCAGTGAAACTTCATTGTGTTCACTCAGAAACCTTTGAATCATTTCAATTTCGTGATCTCTGATCACTGCAGGTTTCCCCAGCCAGTAGACGAGATTGATGACTCCATCCGTACGGAGAAGTTGTATATGTTCAGCAGCCGTCACTCTTACAAATACATAACTTGTAAAAAGAGGCTCTAAGATTGTCTTTTTCCTATCTGACCACTGTTTAACCACACGGTTTATTGGACAGTAGTTTTCGATGTTACGCTTGGAAAGAATGTCAGCGACTTTCTTTTCCCACCGGACCTTGGTGTAAACTGCATGCCATTTTTTTTCGCTCATGTTGGTTGTTTTGTCTGTTAAGGTGTGGCTCCAAATGGGTTTCATGAGCATTGCTCCGCCAAGTCCACTTACATAATGGCGCTGGCTAGCATTCGTTTTACCAATGGAAAAGGTTCGAAAATTTAGACTTACAATCGGCGGCAGGACAATGACATCAAATAGTTCTTCGGTGGGATGGATTCACGCAGATGTGCAAATCTACGGGATTATTGCAAGATTCGTGCTACAAAATATTTCGTGTTTAATTTTCTCAGATTATAAAAATAAATATAAAAGCCTTTTTAACGTTAATGGACAGCTGCAAAATAATATTAAGTACGTGTAGGTGAGTCATGTCTGAATTAATTTATTGTTATGTAATATGCTCATCAGCAGTTAGTCAATAAAAGATTGTATACAAATTGTGAGTCACTACTTCGTCTGCCCTTCACCTTGAGTAGTTGCAAAATAATGCCAATCTTAAGTTTTATAACAGTTTAACATATACGCTTCATTAGTGTTAATAAATCACCACTTACCATGATATATGCAAAAAACCAGAGCTGATGTTTTTTACTTTAGGCATTAAAGCGTAGTTTTACATTTTTCAGATTAAGGCTCTGAATCCGCAGATTTTATTTTCAGTATTACTGCGTCCAGGCTCGTATCGATCTGAGCACCTCCTGATTGTTTCCTGTGTAAAAAAATCTACTAACGTTTCGCTGTTAAATGTGATCCATCTTCTGTGAGTGGACTCGGCGGAGCCATGCAATCGCAAATTGAAAACCACCTCTTACCTGATTTCACACATTCCTGACAATTGCCCGCCAGATAAGCGTTACAGCACAAATTATCCGGCCCATCAAACGCCAGCTTTTCAAAATTTGTCGAAACAATAACATCAAAAAAAGATTCTAGCAGGAGTTTTGCGTATAGGGAGCTTCTGACTTAAATGTGGAATAGTTGAGGTGGGAGTTCCTGGCAGTTTCTAAAACTGAGTATTCCAATTTCACATACCGGGTAACCCAATTTCACAAATTGGGTAATCCAATTTCACAAAATGGGTAACCCAAAATCACAAACTGGGGAATATCCGATTCCAACACTGATCAAATAGATCAATCATTCTGGTTAAATATTATTATATGAATTTGTTACGGCCATTAAAGACCGGATTATTAGCGTTATCAGTTTTTACATTCTTTTCATGCGCGAACTCCAAACAGCTACCTTATTTTAAAGATCTGGCAGATGTTAAAGCACTTGACACAGTGTCAACACTTAGTTATCGTCCATTAATTCTGGAGTCTGATGATGAAATTGAGATAAATATTAACTCTTCGTCTCCTGAAGCAGCCCAGTTTTTCAATCTCAGCCCTAATAACAATCCTACCCCTGAAGCACAGGACAGCTACATAAGGTTTAAGCAGCAGGGACAAGCATACAGGATAAATGATAAGGGCTTCGTTACCATTCCCGTTTTAGGAGACCTGTATGTTGCAGGTATGAGTACAGCAGTTGTAAAAGACACACTAACCAGTAAGCTTCGTGAATACCTGAAAGACGTGGTGGTTTCAGTGAAACTGGTAAATTTCAAAGTAACTGTTATCGGAGAGGTTACCAAACCGCTGGTAATACCTGTAAACGGGGAGCGGATCAATGTTCTTGAGGCGGTTGGTGCTTCGGGCGATATGACGATATATGGTATCCGCAAAAACGTGAAGGTTTTGAGAAGACTTCCTGATGGCAAAACGCAGGTTGCTGTGTTGGATTTCAACAATTCGTCCAGCCTTAAGTCCCCGTTTTTTCAATTGAAGCAAAATGACATTGTATATATCCAGCCAAATAAAAATAAAGGACTGGCAGGAACACAGGCCAGCATCTGGGTACCCATTGTTACCAGTCTCGCCTCAATTGTCGCCATTATTTTGACATTAAATTAAATTTACCGAAATGGATAACCCAAAAAACGACAGGGAAATGCTTCTCCAGTCAGTTGAACAAGTAAATGTCAAAGATCGTATCAAGACCGTACTTCGTTACTGGCCGCTATTTCTAATATGTTTAGGATTGGCTTTCGCATGTGCTTATTTCTATCAGAAGGTTACGACACCTATTTATAGTGCTTCAGCCTCGGTGATGATCAAGGATGATAAAAAAGGTCCATCCCTGATCAATTCGACCATGTTGAACGAAATAGGCATCGGTGCGAATAACAAACTGGTGGAAAACGAAATAGAGATTCTCAAGAGCTACGATTTAATGGAATCTGTAGTCAGGGATTTAAACCTCAACCTAAAGATTTCTAAAAAGACATCTTTCGTTGACAAGGAAATCCAATCCATCGATGCACCTTTCGTTACCCGCCGTATAGATGCAAACAAGAAGGAGTTCGCCGGGAAATGGGAGATAATCACCGATGGTGCCAAACTTGTTGTTAAAAGAGGATCAAACACGGACACAGTCCTGCAAAACGAAAGGAAGATTATAGATTCGGTTTTTGAGATCGCTTATAATATAATGCCCCAGGCAGGTGTCGATTTTACCGAATTCGAAGAAAGCGCCGTTTATTATGTGGAGTATGATAAAACTATCAACACAGTCAAGAAGTATAGTGACAGGCTCTCAGTTGATGCAGTGAACAAGATGGCCACCGTCATCAACCTCGAGATGACTGATCCCATACAGGAAAGAGCAGTGACTATCCTTGAATCTTTAATTGAAACTTATAACAGAAACAGCTTGTCCGATAAGAATAAGATGTCTGACAACACTGTCAAGTTCCTGGACACAAGGCTGATGACTGTTGCGCAGGAATTACGGGGAGTGGAGAATAATGTTGAAAAATTCAAGAGTCAGAACAAGGTTACTAACCTGGCTACCGATGCAGAACAATACCTCGCTGCCTCGGAAGAGGTGGACATGAAGAAGGCCGTTAGCCAGACTCAACTTAATATCATCAATGCTCTTGAAAACAATCTACTGGAAAACCAAAATAATCCGCAGTTAGTTCCATCAACACTGGGAATCCAGGAGCCAACACTCGAGACCCTGATTGAAAAACATAACAGCCTCATGCTGCAGAAAGAAAGAATTGTTTTGAAATCAGGTCCTAAAAATCCATTGCTGCTGGACCTCGAGCAACAAGTGCGGGAAATCAGGACCAGGCTGTTGGAGAATGTTAAAAATCTAAAGGCATCATACCAGATTTCTCTGAGTGATATATCAAGTAAAGACGAACAGCTGAATAGCCGTATCAAAAATGTACCTATTCTCGAAAAGAAACTTTTACAAATAACCCGTAATAAAAATGTTCTGGAGGAACTATATACCTTCTTACTTCAGAAAAGAGAAGAAGCATCCATTTCAAGAGCTTCCAACATTGAAGATTCAAGAATTGTTACCAGGGCTAGGGAATCAAAACAGGTGGCTCCCAAAAAGAGTATAATCTGGGGAACAGCATTGATGCTTGGACTTTTGATTCCGTTCATTATTATGACAATCAAGGAAACGTTTTATGATAAGGTAGGAGATGTAGATGAAGTGGAAAGTCAAACCGGAATGTCTGTTCTTGGTACATTATCTCATACAAAAAAAGGAGCTGGCCTTGTCGATAATCCAAGGTCCAAGTCAATCCTGGCTGAGCAAATAAGACATTTGCGAACATCTATCAGTCATACTTCAGCGTCAAATCACATACAAACAATACTGGTAAGTTCATTTCAACCTGGCGAGGGTAAAACCTTTGTATCATCAAACCTTGGGGCCAGCTTTGCGCTTTTGCGTAAAAAAACAATTGTACTTGAACTTGATCTCCGGAAACCCGGGCTGACCGAAAGCCTGAACCTTGAACCGACACCTGGTATTTCAGAAATCATAGAAGGAACAGCTGACCTGAATGATCTCATCGTGGAAGTGCCGCAGTTTAATGGGTACTATCACCTGTTGACTGCCGGTGGGCTCACATCAAATCCGTCAGAGATCATTTCCAGCCATGCAATGGCTTTGCTGATTGCGCAATTGAAAAGCATGTACGAAGTGATCATCATCGATACGCCTCCTATGTCCCTGGTCACTGATGCGACGCTCCTGCAGAAATATGCGGATACAAGCATCCTTGTACTGAGACAAGGCTATAGCTTTACCCGCGTTTACAAGGAATTGAATCAAAGAAGGCAGAGATTCGCTGAATATCCGTTGAACATTGTTTTAAATGGATATGGAAAAAGCCGAAAGTATGAAAACAAGTATGCTAAAATGGGCTACAATAAAGGATACTATTCAGCCAAGGCTTAAGTCGGCTTTATTACAACTGAACGTATTTAATTTATAAATGTCAGTATCAAAGAGAATTATATCGGGGAGCGCAGCATCCTGGGCACGAATACTACTTACCATCGTGTCACAGGTTGCATTGATACCTTTGTATCTCTCTTATTGGTCCGTTGAGTCTCTCGGTGTCTGGCTGATTGTTCAGGGATTGATAACCCTGATCACCACTTTCGACTTCGGATTTCAGACTTTTGTTGAGTTCGAATTCCTGAAGCTTGATGCCTCTGAAAAATCGAAGATCAGCACACTGTTATCGTCGGGGCTGGTTATCGGTATAATACTTAGTTGTTTCCAGGTACTTCTGATAATCGGCCTGATCGCATTTGGTATCCTTCCGCGCATACTGAGCACAGAAGACAATGTGCAACTTACAACTGAAGGAAGTTATCTGTTATTGTCATTAGGGGTAAACTGGTTATTCTGTTCCAGCATTCCAGGCCTGATCGGGCGTTCTCTGTACACAGCGGGTTATTTTCCCAGGGTTGCATGGTGGAGTACTGCAGTGGCTTCAATATATACCTTAGCTGCAGCGGTGGCAGTAGTATGCGGTGGCGGTGTAGTGATGAGCGGTGTTGTCGGAACTATTGCGAGTATAATATTGACAATGTTTTTTCTGAAAGATTTACAGCGGTTGCTTCGCAAACAAAACATAGTTCTTGAGAAACCATCATTGAAAACCGGCATGAAATATCTTGGCAGGTCTACTGCGATTTCAGCTAACACGATCCTGGATGTCTTGCGTCAACAGGGTATCCGGATATTCCTTGCACCAATTACGGGCGTTGCATCACTTGCAACCTTCTCCACAACGAGAACAATTTCAAACTTTGCGATGCAGGGGTTGAATACCGTGATGAACCCGTTGATGCCCGAGTTAATGGGGTTTATTCACAGGAAAGATCAGGATCGCTTTGAAAGTGCGTTTAGTATGGTCTGGATGATCATCATCGCGATTATAGCACCAGGCTTTATTTTTCTGCAACTATTTATCGGGCCATTATTTGAAATTTGGACAAGAGGGAAAATAGCATTAGATCCTGCCTTATTTGCCATTCTTTCCCAAACCGTGCTGGTTTTTTCCATTGCACAACCGGCCATAGCTATTATCAAAGGCAACAATATTCTAAGACCGCAGGTGCTAATCTCCATCATAGTAACTGCAATTGTGCTGGTATCGATAATAGTTTTGGTGCCATCGTTCGGTTTGCCAGGTGCAGGCGCGGGTCTGTTGCTGGCTGAAACCGTTGGTGCAGTGCTGTTTCAGATGATAGCACTAAAATGGGTCGCTGCCGCTGGTTTGAGATGGCCGACCCGTAGTTTCAGGATAGTGGTTAGTTCGGTCCTGGTAACAGGGGTAGCGCTCTTTTTGCTTACGGCATATCCGCAATTCAAATACCTGTGGTGGTTGAGTTCCACTATAATTCTGTTTATTAATGCGTCCCGGTTTGTAAACAGTTTGCCAGCTGTTGCCAGTAAACAACTTTTCCAGATAATGAGAAAATTCACCGGCCGAAAACTGGCTAATTCAAATTAAAAATGATTCTGTCACAATATCAACATAAGGCCGCTCAGGCAAATGATGGTGCACCTGAACTGGTAACGGGTCAGCAAGCCAGGTTCCTGTCGAACTTCAAACGTTGGACGTGGATCATACTACTATTAAGTGCGCTTTGTCAGCTCGTTTTTTTCTTCAGCGCAGCTAATCTGTTCGGAGTTGTTTGTGTATTGATAGCCTGGAAACTTACTGAGCTGAGCGTTTTAAACGCTCCATCTCTAAACCGATACCCACTCTCTGCAACAGTTATTCTTGGATATTCATTAACGCAGTATTGCCTGCCATGCGTATTTACCTTATTGGAAAAAAAGCCACTGGTCTACAATCTTGATCTTCCTTATTCGGTGTTTATCCATTCGTTTTTTGCTTTGTTGATTTTGTTGTCGGCTTTCGAGTTGTATAAGGTGATGCGTTCGCGTAAACAGGCTTCATTTGCTTTAACCCAGAAGGCCCTGATCAAAATAAACGCTTTTACTGCCCCTGGTTCGCTGCAATTGTGGCTCATCGGTTTTTTTGGACTGCTCGGGATTATCGGGACCTATTATACTGGTACGCGTTACGGCCTTGAAGATCATGAGAGAGGCGGTGCAGCTAAACTTTTTCAGGCTCTCATTCCCTTCGCCTATACACCTTATTTCATTCCGTTAAGAAGCTTATTTGATTATAGCGAAAAGAAGTATAAGGCGCCTGTTCTCATGTTGGTGCTATATACCTTGTTGCTGATCCTCATTGGAGTGGGAGGAAATCATCGTTCGTTATTTATGACCGGCCTTACAACTGCCGGTATTGCATACTTCCTGGGGCTCCTGCTGGGAAAATTTAACCTGCGGGTGTTCAATCTGAAAGCTGTTGTTCCAGGGCTCATCGCGTTGTGGTTTGTCACTGGTCCATTAGCGAATCTTGGAACTGCCATGGTTATGGTGAGAAGTATGAGAGCCGATGTATCAGGCACTGACCTGCTTGAGCAAACGCTCGAAGTATCTCAGAATGAAAGGATGCTGGCCAGGTTTAAAGCAACTTCGCCAAAGGAAGTGGTAGACTGGGACGAAGATTACTTCGATAATATATTTTTAGCACGCTTCTGCAATTTGAAATTCAATGATGAAGGTTTGAAGCAATCTGAAAGGATTGGAAAGGTTGACAGAAAGATGCAGGAGTATTCGATAGCGAGGATCTGGTCGATTTTTCCGCTCCCGGTTCTTCAGGCTTTAGACATTGAAATTGACAAGGAACAGGTGATCAGTGGATCTTTCGGAGACTATCTTTTTGATAGGGCGGGTGGCTCAAATGCGATTGGAGGGTTCAGGACGGGACAGTTTGCAAGCACGGGCATGGCTTCTTTTGGCTGGTGGTATCTGGCTATATTGTTTATTGGTGTCATCCCGATATTTTATTGCTTCGACATATTCGTTTTGCGGATGAAGTCCTCTGACGGGATATCGATGAAAACGATAATCTCCCTGCCGGGCCTGGTTCCGATAACCCTGACGTTTATGTTTTTCTCTTTGTCAACGGCTTCTGAAAGCGTTGTAAATACATTTTCGTATCTCCTCCGCGCCTGGCCCCAGACGCTTATCATTTATATAATACTCTTTTTCGTCTCAAAAAAAGTATCTCTTTTGCTGTCTCCGGCAAAACGTATAAGTGCTGTTAATAAAAAATTTGCTCAATGAAGATCATTTTAATAGGTAATTATCCCCCGGACAAGCAATACAGCATGTATGGGTTTTGCGTTGCCACAAAAGAAGGCATGATCAACCAGGGTCACACAGTAGATGTATGGACTCCGATATCTGTATTTGGCCGCTTTTTCTCATCAACAAGCATTGGGGCAGGCAAGTGGTTCGGTTATGTAGACAAATGGATCATCTTCCCGGTTGTTATTCTGCTCAGAAGATTTTTGCAATCCAAAACTGATAAACAGGCGAATTATCATATCTGCGATCATTCAAATTCAATGTACATGAACTTTCTCCCTAAAAAGAGGACGTTGATAACCTGCCATGATGTTTTAGCGATCCAGGGTTCTATGGGAATAAAAAATGCCCATTCTGACTCGACCAGGGCAGGGAAAATACTTCAAAATCTTATAAGAAAGAACCTGGTTACTGCCCGCTATGTAGTCGCCATCTCGAATTATACTTACAGGCAATTGTTATCACTTGCTCTTCCATCAACTGACAGCAGACACTGGAATATCATTCATAATATGTACAAGAGTGAATGCAAAATACTGGACCAGACTACGATCCAGTCGACTTTGCATCACTTGAGGGATATCATTTCTGCCCCATTTATCATGCATGTCGGTTCGGATTTGCCACGTAAGAACAGAAAGGTGTTAGTTGATGTGATGGCTAAACTGAGGGATCAATGGAACGGTAACCTGGTCTTTGTAGGTGCAGGTCCGAGCGAAGAAATGAAAAATAAAATCCAACAGGCAGGGCTCACTTCAAGGATATTGTTTATAGAAAATCCGTCAACAGAAGTGGTTGTTGCCTTATATAATGTATGTTTCGCAGTAGTCTTTCCATCTTATACGGAAGGGTTTGGTTTGCCATTAATTGAGGCCCAGGCATGTGGCGCACCCGTCATTGCGAGTAACATTGAGCCTCTGATGGAGGTGAGTAATGAGTCGGCGTTGCATGCGGCTCCGGATGATGCAGAGGGGTTCAGCCGGGCGGTTTTATCACTGGTGGATCCTGCCACAAGAATTGCAGTTATCCGTAAAGGAACTGCCAATGTGCAGCAATATCAGCCTGAAACTATTACAAGCTCATATATGAAAGTCCATCAACTAATGCGAACCTCGTTATATCCATGTTAGTCATAAAACTATTCTCATTTTTTTTCCCCTGGTTTCTCAGGCGCAGATATCTGAATCTTTGTTTTGGATATCAAATAGATAAAGACGCCAGCATTGGTCTTGCATGGGTATTCCCCAAAAAACTGGTTATGGCCCGGAATAGTAGGATTGATCATTTCACCATTGCAGTAAATCTGTCATTGATCACCATGGAGCAAAACTCCTTCATTGGCCGAAGTAACTGGATAACCGGCTTTCCGGCTAATACAGATAGCCTTCATTTTCGCCACGTGGGCAACAGGGAGGCCAGTCTTGAAATCGGGGAATCAACTGCTATTACCAAGAATCATCATTTGGATTGTACCGATCGCATAGTGATTGGAAAATTCACTACGGTTGCAGGCTATCGTTCACAATTCCTGACACATTCGATTGATGTTGTCGAGAATAGGCAGGACTGTTCACCTATCATAATTGGCGATTATACATATGTCGGCACAAATGTTGTAATCCTCGGCGGTGCGACCTTGCCTTCATATTCCGTGTTAGGCGCCAAATCGGTACTTAATAAAAAGTTTGACAAAGAATGGATGCTGTATGCCGGCGTTCCGGCCATTGAAAAGAAGATAATTTCAGAAAAGGCCAAGTATTTCACAAGACAGGAGGGTTATGTACTTTAAATCTCAATATATGGGGAAACGGATTCTGCATGTAGTTGCCAGCAGTGACGAAAAACTGGGTGGGGTGACGAAGGCCGTGTTCACCCTTATAGATGGGCTTAATTCACTGAATCTTGAAAATACCATCGCAACGCTTGACGATCCCGGGGCAGCGTATCTTACAAACAGGAAAATAGAGGTTACTGCTCTTGGACCAACACGTACTCCATGGCAATACAGTGAGCGGTTAGGAAGCTGGCTCGAAGAAAATCTCAGCGATTTTAACTATGTTATCATTCATGGCTTGTGGTTGTTTCCCAATTTCGCGGTGAGAAAATCAATACAACATTTGCAATCGGCCGGTAAAATGATCCCAAAAGTTTTTGTCATGCCTCACGGGATGCTTGATCCTTATTTCCAGCAAACGAGTACCCGTAAGTTGAAAGCTATTCGCAATTCGCTGTATTGGCGATTCATTGAAAAAAATAATGTAAATAGTTTTGATGGATTATTGTTTACATGTGAGTCAGAAAAAACACTGGCGAGATTACCATTCAAGGGGTATAATCCTAAGTCTGAAACCGTTATCGGTTTTGGTATTGAAGAGCCACCGGCCCACACAAAATCCATGGACGAAGCGTTCAGGCTTTGCTGGCCGGAGTGGAATAACTCCAGATACATGCTTTTTCTTAGCAGAATTGACCCTAAGAAAGGAGTGGATATATTGATTGAAGGATACAAACTATACCTTGAGAAACACCGTGCTAAATATGGGGATATGCAGGCCGGAGACAATTACATCCCTTTAAAGTTAATTATTGCCGGTCCTTCGGCTGATGGGGCATTTTTGAAAAAATTGAAGGACGAAGTTGCTAAAGATCATGGGTTAAACGAAAATGTAACCTTTCTGGATATGCTTACAGGCAATGCCAAATGGGGTGCTTTCTACAATTGCGAAGTTTTTATTTTGCCAAGTCACCAGGAAAATTTTGGTATTGCTGTTGTTGAAGCGCTTGCCTGCCATAAGCCGGTATTGATATCTTCGAAAATTAACATTTTCAATGAGATAGTTTCCGGTGGCGGCGGCTTTGTAGAAGACGATACAGCCGTTGGTGTGTATGAGCTGATTTCAAAGTTTGTAGGTCTTAGTGACGAAGAGGTGCAGCGCAAAGGGTCAAAAGCACGGCAAACTTATCTGAAAGAATTTTATGCATCAAGACCCAGTATCTCGCTGACCGGAATCCTTTAGTTGAAGTGTATTCAATAAACACGTTACTTAACATATTAAAATATAATTAGCAGGATTGATTAATCTCACACAACATAACGCTGATACATTCACCGGCCCATCATTTTCACTTAAGAACCGGTTAAGCAGGGTAGTATGGAACTTCACCTGGCTGATACTATTCAGATACAGCCTCAGGAACATGCATTCATGGCGAAATTTTATTCTTAGGATGTTTGGTGCGAAAATTGGTACTAACGTACACGTTTACCCGAAGGTTACCATCTGGGCACCCTGGAATCTGTCAATAGGTGACGAAACTGGTATAGGCAATGGTGTGACGCTTTACTCGCAAGGAAAAATCACAATCGGAAAACGTTCGGTCATCTCCCAGGGTGCGCATCTGGTGACTGGAACACATGATTATAATCACCCGGGATTTCCGCTAATTACTAAGCCAATAAATATCGGTGATCATGTTTGGGTTGCGACGGAAAGTTTTGTTCATCCGGGTGTCGATATCGGCGATGGATGTGTTGTAGGAGCAAGATCGGTTGTTGTTAAAAGTTTGCCTGAATGGACAATATGTGCAGGAAATCCATGCAAGGTGCTTAAACCGCGCCAGGCAGTAAATTATTCAGAATAACTTTTGGTATGATTTCAATTCTGATACTTACAAAAAATGAAGATGAAATAATAGCTGGATGTTTGGATTCCGTTTGCTGGTCGGACGATATTCATGTTTTCGATTCGTTCAGTGAGGACGACACAGCGCTGATCGCAGAAGAAAAGGGAGCCAAGGTTTATCAAAGATCATTTGATGGGTATGCCTCCCAGCGTAACGCAGCTTTACAAACTTGTTCATTCAAATATAAATGGATCTTGATTCTTGATGCTGATGAGCGGGTACCCGCTACTCTCACGCCTAAATTATTTAAGGCGATCGAAGAAGCGAAGGATACAACGGCGGGGTTTAGCATTCAAAGAAGGGATTATCTTGGAAAATCCTGGCTTAAATATTCTCAGCTTTCTCCGTATTATATAAGGCTGATCAGAGATGGAAAGGGAAAGTATCACAGGGAGATTAACGAAGTAATTGAGATAGACGGTGACACGGAAAAAATTCAAGGATATTTTGATCATTTTCCATTTGAAAAAGGGTATCATCACTGGCTTAACCGACATAACAAATACTCAAGCGCAGAAGCCTTGCGTTGGGTGGAAGAGAGGGATCTAAACATCTCTTTTTCCGTAAAGAAGGCCTTGTTTCATAAGGACTTTCATGTGCGGCGCTATCATCAGAAAGGAATTTTTTACAAGATTCCCGGCCGCCCAATGATAAAATGGATCTATATGATCTTTTTCAAGCTCAGCTTTCTTGATGGAAAAGCCGGATTCACCTATGCTACACTTCAGTCAATCTATGAATACTTTATTATTTTGAAAAGCCGTGAATTGAAACGGTCGAGGGAAGAGCAGATTCGTAAAAAAGGACCGGCTGTCTATCAAAAGGGGTCTGACAATCAGGAGAAGTACAATTACGCACCAAAAAATTCAGCCGTTGAGAATGAGAGGTAAGAAAGAAGAACCAAAAACTTACTGTCTGCTACTAACAGCTTGTGTTGATCCGAACCGAATAAACAAGGTTAAAAACCTGGTTGCCAGAATAGATCCCAAAGTAAGACTGGATGATTATAAAAAGGCGCTAATGTTTTGGAATGAGTATGAATGCAAGGCGATAACAAATATCGTATTTGTTGAAAATTCCGGTTCAGATCTTACAGAGATCTGCCAGTTGGTAAAAGGCTTCAAGCGGCCAGTAGAAATCCTGCAGTTTGAAGGCTCTGAAATTCCTAAGGGTCTTCATTATGGTTATTCTGAGATTGAAATGATCGATTATGCTTTTGATCAGAGTAAATCGATAGGTTCCTGTGACAGCATTATCAAAGTAACAGGTCGATTAACTTTTCCCCGGCTGGGTAAATTAATACAATGGATCCCGCAAGGAAACAGGATGCTGACTGACAGTCGTGATTACTCGTTTCTCAAACGTGCAAGGAAGTATATTCTGACTACTTTATTTGTTGTGGATGTATCCTTTTATCGCGAACATTTATATAATACGAGGCATCTTATGGCGAACTTGAAATTTGGCCTGATGGAAGTATTATATTATGAAATTTTAAAACCATTATATAAGACAAATAGCAACGAAATCATTCTTCGGCTTCCCTTTAACGTTGAACCTGTTGGTTTCGGGGCCACCAAAAATATAAACTACCGATCCTATAAATACAAGGCATTTGTTTTGATACGTGCCCTGGTAAGGAAAGTTGCACCACAAATTTGGATTTAAAGCCCAACGATGCGCTGTTGATTGCCTGCCCCCTTTCCTATAAACAATTCTGTTGATTAACCACTTCCATTTATTCAAAATCACCGCGTCATAGCGAAATTCCGGTTTATACTGGTGATGTTGTGTTGATGACAATTTCTGGAAAGAACAGGTAAAAACTAAAAAGCTAACTACAAATTCACTCAAAATGAAACAGGCTAGAATTCTGCTGCTTGGGGGCAACTATTTGCCAGAACCCACTGGTATCGGTAAGTATAATGGGGAAATGATGACATGGTTGGCGCAAAGTGGATATGAATGTGGTGTCATAACCAGTTATCCGTATTATCCGTATTGGAAAACCCAGGCCCCATACGCGAAAAAGTCTTTCTGGTATACAAAGGAAAAAAATGCTCAGCATGAACCTAATATAACTACTTACAGGTGTCCTCAGTATATACCACAGGATCCTTCCGGGATGAAGCGGATAATTTCTGATTTTAGTTTTTTCATTTCAGCATTATTCCAGATACTGATTTTGCTTTTTAAGAAAAGGTATGATTATGTTTTGGTAGTAGTACCTCCCTTTCAGTTAGGTCTGCTCGGGATATTATACAAAAATATCCGCGGGGCAAAACTGGTATACCATATACAGGATCTCCAGATTGATGCGGCGAAAGAACTGGGAATGATTAAATCAGAGCCGGTATTAAAGCTTCTTTTTAAGCTCGAAAAATTTATCTTATCCAAGGCAGATTATATAAGTACGATCTCCGACGGCATGATTGATAAAACAATGGCGAAGTGTCAAAGGCCGGTGATATTCTTTCCTAATTGGGTTGATACCAAATATTTCAGTCCGATTATGGATAAAAGCAAACTCAAGGCAGAATATAATATCGGACCGGATGAAAAGGTCATCCTTTATTCCGGAGCGATCGGCGAAAAGCAGGGCCTTGAATCAATTGTCTTCGCAGCTAAGGCCCTGGCCGGGGAGAGAATCAGATTCGTGATCTGCGGAACAGGCCCTTACCAGGCAAGGTTGCAAGCGCTTGTCACTAGAAATGGGTTGACAAATGTTTTGTTTCTGCCGTTGCAGCCAAAAGAATCTTTTAACCGATTCCTGAATATGGCGGATATTCATCTTGTATTACAGAAGGCAAATGCCAATGACCTGGTCATGCCGTCCAAGCTGACTAATATTTTGGCTGTAGGCGGGCTGGCTTTAGTAACTGCGTCAAAAAAGACCAGTCTTTACAACATCATTTCCCGGAACGATATGGGAATTATTGTTGAGCCAGGTGATCAGGATGCCTTGCTGCAATCCATAAAAACGGCGGTTGATTTTCCTTACCTGTCTATTCAAAAGAATGCGAGAGAATACGCACTGAAATATCTGACTATTGATTCTGTTATAAAAGATTTTCTTCTCCAGATTTCAGTTTTAAAGCCCACTCCTGGCACATTGCGGCCGGAAACTATCAAAGTTAAAACTGAGGTTTTGAACGCCGATGTAGCCAGTGTCTGATTAAAATGAGTTTTGTAATTTTCAGTTCTTGTCGGACCCGGGGGTTGAAATTAAAATCAATTAACCCCGGCCCAAATTTCAAAAAATGTCACATTACTCTGTATCTTAACAGAACGTCTGTCATCATACGGTTTAAAAAGTGACTCGAACCGCCGGGCTCATGCCCCAACTTTAAATCCACCATCCTTTAACGATAAATTCCCGTTCAAAATCAGCTTAAACTGTCAAATTATTAGTAAGTGATATCAGTAGTTATCTTAACAAAGGATGAAGAAAACGATTTGCCAAAATGCCTTGAGTCATTAAAGTGGTGTGACGATATTCATGTACTCGATTCAGGTAGTACTGACAAAACCATCGCCATTGCAAATCTTTACACCAGGAATGTTACATACAACCCGTTTTTAAGCTTCGGGCAACAGCGAAATTTCGCGCTGGACAGTCTGCCATTAAAGTACCAGTGGATACTTTTCCTTGATGCGGATGAGGTTAGTTCTGATGAATTTCAAAGGAAAGTCATGGAAGCTGTACAAACTGCGGATGAAGATACTGCAGGCTTCTATTGTTGCTGGAAGCTGATGTTAAATGAAAGGTGGTTGAAGCGCAGCGATAACTTTCCAAAATGGCAGTTCAGACTGCTTAAAATGAATAGGGCAAGGTTCACCGATTTCGGACATGGTCAGAAAGAATTTAATATCAACGGCCGCATCGGGTATATTGATACTCCTTACATCCACTATGGTTTTTCAAAGGGTTGGTCCCACTGGATGGCAAGGCACAATAAATATTCTACTTTAGAAGCAAAAGATAGAGTTGCCCAACGACCCCCTTTAAATAATGTATTTTCAAAACATGGCAGCATAAGAAACCCAGCGTTGAAGTCGTGGCTGAGCCGAGTGCCGGGATGGCCGCTAATCAGGTTCTTCTACTCCTATATTCTTAAAATGGGCTTTCTCGAAGGTCGCCCCGGCTTCGTTTACTGTTTGAACATGGCTTATTATGAATTTCTTATCCAGCTAAAAATGCGTGAGTTGCGGGACGAGGTTAAACCAGGCACAGTTAAAAGTTTTCGTCAACCTGTCGGTCAGCACATCAAAGTTATTTCTGATGACAGGATCGCTTAAATTCACTTAGTGCATGCTTGCTAAATACTTCTCGGCAGTTGTAAGATGAAATTTCTTTTTTTCATCAGGCATCTTATCAAACGTTCCAATCAAAAGCCCCAGCCTTGGATTTGAAAGGAAAAATTTACGGTGAACATGCATAAATCGCCAGAACAATGCATCCCATATCATTTGCCAGTCTCCCTTCTTATAATCACTCATTTTCAGGATGTAATTACTGCCGCTGATATATGGTTTAGTCGACATTAAGCCACCGTCACTGAACTGGCTCATGCCATATACGTTGGGAACCATTACCCAATCATATGCATCAATGAACATCTCCATAAACCATTTATAGACCTCATCGGGGTGAAACTCGCAAAGCAACATGAAGTTGCCAAGCACCATCAGTCTTTCAATATGATGACAGTAACCGGTGTCAAGAACCTTCCGTATAGTGTTGTCAACAGGTGCAATCCCGGTTGTTCCTTCCCAAAACGACGAAGGTATTTTTCTGCTGAATCCCCAGAAATTCCTGGTTCTTTCCTCAATACCTTTGATCTCATAAACTGCCCGCATATATTCCCGCCATCCAATTACCTGTCTCAGGAATCCCTCCAGTGAGTTGATTGGTATTTCATTATTGGACGCGTATTCAAGTGTTTCATTTACCACATCCCCTGGCGACAACAGCCCGGTATTCAACATTGGTGTAAGTACGCTATGATGAAGTATATGCTGGTCGGCCACGATCGAATCTTCATAAGGTCCAAATTCTGCAAATCTTTTCGCTAAGAACTGCCTGAACCAGGCTTTGCTTTCGCCATGAGTCGACGGATACCGGTAACCGTTACTGAGGTTACCGTAATTGTCCGGAAAGCTTGTATCAGCGTAGCTGACGGCCTCCGCGTAATAATGGTTCTTGCTTTGAAAATTGATAGCCGGAGGTTGCCTGGACTTCAGGTATCGGAGTCGGTTCTCTGCATCATAACTCCATTTCCCACCCAATGGTTTTTTATCTGTCTCCATTAATATCTGGCGGCTGCTACGTTGCCAGGCATAAAAATCTGCCTGGAAAAAGCGGGTTTTGCCATGGAAATATGTAGTGATCTCATCTTTGGAATTGATGAAAAGTTGCTGTGGATGTTGCGTGAGTTGAAGTCCGACTTTCTTACCTGCACTTATGATCCGCCCGTGAAGCCAATCGTCGGTCGGGTCTATATAATCCATGCTCTCTACTCCCAGGTTTTTGCAATATGGAATGAGTTTGCGGATGTCAGAATTTTCGTCGTGGGCATCTATGTATACTACCTTCTTGTTTTTGCCTGACAGGTAAGATGCATACCATTTCATGGTTGCACGGTGATAGGCAATCTTTTGTTTGTGAAATTGAAATTGTTTGAAAAACAGGTTTTCCTCGACCAGGTAGAAGACTCCGCACTTGTTGATTAACGGGCTGTTTTCAAATAACTGGTGTGGAAATACAATGGCGGTTCTTTCAATTCCCATAATTTTTAATAATATTCGTGCTGGTTTTATCAGTGTCCGTTGATGTATGTTTGCGACAACCATCACTGCAGTACTTTACTTCATTCCAGGTTGCCTTCCATTTTTTTCGCCAGCTGAATGCTCTCCCGCAAGTTTCACAGATCTTTTGCGGTCGGTTTTCTTTTAATATGGTTTTCATTGATCTGATTATTTATTAGATGGAACATCAGACGAGTTATCCTGAGTAATGAATTGGTATTAGTGTTATAATAAATTTCATCGCTTCGCTGGGTTATCGCCAAAGCATTTAAGATAAACGTTACTTTATTCCCGGTTAAACCTTTAAAGTCGACATACCTCCATCAACATGCATAACCTGGCCAGTGATCCATCCAGCCTTATCTGACAACAGGTATTCAGCCATGTTTGCGATATCTTCGGTGGAACCAATTTTTTTCATCGGGTGTCGCTGGGCGTTTGCGGTCCTTTTTTCCGGAGTACTGAGCAAAGGCCCGGCCATCGGCGTATCTGTAAGGGATGGTGCAATACAGTTAACCCGCACTGTTGGTGCAAGCTCAGCTGCCAGGGAAACTGTCAACCCTTCTATTGCACCTTTCGACGAGCTCACTAACGTGTGATATGGTAACCCTAACCTGGCAGCAACTGACGAAAATAAAATGATGGACGGATTTGTACCGGTCTTCAGCTTTGGCAGTAATGCCTGGACCAGTTTGACGGCACCGACAACCTGCAGTTTGAAATCTGATTCAAAATCATCCGCTTTAATACGATTGAAAGGTTTGAGATTGATTGAGCCAGGACAGTAAACAAGCCCATCGATGGCTTCTGGGATAAAATCAAGGGCTAACTCGTCTTCAAGTACGTTAAGTGGATGATAAGTGAGCTGCGATGATGACTGCATTCCTGACTGTGTGTGATATGTTCCGAATACCCGGTGATTTGCGTTTGAGAGATTGCTGGCAAGTTGCAGCCCTATTCCTGAAGAAGCACCGATTATAACATAAGTCCCCATGACTTCCTCGTAACAAAAAACCGAACAGAAAGTTTGCTCCTGTTTTTTGAAGTTTGCTCCCGATTGTTGCATTGCCTGCCCTGCGCAAAGCACCACGCAGCGACGCTACAACATGGAAAGCCGACTCTGTACATTTCATATTATATTTGCAGATCTAAAGGAAATGGTGTCTTCCTACTTAACCGCCCGCCAACGGGCTAATGGCGCCTACAAATACAAACATGACCGCGAGGTCAACTAAATTATTTGTAGGATGACCTTAATCAGGATATTAAAAGACTCAGTTCTCAGCCTCATCAAAAGCCTGCATTTTCTTTTGCCAGCATCCATCTTAACTGGTTTACTGGTGGCATTGTTTCTATGGTTGCTTGATTTGGTGACCGCTACCAGGCTGTCATATCACTGGTTGATCTACCTGCTTCCTGTTGCCGGTATCCTGATAACATGGATATACGAAATCGCCGGAAAAAATGCAGCAGGAGGCAATGATCTTATCATTGATGAAATTCACAAGCCGGGCGCAGGTGTGCCTGCAAGAATGACTCCGCTCATTCTTATTACTACACTCATCACCCATTTGTTCGGTGGCTCTGCCGGACGGGAAGGCACCGCAGTCCAGATGGGTGGGGGCGTTGCTGCCTATTTTTCCCGGTTGTTTGTTTTGGACCCGGGACAAAAATCATTGTTGCTGATGAGTGGTATAGCAGCAGGATTCGGGGCCGTTTTTGGCACCCCGCTGGCGGGTGCGTTTTTTGCCATGGAAGTGCTCACCATAGGTAAGCTCCGGTACGATGCATTCTTTTGTTGCCTTATTTCTTCAGTAGCCGGGGATCTGACCTGCCGGTTAACCGGTGTTCATCATACTACCTACCTCGTAAACTTTGTTCCCTCAGGAACAGGAGCTGTCCGATGGGTTTCAGCGAATATGTTGTTACTTCTAAAAATTTTTATTGCCGGGGCGGTCTTCGGGTATGCGTCGAGGTTATTTTCATCGCTTTTACACATGGTCAGGCTTTGGGCGCGAAAGGCTCTTCCGAATAAATGGCTCAGGCCGGTTGTCGGAGGCTGCCTGGTTATTGGCTCCAGTTACCTTATTGGTAGTTTCGATTACCTGGGTCTTGGCGTTTCCAACTCTGACCCCGATGATGTTACAATCGTCTCTGCTTTTCAACATGGCGGTGCTGATTATCTCAGTTGGTTCTGGAAAATGATGCTCACCGTAATCACCCTCGGTTTTGGCTTCAAAGGTGGTGAGGTAACGCCTTTGTTTTTTGTTGGTGCAACACTTGGAAATGTATTGGCGATAATCAGCGGTTCGCCTGTAGATCTTTTTGCCGCGATAGGTTTCATCGCGGTTTTTGCAGGGGCAACAAATACACCTATTGCCTGCACGATCATGGGGGCAGAGCTCTTTGGATCAGACAATATCGTTTTTTATGCTGTTGCTTGTTTTACTGCTTATTATTTCAGCGGGCATAATGGGATTTACAGTTCTCAAAAGGGTAAAGTGTAGCTGTCAGGAAAGGATGTTCAGCCTGTCTCACGAAAATATTTACTAACTTTTGAATGAATACAGTTAACCCCTAAACATCAACCCCTAAACTTCTTGTCATGAAAGTTCTCAAAATCATCGGGCTCGTAATATTAGGAATTATAGTGCTGATACTTGTCGCGGCTATTTTTGCGCCGAAAACGGTTCACCTGGAGAGAGAAATCACTATCAACACAACACCTGAAAAAATCTGGCCGCTTGTCGCAAACTTTAGAAATCACACAAAATGGAGCCCTTTTATCAAAAGAGATCCAAATGTAGTGCTGACTTATGAAGGGCGGGATGCAACAGTGGGTTCAGTTTACGCCTGGGAAGGAAATAGCGAAGTTGGCAGTGGCCGCCAGACGATGACAAAACTTGAAGAGCCGGTGCGCGTTGAATCACATCTCAACTTCATAGAGCCTTTCGAAGGAGAAGCAGACGCTTTTATGGTATTGACGCCTGTCGGACCATCAACAAAAACAGTCTGGGGTTTCGATTCCAGATATCCGTATCCAATGAATGCGATGTTGCTTTTTATGGACTTTGATGATATGCTGGGTAAAGACTATAGTGATGGCCTCGCAAATTTGAAGGAACTCGCTGAAAAGCAATGATTGACTGCATCGGGTATTAAAAGCGCATAAAGGAACACCCTGAACTCAGCTACTCACGCATCCAACATAACTTAATAATACTCTTGTAATTCAAAATTAATAAACCAAACTTACACATCATTCATAGCTTAATAAGTCACTAACGCACTCGTGATTCATAAGTCAATAATTCAATTATATACTTATCGTTTATAACCCAATAAGTCAATAACCCGATAACATATTCATCCTGCATAACTTAATAACTTAATAACTCAACTACTCATTCATCACTCATAATCCATAACTCATCACTCCCCAACCGTGCCGCAAAGTCAAAAAATATTATTCGTCCACAGCGCAGGTCCGCAACATGATGAAGAAGGCAGTGCAAAGCTGGTTCAGTATATCAAGGAAGGTTTGCCTGCTGCTTACCACGTCATCGCTCCCATAATGCCCCACCCCGACAATCCTGATTATGAGTCCTGGAAAAAAGTCCTTCATGAAGTTTTTAAGATCATGGACGACGATATGATCCTGGTTGGTCATTCCCTCGGAGGCTCTGTCTTGCTGAAGTTCCTGTCTGAAGAACATCCACCTCAACGGATCCGGTCCCTGCACCTCGTAGCTGTTCCATTCTGGGGACTTGAAGATTGGGATGTAAGTGAGTTCGCATTAGAAGACGATTTTGGTGACAACTTACCCCCGGTTTCTTCTATTCACATTTATCATAGCAAGGACGACCAGATTGTTCCGGCACAACATGCGGAAAGATATGCGGCCGAACTGCCCGGCGCTGTTTATGATCAGCTCAATGGTTATGGTCATGTTTACTGGGAAGGGTTACCCATGCTGATCACAAACATTCAGCGAAATCAGTGAACCCGACACACGACAGAGGCCATAGCTCCAGATAGCCTTCCGTTAAACTGCATTAAAAGCTTTTCAAGGATCACGTTTTCAAGGATCACCACGATTCTTGCCTGGTGAACGATGTCTGGTATAAGTTCCTGTAAATCATGTTGTCTGTCAACGAAATCGATTTCGGTATCTTAATCCGCATTTTAATCGTCGATGGAATTATTTTGTATATTCAACCGTTACTTTTAATGTATAGCCTGACTACGAGAACTGAGGCGATAAGGAAATTAAAGTCGCCAGGTTAATCATCAGGATTTGTCTCGATTGCTAATACAGGCAAATTTCCGGAACGTAAAGTCTGGTAATTAACCAACAACGGATAGCTTATTAATTTAAACGCCATATGACAGAAAGAAGAGATTTTATTAAACAAACATTGAAGGGAAGTGCAGGGCTGATGATCGGAGGTTTAGGCTTCTCCGCTAAGTCTTACGCTTCCATTATTGGTTCCAACGAACGAATCAATATTGCCGTGATAGGGGTTCGCGGCCAGGGGGGCACCCATATCAACAGCTGGTGCAAGCTAAAAGATAACCGCAATGTCCAGATCAGAACACTTTGTGACACGGATGAACAGGAATGGGCAAAGGCGCTCAAGGCTGTCGCTGACAATGGCGGCGGCACACCGTCAACTACCTGGGACATGAACAAGGTTTTTGCTGATAAGGATATCCATGCAGTCTCGTTTGCCGTCCCGAATCACTGGCATGCACTTGGCACTATCCTGGCCTGCCAGGCTGGTAAACATGTATATGTCGAAAAACCGGCGAGCCATAACGTATTTGAAGGAAGAAAAATGATCGACGCCGCGCGCAAATACAAGGTGCGTGTCCAGGTAGGTTTTCAAAACAGGTCCATCAGTAATGTGATGGATGCCATGAAATTCCTGCATGAAGGTGGCATAGGGGATGTCTATATGGCCAGGGGACTTTGTTATAAGCCCCGGGCATCTTTCGGAATTGCCAAAGATTCCGAGGCGCCAGCAACACTTCATTATGAACGCTGGTTGGGTCCTGCCCCAATGCGCCCGTACAATGAAAAACGTGTTCACTACAACTGGCACTGGCATTGGGATACAGGCAATGGTGATACCGGCAACCAGGGACCACACCAGTTCGATGTTGCACGTTGGGGGCTAAACAAAAATGAACATCCTGTATCGGTAATGTCTATGGGCGGAATCTATGGGATCAACCCCGCCGAATGTTCGCAGGAAACGCCGAATACCCAGACTTCTGTTTTCAAATATAAAGACGGTAAGATGCTCGAATTCGAGACCCGTGGCAGGTATACAAACAATGAGTCGAGTACCGGCATCCGCATAGGCAATATTTTTTATGGCACCGATGGCTATCTCGAACTGGATGGCGGCAACTGGAAAGCTTTTCGGAAAGACGAAAAAGAGCCTTTTGCAACATCAAAGACCGCTGAAAAAAGAACCGCCGATCCGACGTTCCTGGCTCCTCCCGGAGGAACTGATCACTATGCAAATTTCCTGGATGGTATCCGTGCGGGTAAAAATGAAACCTTACATTGCGATATACATGAAGGGTATCTTTCTTCTGCACTGCCGCTGCTGGCAAATATTTCTTATCGCTTAGGAAGAGGTTTGACCTTCAACGGTGAGGCTGAAAAATTTGTAAAAGACAACGAGGCCGATGCGATGTTGACACGTAATTATCGAAAAGGATATGTTGTGCCGAATAAAGTGTGATAATAGAGTGATGAGTTATGAGTTATGAGTTATGAGTGAAATACATATAAAAGTGTTTCACTCATAACTGCTTAATTCAGCAACTCACTCATAACTCATCACTTATCCCGAAGTTTTTTGGTGAGTTTCACTTTCAACACCCGTGACTCCAGGCCGGTGTAAATTTTCCACTTCGTAAGAAGCGGGAGTGGACTGGAGAAGGTATACGCATAAAGTATTCGCCTTGCTGCCTTATTTTTCTTGAAGAACTTGGTATAATCCCACTGACCGCTTGCGCCATCCTTGCGAAATAATTTCGTACAGGATGTTTTTTCGGTGTAAATGAAATCTCCTCGTTCAAGCAGTGCAAAGATCCAGTAATAGTCCTGGTACATTGTGACCCGGTCATTTTCCCTGATCAGTAAATTCTCGCGCTGAACAATTGACGATCTGAACACTCCCCGAAATGCGACACCGATTATGTTACTGTATAAAAACCGGAAATAGTCCTTAGCACTGAAAGGGTAAGTATAATTGCCCCGGAATATCGTGTAATCGGGCACCCAGTCATTATCACCTGCCACATGCATTTCTGAAAAAGCCATTACTGCAGAAGACTTATTTTCCAGTTCATTCACAAGGATGTCAAAATAATCAGGGTGATAATTATCATCATGCGGTACAAACGTGAAATACTTTCCCGTGACCTGTTGGATCAGGTAATTATAATGGTCCACCCATCGTATACCATCCATGGCCGAGTGAAATGAAAATCGGTTATCATGCGCATATTCCGATTTCAATACCTGGAGGCAATCATCATGACAATGCCTGTCTGAAACAATGATGTTGAAGCGCGGATTTTTCAACTGGTTGAAATGTTTTCTCAGGTTGTCAATGAAACGGATGGACCGGTACAAAGGAAATAAAAGGGTGAGCAAAGGTTGATCGACCGTGGTATTGATCATACAAAAAGATTTTGGAGCTTGTTGGCAAAGAAAGGAGCGGAAGTAAACTTGCCCGTATCAATTGAATAGTAACCATCTGACTCGTGAACGCCAATATCAAAGCGCCGGTGCAGTTCACTGTTGACATCATCAATATCCGTTTTTCCCCAGGAGAAAATGATTCCGCCATCTAGCTGTTTTATGTCAAATTCTTTAAGACCAGGAATTATTTTGTCTAAACCGGCAAGTGCCCGGGCGGCCCAATCCTTATTTGCTGAGCACGGGATCTGGCCGTCACAGGCGGCTTCCCAACTCTCCGGGGTCGTAATGTCCGACGACCAACCCGTCATGCATTCGGGATACCACGAGAGATAGGAGTGGTGATTATCATAGTTTACAAGATCACCAAATGCTCCCAATACACAAGTGAACGAACTTAAAGCCGCAATCTGCGGTGAAGGAATCCCAAGTATCCGGTGTTTTAAACGATAAACCCATTTTCGCGCGGGTTCTATTCCAAGCTGTCTGTCAAAATAAAGACGATTCTCCCAAAGACAATTGACCACGGTGTCTCCATCGTATGTCCAGTCAGATTCACCGCTAAGGGTTCCGGTGACCCGGTAACCCCAACTTGTCTTTCGAATTTCTTTTATACAATGATTACCCAGGAATGTAATGTTTTTTCGTTTTTCCATTTCCGTTAGCAACAGTTGCCTGAAAAGTGGAAGATTGATCGCAAGCTCTTCGGTGGGAATACATCGCTGCACAACATCGTGATTAAGTTGAGGCACATGCAAATTTGAATCGGTCCATAGCCGGTCTGGGTAGTTACCAAGGTAGTGCATATAGGGCTCACGGATTCTTTCATATTCTTCCTGCAGGTAACAGTAGTGATCCGTAATTTCCTTTTCCGACAGCATGGTGTCGCGAAGTATCAGGTAGTTAAACTTATGCGAACGGAGAGGGTTCCAATCGATTTTCTTTTTCAGAAAGTCTTCAATTAAAGGGGAAAAATTCAGGGCAGATTGCAGCATTAATGATGCCGTCCGGAAGCTTTTGTCATTCGCATAGATGAAGCCAAGGTGAATCTTCCCTTCATTCCTCAGACTTGCCCTCAACAGTGGTTCAGGTGATTTGTCGAGCATGGTAACATCGAAACCCAGATTAGATAAAGCCAGTGCGCAGCACATTCCCTGGATACCAGCACCCATTATTATGACATTTTTTACCATACAAACCAAAATAATCATTAAAATCGCAATATCAAATGCAAGGTGTACGTTTGACCTGTCCTGTAATAATGCAGTATTGCTGATGCAGGCTCTTTTTGTGATAGAATAGCCAGTGTTATTTTAGCCTGGCTATTGGCTTATTTGGTGGTTCAATGTTTGAAGCTTTGAGTTGAAAGAATGCAGCAAGACCTTGTTATACTTGTTATTATTGGTGTCGCTATCCTTGCCATGGCATGGATGCCTGCAATGACCGAACGATTTCGGGTATCTTATTCCGTTATATACGTTGCTTTTGGATGCCTGCTTTACTATTTTCTCGACTTCCTCCCAAAACCTGATTTCAAAGCCAATAGTGAACTTACCCTGCACCTGTCGGAGCTGGTTGTGATCATATCACTGATGGGAACAGGCCTGAAAATCGATCAAAAGTTTAGCTTCAGGACCTGGCATGTTCCGTTCAGGCTTGCATCCATTAATATGTTCCTCTGCATAGGTGCCATGATGGCATTGTGCGTTTATCTTCTGGATTTTAGTCCCGTGGTGGCTTTACTGATTGGAGCAGTCCTCTCCCCGACGGATCCGGTTCTTGCTACAGATGTACAGGTAGGCGCCCCTCACGAAGACGCGCGGGATAACGTGAAGTTTTCCCTTACAGCAGAAGCTGGCTTCAACGATGGTATTGCTTTTCCATTTGTCTGGCTGGCCATTCTGTGGGCAGGGATAAGTGCAGGGTCTGAAGTGAATCTTGCCGACTGGGCGCTAAATCATGTTCTTTACAAATTTGGTGTGGCGGTCGTTGCAGGTCTACTGCTTGGCCGGCTTATAGCTTTCCTGATCTTTGGGCTGCCAAAGAAAAATCATATGCTGGAAACAAGGGATGGCTTTGTATCCATCGCGGCCACCCTGCTCGTTTATGGAGCTACAGAATTGATCCATGGATATGGATTCGTGGCTGTCTTCATTGCCGGCCTTGCGATCCGGGATTACGAAAGGGATCATAAATTTCATAAACGACTTCATGAATTTTCAGAACAGGTGGAACGTATCCTGGTCGGCGTCATGCTCATCCTTTTTGGCGGTAGCCTGGTTAACGGGATCCTGGATAATCTCACCTGGAAACTGGCCGCGGCGGGACTAATCTTTATTTTCATTATCCGGCCGCTTGCCGTTTATCTGAGCCTGATCGGATCGGGTCTACACATAAAAGAAAAAGCGATCATTGGATTTTTCGGGATCAGGGGCGTGGGTTCCGTCTATTACCTTGTTTTTGCCTATTCGGCAGCGAGTTTTGGGCATCAGAATGAACTATGGTCGCTGGTGGCTTTTATCATTCTCATTTCCATCCTGATCCATGGCACCACAGCGGGGTTTTTCTTAAAAAAGCTGGAGGAAGAATTGCCCGACGATACGGAGATCATTGCCTGAGGTTTTGTAGTCTTTAATCGACCATAATCAGTCGAAAAATCCCCAAAACATTAAAAGTCACACTCATCAAAATTGAAGTGAAAAGCGTTTTCACTTAATTCCTATAAATCGCTGCCCGTATAAAACTAAATTCAACGTAGGACATTCATATGCGTCTATGTATGACTAAGTAAATTTGCTTACGGGCAAACAGTATTCTTTTTTAATTTGGATTTTACTTCGCTGAAATGCTTGCCAGCTGTGAATCTTTGGCTGATCTTTGATTCATCAAACGAAGCAAAAATCCCGATCCAAACTGAACAAAACGAAATCAAAAACAGTGTTGACCCAATCCGAACCTAAGAAAACCAGAACGTAAACATTACAATCAAAATCCGACGAAAACTAAAACACACACAGTGTTGCCCCATCCAAACCGACGAAAACGGAATTAAAAACAGTGTTGACCCAATCCGAACCTAAGAAAACCAGAACGTAAACTTTACAATCCAAATCCGACGAAAACTAAAACACACACAGTGATGCCCCGATCCAAACCGACGAAAACGAAATTAAAAACAGTGTTGAGCCAATCCGAACCTAAGAAAACCAGAACCTAAACTTTACAATCCAAATCCGACGAAAACTAAAACACACACAGTGTTGCCCCATTCAAACCGACGAAAACGAAATTAAAAACAGTGCTTACCCAATTCGAACCTAAGAAAACCATAGCGTAAACATTACAATCCAAATCCAGGAAAACCGAAACAAACCTAACCCCAAATCCGATCCGAAGAAAACCGAAACAAACACAACCCCAAATCCGATCCGAAGAAAACCAAACCCAAAAGTCCAATCCGAATCCGAAGAAAACCAAACCCAAAAGTCCAATCCGAATCCGAAGAAAACCGAAACACACACAATCCTAAATCCCAACCGAAGAAAACCAAAACAAACACAGCCCTAAATCCGATCCGAAGAAAATCAAACCCAAAAGTCCAATCCGAATCCGAAGAAAACCAAAACAAACACAATCCTAAATCCGAATCCGAAGAAAACCAAACCCAAAAGTCCAATCCGAATCCGAAGAAAACCAATCCGTAACCGTCCCAACACCTTACCCCCAACCCGTTTCTAACCTTACCTTTGAAGACCATGAAGTCCATCTAAGAAAAACCATCCCGTACGTACGGGATGGCATTTTTTTTTGTTTTCTCCCTCAAAAACAAACATTCGTTAGTATTTCGCTAATGTTAAAGACGCTATAATCTCCCCCCGGATTTTTTTTTTACCGCGCTGCGTCTTATATTTGTCTATTCAACTGGTAGAGTAAAAGTTTGGTATTATGATCACTCCTCATTCACATATTAACGCCGGGTCCGGCATGTTGTGCTGTTGTCGCTGTTGAACGATCATCCACGATTTCAACTAATTTTTTTCCTGATCCTTTATTAGAGAATTATGAGCAACACAACTACCGAGAACATTGACACCTTAATCCACCAGATTAGTGGACTTTCCATAAAAGATGCCCTGGGTTTTCTCGCCGCAAAGTTTCCCGGAAAGGTTACCTTTTCCTCCAGCTTCAGTTTCGAAGACCAGTTGATTTCGCACGAAATCTTCAAACACAATCTCAATATAAGTGTGTTTACCCTCGACACCGGCAGGTTGTTCCCTGAAACCTATTCGGTCTGGAACAATACCCGGGAAAAATACAATGCTACCATTAAAGCCTATTATCCCGATAACCTTTTGCTGGAACCTTTTATTGAAAATAAAGGGCCCAACTCGTTTTATGAATCGGTCGACAATCGCAAATCATGCTGCTACATAAGGAAGGTAGAACCGTTGAAGCGCGCTCTCGCCGGTAATGAAGTCTGGGTGACCGGACTGAGGGCTGAACATTCTGCCGGCCGCAGCGACCTGGCACCGATCGAATGGGATGAAGGAAACGGTGTCCTGAAATTTCACCCGCTTCTTTTGTGGAGCACTCAGGAAGTAAAAGATTACATCGCTGCAAATGACATCCCCTACAACCCATTACACGACCGTGGTTTCATCAGCATCGGTTGTGCTCCATGCACCCGTGCAGTTAGGGCAGGGGAAGATTTCAGGGCAGGAAGATGGTGGTGGGAAGACAGCAGCAAAAAAGAATGCGGATTGCACGAGGTGAGTGCAAAAAATTAGGGACACCATTAAATGAGTGCCAAAAATTGAAAAGACACCACCAAAACGCACAACATTAATCAATAAAGGCAATTATATAAATAGTTATGGCCAATCATCGTTTAGATTATCTTGATCAGCTCGAATCCGAGGCAATACATGTGATGCGTGAAGTTGCCGGGCAGTTTGAAAGACCTGCGTTGCTTTTTTCCGGTGGAAAGGATTCGATCACGCTGGTTCACCTTGCTTTGAAGGCTTTCAGGCCGGGGAAGTTTCCTTTCCCGCTTGTTCACATTGACACGGGTCATAATTTTCCGGAAGCTTTGAGTTACCGCGATCAGCTCGTTGAAGCAATTGGTGAAAAACTGGTTGTACGTAAGGTTGAGGATACCATCAAAGCAAAACAACTTACCGAGCCCAAAGGCAAGTTCGCCAGCCGCAATGCGTTACAGACTTTCACGCTTCTGGACGTGATAGAGGAATTTAAATTCGACGCCTGCATTGGTGGAGCGCGCCGTGACGAAGAAAAAGCCAGAGCTAAAGAAAGAATATTTTCGGTCCGGGATGAATTTGGCCAGTGGAACCCAAAACTACAGCGACCTGAGCTTTGGAACATTTATAATGGCCGGATCCACAAAGGGGAGAACGTTCGTGTTTTTCCTATCAGTAACTGGACCGAACTCGATATCTGGAATTATATCCGCCGCGAAAAAATTGATCTGCCATCTATATACTTTTCGCATGAGCGCGAAGTGCTCGAACATGAAGGTCAGTTGGTAGCGGTTTCCGAATTTATTCAGCTTGAACCTACCGACAAATTATCTACAAGAAAAGTGAGGTATCGTACCGTCGGAGATATGACCTGTACGGCAGCTGTTGAATCTTCCGCTTCAACAATCGATGATATTATCACAGAGATCATTGCCACCAAAACCAGCGAACGTGGTGAAACGCGGATAGATGACCGTGTATCAGAGGCAGCAATGGAAGACCGGAAAAAGAATGGATATTTCTAATTAAAACGCATCAATCAGATAAAATGGATTTATTAAGATTTATAACTGCTGGTAGTGTTGATGATGGAAAAAGTACATTGATTGGCCGTTTGTTGTATGACAGCAAATCAATACTGATCGATCAACTCGAAGCAATCGGTAAACAAACTAAAAACCGCCAGGATGGTGAGATCGATCTTGCACTGCTTACTGATGGACTGAGAGCCGAGCGCGAACAGGGTATAACGATAGATGTGGCTTATAAATATTTTTCTACTCCAAAAAGAAAATTCATCATCGCCGATGCGCCTGGCCATATTCAGTATACCCGTAACATGGTTACCGGTGCTTCAAACTCCGACCTGGCTATCATACTCGTGGATGCCCGCAATGGTGTGGTAGAACAGACCCGTCGTCATTCTATAATCGCGTCATTGCTGAATATACCACATGTTATTGTTGCCATCAACAAGATGGACCTGGTGGAATATTCCGAAGATGTTTATAATAATATCACCATTGATTATGCAAAAGTGGCCAAATCACTCGGGCTGAAAGACATTACCTATATCCCGATCAGCGCGCTGAACGGTGACAACATTGTTGATCGTTCAACAAAGATGGATTGGTATGAAGGTGAATCACTTTTGCATCTGCTCGAAAACGTAAAACTTGAGGATGATATAGACCTTGTACATCCGCGTTTTCCGGTACAGTATGTGATCCGCCCCCAGGTTGATCATTTGCATGATTACCGCGGATATGCCGGTAAAATCGTGAGCGGAATTTACCGTAAGGGAGATGTGGTTAGTATAGAACCTTCCGGGCTGACGTCAAAGATAAAAGCCATCGAAGTTGGTGGTCTCGAAGTGGAAGAGGCTTTCGCACCTCAAAGCGTTATCATTCACCTTGAAGATGATATTGATATCAGCCGGGGCGATGTTATCGTCGGCGTGGGGTCGAATCCAGAAGTTTCGCAGGACCTCGATGTGTTTCTTTGCTGGATGGATAACAAGCCGCTGATTCCCGGAAATAAATACTTACTGCAGATCAACAGTCGTGTTGTGAGAGCAGTGGTTAAGGAGATCAACTATAAGCTTGATGTGAACACGCTCGAAAAGAATAATGAAACAAGCCAGGCGGCATTAAATGAAGTGGTGAGCGCAAGGATAAGAACTGCTTCTCCGGTAGCCTATGATTCCTATAAGAGTCTGCGGGTTCATGGTGGAGCAATATTAATTGATGAGACGAGTAACGTTACGGTTGGTGCCTGTATGATCAACTAAAACAAGCCTGTATCAACATCATACTTAGCAATAGATAATACGTAAATCTTGACTATGGCAACGACAAACTTTATTGAAAAACTGTTTACGCAAAAGCAAAAGGCATTTTTAGCTTTCCCGGACAAGGAATTGTCTGAAAAGTTTATTAATGATCTCTTTGCATTTCTTTTTTTACCGGGTAACCATCGTTTGCAACAACAGGACCTGGAAAGAGAGTTTGAGTCATTAAAAAGCCATTTGTCAAGCCTGATTTACGAAATGGTTAAGGATGGCGATAAGATCCAGTCGATCACCGACCAGTTTTTTCAACAGTTGCCCGCTACCTATGAGGCGTTGTTGCTGGATGCAGGTGCGATCAAAACCTATGACCCTGCGGCCGATTCGCTTGAAGAGGTGATCATGGCCTATCCAGGATTTTATGCTATCACTGTTTACCGGTTGTCGAACATTCTCTGGAGGCTCGGATTAAAGATCCTGCCAAGGTTCCTTACTGAATATGCACATAGCCGCACAGGTGTAGATATACATCCGGGCGCAACGATCGGCCAGGCTTTTTTCATAGATCATGGAACCGGGATAGTGATCGGTGAAACGACCGTGATTGGCAACAACGTAAAAATTTACCAGGGAGTAACATTGGGCGCACTCAGCGCTTCTAACCAAACGCCCGGCAAAAAAAGGCACCCGACGATCGAAGATGATGTGATCATTTATTCAGGTGCCACCATTCTTGGAGGCGAAACAGTTGTTGGTAAGAATAGCATCATTGCGGGTAATGTCTGGCTTACTTACAGTGTGCCGGAATCTTCCGTAGTTTTTCACAGGAGCGATATTGCAGAAAGGGATCAGTTCTCATTTGATGAACCGATCGATAGTTTTATCTGATTTAACCAGGGAAAATTCATGAATCTTCGTCAACATAAAAAGGGTAAAGTGATTTTGGCAGGAGCCGGTCCCGGCGATCCTGAGTTGCTTACGCTGAAAGCTGCAAGATATCTGCAGCAGGCAGAAGTCATCCTCACTGATCGTCTCGTGAGCCCGGATATTCTCGTTGCGCATGCGAACCCTGAAGCCGAGATCGTTTACGTCGGAAAACAAGCGGGTCGTGGCACCTCTACGAGGCAGGAATCTATAAACACTATGCTGGTAGAATATGCGAACCAGGGGAAACTGGTTGTTCGCTTAAAAGGTGGTGATGTTTCATTCTTTTCGAATATCCTCGATGAACTGCAGGAGCTTGTGCAAAATGACATTGAGTATGAAATCATCCCGGGAGTTACTGCCGCTTCTGGCGCAGCTGCTTATGCCGGGATTCCACTGACAGCAAGGGATCATTCAACCGCGGTAAGATTTTTGACCTATTATAAGGCCGGGATACTTTCAGAAGATTATTGGAAGGACCTTGCGAATACCAATGATACCATCGTGTTTTATATGTCTGGCGAAGCGGCACCTGAGATCGTGCAGAAGCTCCGCTCGCATAATATAGATCCCTCTAAAAAGATAGCGCTGATTGCGCAGGCAACTACGCCAATGCAACAGGTCTGTATCTCCGGTCTCTATGAAGTTGATGAGAAACTGTATCAAAAATTTATTTCACCATCACTTATCATCATTGGAAAGGTGGTTAGCCTGCATGAATCTTATGCATGGCTCCCGAATAATGAACAACCCGAATATTATTTCAACCCGATTGCAAAGCTTGCAACGGTGATTACTGATAACAAGGATAAAGCTAAAAGATATGCTGGCAGGGCCTAAACTACAAACGTTATTGCAGCTGGTTAAACTGGCAAGCAAAGAAGAACTGATCTGGATCAACGGATACATATCCGGCTTGATTTCCCAGGATGGATCGACTGCTTCCGGAACTTCGGTAACGGCAACTCCTGTTGCAGCACCAAAAGGAAAGTTCACCATAGCTTATGGAACTGAAACAGGGAACTCGAAAAGGCTGGCACTGGATTTCGCAGGAAAGGCTAAAAAAGCCGGTATTAATGCGAAGCTGGTAAGTCTTGATCAGTATCGTTTGAATGATCTTCCTAAAGAAGAATTTTTTCTCACAGTGATCAGTACGCAAGGTGAAGGCGAACCTCCTGCTTCTGCCAAAAAGTTTTATGATCACATTCATCAGAATGGGTTCAAGCTAGATAAAATGAAATATGCCGTGCTGGCTCTTGGTGATACCTCTTATCCCCTGTATTGCAAAGCCGGTGAGGATGTAGATACGCAACTGGATCGGCTCGGTGGTGAACGTATCGTTGATCTCCAACGCTGCGACGTTGATTATGAAGAAGACGCTGATACCTGGTTTGATAATGTGTTGAATAAACTTGGTGGCCAGGAATCCAACGGTGTTCAGCAAAGCAACCCAGCAGTTGCTGCACCACCGGCACCTGCAAAAAAATCATCTGGCAGAAAGGTTTATAATGGGACCATTCTAACAAATATCAATCTGAATGACAGGGATTCTGCCAAAGAAACCTATCATATAGAAATTGCCGCACAAGACGTCGAATATAAACCCGGGGATTCAATAGGCATCCTGCCTTATAATCATCTACCGGTTACAGAAGCCATTGTTGCACTTACCGGTATAGATCGTGAGAAGCCAATTGAACACCGTACGGGTAACCACAGCGTGATGAACCTTCTTCATAAGAAATTAAATATCGCTTATCTGCCCGAACGTGTGGTTAAACAATACTCAGGCATAGTGAAGCAGGATATACCGCAAACGAAGATTGGGTTGCTCGACCTGCTTAAGATCTATCCTGTTCAGGACAGCCAGCAGTTTGAGGAAGTGATCAGTATTCTGGAGCCCATCACACCAAGGTTATATTCAATTTCTTCTTCACCGGAAGCACATAGTGGGGAAGTGCATATTACCGTGGCAAAAGATTTCTTCACCATCAATGAAGAAACAAAGTATGGCTTATGCTCTGATCATCTTTCCTTGTTGCCCGTTGATTGCGAGGTAGAATTTTATGTTCACAAAAACAACGAATTCAGATTGCCTTCCGAAGAAAAGGATGTGATCATGATCGGTCCGGGTACCGGTATCGCTCCATTCAGGTCTTTTATCGCCGAGAGGGATGCGATCGGGGCCACTGGCCGCAACTGGTTGTTCTTTGGTGAACAACATTTTGCATCAGATTTTCTCTATCAGACCGAACTGCAGAACTGGATTGAAACAGGAGTACTTACGCGTTTAAATGTTGCCTTTTCCAGGGACCAGCAGGAGAAGATCTATGTTCAGCACAAAATGCTGAAACATGGTGCTGAATTTTTCTCCTGGCTTGAATCTGGCGCCTATGTTTATATCTGTGGCAAGAAGGAACCAATGAGTACTGATGTGGAGAGGGCGCTGCTGCAGATCATTATGGAACATGGAAAGCGGACCGAAGAACAGGCCCGGCAATACTTTGAGAAACTTAAAGAAGAAGGACGGTTTCTTAAAGACGTCTACTAATATAGTCTTGTACTAGTTATGAGTGATGAGTTATGAATTATGAGTAAGTTATGAGTCCAGTTCACCACTCAAAACTTACTAACCACTCAAAACTTACTCATAACCCATAACTCATAATTCATCATTTTTCACCGTCTTAATCTTATTTGAATGTCGGATAATAAACTGCTCCCGGGGCAACAGGCTGAATCTTCTGTTGAGAAAATAAAGAAAGCAAGCGATGGCCTCAGGGGAACCGTTGAAAAAAGCCTTGAAAACGAGATAACCGGTGCTGTAGCTGAAGATGACCAGGCAGTTGTGAAGTTTCACGGTATGTATCAGCAGGATGACCGGGATCGTCGTGAAGAAAGAGCTGCAAAAAAACTGGATCGTTTATATTCTTTTATGATCCGTCTCCGTCTCCCGGGTGGATTCATGACCGCTGACCAATGGGTTGCTACTCATGATATCGCTGGCGAAAACAGTACCGGTGTCATCAAGATCACCACTCGTCAGACCCTGCAATTGCACGGTGTCATAAAATCCAGGGTGAGACCAACGATACAGGCTTTCAGCAAAGCAAAACTCGACTCGATTGCTACCTGTGGTGACATCAACCGGAATGTGGTTTGTACATCACATCCCCAGGAGTCGCCTATTCATAAACAGGTCTTTGACTATGCTGATAAGATCAGCACTATGCTGATGCCAAAAACAAGGGCATATTACGAGGTATGGCTGGATGAAGAAAAGATAATCGATAAAAAAGATGAGGAAGATCCACTGTACCAGGACAGGTATCTGCCGAGGAAGTTTAAGATTGGACTGGCAATTCCTCCCAATAATGATGTTGATGTGCTGGCTAATGATCTTGGTCTTATTGCAATTATCGAGAATGATGAATTAATAGGTTTTAACATAGCAGTAGGAGGAGGACTCTCCACTACACATGGTAACCCTGAAACATATGCGCGTCTGGGAACTGTGCTTGGTTTTACCGATACTGAAGAGAAAACACTGAAAGCTGTTTATGAAGTATTGACGGTACAACGTGATTTCGGGAACCGTAGCGACCGCAAACTGGCGAGGGTGAAATATACCATCGACAAGCTTGGTGTTGATGGGTTCAGGCAAGAGCTTGAAAAAAGAACAGGGTTTAAACTTGGTGAACCGAAGCCTTATCAATTTACGCACCGTAAGGATTTGTATGGCTGGCAGAAAAACCACCAGGGGCTGTGGTATTATACGCTGCTGGTCGAAAATGGCCGGGTACTCGATGATGAAACAACTTCTACCAAAACGGCAATGCTTGCGGTAGCAAAGACGGGTAAGGTCAGTTTCCGTTTCACCTCAAACCAGAACCTGATCGTGAGTGATGTTAAGGAAGAAGATAAAGCAGAGATCAACGAAATACTTACGCAGTTCGGTGTCATTAAGTATACCGAAGAAAGTTCCAACGTGCGCAAGAATGCTATAGCATGTGTGGCCCTGCCTACCTGCCCATTGGCTTTAGCCGAAGGCCAGCGATATTTACCATCATTAATTTCGAAAATAGAACCTATTTTAGAAAAGTATGACATTCACGGGCAGGATATCATCATCAGGATGACCGGCTGCCCGAATGGTTGCGCAAGACCATACAATGCCGAGGTTGGTTTTGTAGGTACCGCTCCCGGAAGATACAATCTCCTTCTTGGCGGCGATAACCAGGGACAGCGACTGAATAAGATCTACAAAGAAAGCCTTGATGAACCGGCAATATTATCCGAGCTTGATACATTATTCGGAATATTTCGTGACGAAAGGTTAGCTGATGAATCATTCGGTGATTTTACGATGCGGAAGTCCTGGGTTTGATTAACATGAAAAGATAATTCCGACAAAACAATGGCGCAGGCAGTAACGATATTATACGAGGATTCAACACCTGCGCGAAATAACATCAGCTTCTATAACACACTGTCATCAAACATCGGCCTTGAGATCAAGTGGCTGCTGCAAACTTCGTCCACTAACGGTTATGAGCAGTTGCAGCGCGGAGAAGCGGACGCCATCCTTATATCAGGCCGGGAAGATTTTCATGAGCTTACAAAAAAGGGGTTCGAAGTGCTTATTTCAAAGCAACACGAAAGGCGTCTCGTGGCTTTGTTCAGTGCCTCGCTCGATTCCCTTCTCCTGAACAAAAAAAATTCAGAAGCATATCCACTCACTGTAGCTGCTGACCTGGTGTGGCAGGCACAGATGGCAGCCAACTTTTTAGCCCGTGCCCTGCCATCGCGGCCGGTTCCGTATCAGTTTCTTAGTGTGGGTGATGATCATGAATTTGACGAACGTTTAGTTGCCTTATCAGACGGTCGGATTGACATCGCTGTTGTGACCCTCGACGCTCTTAATCAATCCAGACATATCAACACGGGCAAACTAAAGCATATGGTTTTGCCATTGTTCGAATGCCCCCCAAATATTTACCAGGCCACGACGGGTTTAATTACCAGGGCCGGTAGCAATTTACCCAGGGAGCTAATCAGACAGGAATCGGACGGTAAGTCAATAGAGAATTTTTTGGCTGAAGCTTCTTTGCTCTCAGAAAATGCTTCGGCATCACACGGAGTGTTCAGGCAGCAATTGCCTTTTTGCACATTTACCTACCTCGCACGTCCCGAGCTGAAGAAAACCGTGGAAGCATGGAAAATGGATGCCGCACTGCCGGCCGGTAAAAAACTATTTTCGACTACCGATTTTATGAAGGATTTTTTTGAATACGGTTATCCTGATGTTGAAAAAATTCCGGATAAAAAGGTAAGTTTCATAGCCAGTCATAAATCCGTACATAATGAAAAAATCACGGCGAAGCTGACCGGTACCCGTGTTTGGGCAGCAGGGACGAAGACCTGGTTCGAACTGGCAAAAAAAGGGATATGGGTTGAAGGCTGCGCTGATGGCCTGGGACTGGAGGCACTCGCCGATACCTGGTCCGGTAAGTTTATAACTATCGACAGGCAATCGGTAAATATTCTGACAAATACGGAAAGCGCCGGCCAATGGATAACCGATGGTTGGTCAGCCACCGGCACCTATGATTTGATTCCAGCGATAACACCGGGCATTATGGAAGGTCTGAAAGAAGCCGAAGTTGTTTTCTGGACGAGTTATCAGCAATACCAGGCCTGCCGGGAATTCTTAAACCCGAATTTATTACATGCATCACCGGCCGGAAAAACGGCTTCGTTGTTGAAGAAAGATGGTATTGGGAACCTTATTGTTTTCCCCTCGATCCGGGCATTTAACTGGTATCGCGAGAAAGGTCAGATAACCGAAAAACCGATTTTAAGCAGTGTATAACAAACCATTAACAACTACAAAAAATATATAGGGTATAGTCTACTAATAGAGTAGGGAATGCCTTACTTTTGCCGCGGTTCCGGTTAACACCCGGTTGGTATTAATAGAAAGATCAATTGTCATGCAAAACAAAACAGAAACATTGGAGAAGCCATCAGGGCAGGAAAAGAATCCGCTTTTCCCGGTGTTTCTTAAGTTGGAACAATTGAATCTCCTGCTGGTAGGTGGGGGTAAAGTGGGACTTGAAAAATTGCAGGCGTTGCTCGCGAATGCGCCGGCAACAAAGATCCGGCTTGTCGCCATTCATATCTCTGATGAAGTCCGCGCACTCGCTGCTTCACATGAATCGGTTACCCTTTTCGAGAAGGCTTTTGAAGATGCTGATCTTGAAGGTGCCGATCTTGTAGTTGTTGCCATCAATGATAAACTGGTCAGCTCACAGATACGTAATCTTGCTAAAGAACAGAAGTTGCTGGTGAATGTTGCAGATACACCTGATCTCTGTGACTTTTACCTTGGTTCCATTGTGCAGAAAGGAAACCTGAAAATCGCCATCTCGACAAATGGCAAATCACCTACGGCTGCCAAACGAATTAAAGAAGTCTTACAACAGGCGCTGCCTGATCAGCTGGATGCGGTAATTGATAACCTGCATGCCATCAGGAATAAACTGAATGGCAATTTTGAATACAAGGTTAAAAAGCTCAATGAACTTACACAAGGGCTTGTTGATAAAGATGTCTCTGATAAATCAAACCGCTGGCGCAAAATAGCTACATATTCGTTGCTTGGCTTCGCGCTTATGCTGATCGGACATTTTATTTTCTCTTATCTTCCCCTCCAGACCATGGCAGATGATGCCACGAATTATTACAAGACACTGGATAAGAATTTCCATTGGATGGTGCTGGCGGGTTTCCTTGCCCAGCTGGTTGATGGTGCGCTTGGAATGGGTTACGGTGTAACTTCTGCAACAATACTTTTATCTGCCGGGGTGAACCTTGCCTCTATAAGTGGTAGCATTCATACAGCAGAAATGTTTGCCAGTGGTGCATCGGGTTATAGCCATTATAAGTTCGGAAATGTCAATAAGAAACTTTTCAAAGCATTGATCATCCCGGGCGTTGTTGGTGCTGTTCTGGGCGCCATTTTGCTGAGTAAGTTTGGATCAACGCATGCGCAATACCTGCGACCAATCATGGCGGTATATACTTTGTTTCTTGGTATCCGGATATTGGTCAATGCGTTTCGTGCCCAGAAAGCGCAAAAAAAATTCAAACGTCATGGACTGCTGGCTGGCGTTGGCGGATTCCTGGATTCGTTTGGCGGCGGCGGCTGGGGGCCGATCGTAACAACTACCCTCATCACAAAGGGACGCAGTCCAAGATTCGTGATAGGCACGGTGAGTATCACAGAATTTTTTGTGACGCTTGCAAGCGCTTTTACATTTTTTACCTTGCTTGGTGTATCACACTGGCAGGTAATTGTGGCCCTGATTGTCGGAGGTTTACTTGCCGCTCCACTTGCCGCAAAACTGACTGGTAAACTGCCAAGAAAAACGTCCTTTATCCTGGTGGGTGTACTGGTAATTATCTGGAGCCTGAAAATAATCTGGAGTTTGTTTTAAAAGTCCGGAGCCTGAAAATTATGTGAATCTTTACTGCACCTGCCAATCCCCTCGTACCTCTATTGTCTAACCAGCTTTCTTACTTTTAACGGTAAACCCACTCCCACCTCCAAACTCATCACTCATGACTCTCAACTCTCAACTCCTTGACCGCTTGATCGGCAACCAGGTTTTTAACACCGCCCCGATCTTATCAGCCTCTACCATAAAACCATCGTGTCCGTAAGCTGAGTCTATTTCAACCATTACCGATCCGGGTATGTGCTGGTCAAGGAAGATCTGTTCATGCATCGGGCAAAGAATATCACTGGTTATACCGACTATGAGTGTACGCTGGCTGATGCCCTTTAAAACACTCACCAGGTCACCCCCTCTGTCCCGGGCAAGATGATGGGTGTCCATGGCCTTTGTAAGTAACCAGTAAGTATAGGCGTGAAACCGGTTGGCCAGCTTCTCTCCCTGGTATTCAATATAGGAGGCAGCCCGGTAATGGTCAAGTTTATCCGGATCTGAATCTGATTGCTTGGCGACCATTATTCCATAGTTGCGGTATGTAAGCATCCCAATCGCCCGTGCGGCCTTCATTCCCTTATGACCAGCTTTCGGCTTATGTTCTTTCCATGATATATCTGCCTCGATCGCCAGCCTTTGTGCGGCATGAATAGCGATTCCCCAGGCGCTCTCTGCAGGTGAGGTGGCAAGCAGAAAGAGGTTTTCAATCCTTGCGCTTTCCATAACGCACCATTCCAGGGCCTGGTAACCACCCATACTTCCTCCCATCAGCAGGTGAATTCTTTCAATACCAAGATGTTGCCGGAGTAGGATGTGTGCCCTCACCATATCCCTTATGGTGATCAACGGAAAATCATCGTACCAGGGTTGCCCGTTAGCAGGATTTA
The DNA here is from genome assembly GCF_054461535.1 of Flavitalea antarctica. Classification (NCBI taxonomy): domain Bacteria; kingdom Pseudomonadati; phylum Bacteroidota; class Chitinophagia; order Chitinophagales; family Chitinophagaceae; genus Flavitalea; species Flavitalea antarctica. The sequence goes on from NZ_JBTLQG010000039.1 coordinate 43,186, forward strand.
TGCTCGCCGGACCCGTCGTGCCATAACAGGAACCTAAGATATTTGCGCAAATAATGAAATAATCTGCAGGATTAATGATTCCGTGTTCACCGATCACACCGGGCCACCATTCTGAGGCGTTGGAATTAGCTGTGAGTGCATGGCATACCCATACGGTGTTGCTTCCATCGGTATTTGGATTTCCATATGTATGATAAGCTATAGTGATAGCCGGTAATGTTTCCCCACATTCAAGCGGGAAGGGCCGGTCATAATGAAAGTATTGCGTCGACAAAAGCTAAAATTTTTCAAATGCAAAGTAAACGTCTGCATGAATTACATTTGTAAAAATTTTCGAGATGATTAAAATTGATATTGAGCGGGTAAATGGCGATTATGGTTTTGAGGCGCGTGACAGCAATGGTCATATTGTACGCATGGATACCAGCCCCGAAACCGGTGGTGAAAATTTTGGTAACCGGCCGATGCAATTGCTGCTCATTGCCCTGGGCGGATGTAGTGGTATCGATATAATTTCAATTCTGCGTAAGCAGAGGCAGGATGTGCAGGGATTCAGTGCTCACATTGAGGGCAATCGCCAGGCAGGTGTAGAACCTTCGTTATGGCAACATGTGAATCTCGTGTTTAATCTTAAGGGCACCATAGACCTGGAAAAGGCCAAAAGAGCGTGTGAACTTTCCATGAGAAAATATTGCTCTGTCGCTGAAACACTCAGGCTCGCCGGTTGCGAGATGAAGTGGGAGGTACGTGTAAACCAGGGGCAGGAACAACAGGCCCGGTAAATCACACGCGGTATAAACTCACCCACCTGGATCCATCGAAATTCAAATGAATCATTGCAGGCCACGCGGTATGTCCGGAATCCGGATATTATCTGTGTTTTGCCTTAAAATTTCTTTATAAATGAAGCAGCACCCGATCACTACAGCTATAAGAACCCAGACAGAAAGAACCAATGAAATGGAACATTCGAGCCCTTTGTTCCTGACCAGTAGTTTTGTGTTCGACAATGCGGAAGAAATGCGGGCGGCTTTTGCAGATGAAACGGATGACAATATATACAGCCGTTTCAGTAACCCCAGTGTGAAAGAGTTTGTGGACCGGGTCTGTGCTTTGGAGGGTGCCGAGGCAGGTCATGCAACCGCTTCCGGCATGAGCGCAGTGTTTGCCACTTTTATGGCTTTTCTTAAACAGGGCGACCACCTGTTATCCTGCAACGCGATCTTTGGAAGTACGCATACGGTTATTACAAAATACCTGTCGCGTTATGGTATTGAATACACTTATGTTCCTACTACGGCCAGTGCCGAAGAATGGCAGGCATCAGTGAGACCAAATACAAAGATGATCTATCTTGAAACTCCCACGAATCCTGGTCTTGATATCGTTGACCTTGAAATGGTTGGCAAAATAGCCAAAGAACACAAGCTGATCTTTAACGTTGATAACTGCTTTGCAACACCCGTCTGCCAGCGGCCCATTGATTATGGTGCTGACATCGTATTGCATTCCGCCACCAAGTGGATGGATGGCCAGGGCAGGGTGTTGGGAGGAGTTGTAGTAGGTAAAAAAGAGCTGATCAAAGAATTATATCTCTTCTGTAGAAGTACCGGACCGGCTTTGTCACCCTTTAATGCCTGGGTGCTGAGCAGAAGCCTGGAGACATTGGATGTGCGTATGGAGCGACATGCATCTAATGCGCTGAAATTAGCGCTGGCTCTGGAGAAAAATGAAAAAATAAGCTGGCTGAAATACCCCCATCTGCCATCCCATCCCCAATATGAGATTGCAAAAAAACAGATGAGCACCGGCGGCGCTATTGTCTGTTTTGAATTGAAAGGCGGCCTGGAAGCTGGAAGGACGTTTCTCAATAATCTCGAGATGTTATCCATGACCGCAAACCTTGGGGATACCCGGAGTATCGCATCGCATCCGGCCAGTACCACTCATGCCAAACTAAGTGACGCAGAAAGACTTGAAGTCAATATAACGCCGGGGCTCATACGAATATCCGTAGGACTTGAATACATTGACGATATTATTCATGATGTAAAACAAGCCCTGGATAAATTATAGATCAACTCTTAAGATAAAGCTAATCACCTCAACTTAATATCGTTCCTGTCATCCCCAACACATAAGCGGACGTTATCTATATGCCCGGTTGGTATGATTATTTTAGATGTGTATCCTGTGTTCTGTATAGATCTACATGATGCCCTTTCTATTTTAATATCTTTTTAAGGCTGAACATCGGATGGCTGGCGATATTAAAAATAATTTTGTATTTGTTTAGTTGGCTGTAAGCCAGGTGAATTATCCTAAATCTCGTTAGAAATTCATTCTGAATATGAACAAGTACCGCATATTTTCTCTGATTGTGCAATTGATTTGTACGAGTCTTGTTGCGGCACCCTTGCAGTCTGTTACGGTCCACTCAGACGCTGACCCCGCAACTATACAAGTCAACACATCGTTCGCAAACGCAAAAAGCCATAGAGCGAGTGTAGCAGATCTTACGGATAATATAGCGGATCTTACGGATCATACAGCGGATGCTAAGGATCTTATCGCCTATGCTACAGATTACATCGTGTTTGCTACGAATGATATCGGGAATGCAACGGATTATATAACGAATGCTGCCGATTATAGTAAAAGCATTTTCCTTCAATTCAGGATTCATCAACTTAGTTCTGATGAATTGTACCAGGAAATTATAATCCCATTAAATAGTGACCTCGGCAGATCGAGGATAAGCGCTAACAACAGGCTGTTTCAGCCTGGTGCACGCCAACCGGTTTTTTCTCCACTTAAAAATGATGCAACCACCTTTCACGTCTCCGCATCATATCATTTTTCGTCTACAGATTTTCATAGTTATTTGTTTCGTTTGAAACCGTTTTGATCAAAGCCAACTGCTGACATTGTTTCCGCTGAAATGATCCATGAAACAATGTTTGATTTGAATGTGAACGCTGAATTGTTGATGAGCATGTTACCTGGTTAATTTCCCGGAATATCTTATCCATGGTTCCATGTACACATATGTACTATCCACAAGGCTTTTTTTGTTATCTCAAACACTAAATCACATGCGAATACTTTTACTTGGGTCAATTGTATTACTGCTTTCAGGATGTTTTGCAACAGATAGTCAGTCGGTAAAAAAAGAAGAACGTCCAAATATACCCGTTATAACATTGCAGGCAGAAGATACGATTCTCAATACCAATTATGTTGCAACAGTGCAGGCCATAAGGAATGTTGAAGTCAGGACAAAGATTGGGGGATCACTGGAAAAGATTTTGGTTGATGAAGGAAGATTTGTGAAGAAGGGCCAGGCAATGTTCGAATTAAATAAGCAGGTGTTTGCTGTTGAGTTGGAACGAGCGAGGGCAAATCTTGACAAAATAAAAGCCGAAGCTCATATGGCGGAGCTGGAGGTGAACCGGGTGAAATTACTGGTTGACAAAAAAATTATTTCACAGTCAGAACTGGACCTTGCACAAGCGAAGCTCGGTGCTGCGCGGGCAATGATCAAGGAAGCGGCCGCAGAAGAAGAAAAGGCAAAAATCAGACTTCAATTTACCACGATCCGTGCCCCTTTTGACGGGGTAATAAACCGGATTCCACTGAAACGCGGAAGTTTTGTAAGTGAGGGAGAATTGCTCACAACTGTATCTGACCTCGAGGAAGTGTATACTTATTTTGATGTCTCCGAAATCGAATACCTCCACTATGTAAAGACCAAAGAAAAAAGCGGGTCAAAATACAGCGACGTCACTTTACAACTGGCAGACGGAAGCAGGTATCCTTATCCTGGCAAGATTGAAACCATCGAAGGTGAAATAGATAAAAGCACAGGATCCATTGCTTTCCGGGCAAGGTTTCCAAATCCCGGGCATATCTTAAAACATGGTGCATCAGGAAAAGTGAACATTACAACAGATATGGACAAAGTGGTGCTTGTACCACAGCGTGCTGTATTTGAGGTGCAGGATAAAAACTATGTTTTTCTGTTAAACAAGGATAGCAGTGTGACGATGCAGAGTTTTGTGCCGGCTGCAAAAGTTGCTCAATCCTATGCGGTGAAATCCGGATTAACTGCCGGTGATAAGATTGTGCTTGAAGGCGCCCAGAACCTCCGACACGGAACAAAAATAGATCCCAGGATGGTAACATCCGATACCCTTTTGTCCAGGTAAGCGGTTAGTCAAATTCTTATTGTTTAAGCTCCTGCTATGCCTGAAATTCATAGCCCTGCATTTTTGTGTCTTTCCGGCATCAGGGGATAAAGATTAAAACTCAAATAATGGTTGAAAAATTTATACGAAGACCGGTTCTGTCCCTCGTAATATCATTGATCATAGCGCTCCTTGGCTTGCTTGCATTGTTTTTGTTGCCCGTAACGCAGTTCCCCGATATTGTTCCCCCGTCTGTAGTGGTAAGCGCAAACTATAACGGTGCCAATGCTGATGTTTCTGCCAAAGCAGTAACAATACCCCTTGAACGTGCCATCAATGGGGTGCCGG
>NZ_JBTLQG010000040.1:0-44628 GCF_054461535.1 Flavitalea antarctica
AAGGTTTGGTTTCGCAGGGGTGCATATATGTTTCTGTAAACTATATTCACTGCTTTTTCGACCATAGCCTTGTCTCTGGGTTTGCCTGGTCTTGTTGCTGAGAAGGTGGTTTGATAATGTTCACTAAGTTGATAGCATAAATCTGTGAAGGTCGGTTCATAGCGATCATATTTTGTAACGGCGGTCTTTAAGTTATCGCAGAGAACTGTTTGAGTAACGCCTCCAATGTACATGAGCATGTAGTTGCTGGCCTCTAAAAAGTCTGCTGTCTTTTGACTATGTACCGCCCGACAAAAGATCAAGCCGCTATATGGCAATGTAGCAACGAATACCTCACAAGCTATACGTTCACCAGTTTCCATATCGACATAGAAATATTTCTTACCAGCAAAATCAACCATGATCTCCTGACCGGGATTATAATTGAGATGCATAACAACATCTTTTTTGTTCAAGAATTGTTGTAGATAGTAGCAGTATTGGCTATATCCGTAACCCTGAGGATCAGCATCCAGATATTCTCGCCAAAGTAATTGACGGGTAACACCAGGTCTGCTAAGTTCTTTTTCAATGTTCTCAAAGCGTGCAAGAAGTTCCTGGTACTTGACGCTTTTAATAAAAGCTGTATCCTGGTTAAACATAACTGCAGCCAGTTCACGATCGGTTGCATTAGGGGCATCTGCAGGAGCATCAGATCTTCTGCTCAAGTATGATCGAACTGTGTTACGCGCAAGGCCAGTCAGGCGCACAATTGCCTTGATCGAATGCCCAGTGCCATGAAGTTGTAACACTTGTTTTAATTGTTCCATTGCTATTGGTTTTGCTGCCATCCCTGTTTGATTTAGGAGGCAAGGTTACAACAGCAGAAAACCAATCTCTTACTATCTGATTAAAAGGGGGGGGTCAACATATGCCGGAATGACTGTGGATAAAAATTACACCGGGGGGGGTCAAGTTGGTCCGGAATAAACACTTCAGAATCGAACATCCTTAAGCTTTAAGAAAAGTGACGGGGTCAACATCGTCCGGAACAGGGGGGTCAACATCCCCCGGAACACCGGGGTCAGTTTGCTCTGGAACATGGGGGTCAGAATATCCCGGATTTTACATTTCATATTTTTACTGACCTAAACCTAAAATTAATGGTAACTATAGACTTAATGAAGGTTCCCTACATCAAATTAATTACTGGATTTTTCATGGCGACAGCGACAGTATTATCGCCGCTTCATTTTATCTTCCAATATGCTCCGGATGTTTTCAAACAATACGATACTTTGAAACTAGTGGTCGCATGTCTTGCGTTAGGGATTCCTTCGTTTATATTTTCCTCTGTTTGTATAACTATAATGCTTTGCGACGTCGATCAAGGTACAGGAGTTAAGTTTAGTGCTAACATTATTTTTGCAGGGATGGTCAGTGCTTCTTTCTTGCAAATTATGTTTATCCATGTGCCTATGCTCGACTACTTAATGGTAGCTAAAATTTACACTTTGCCACAAGCGATTGAGAAACTCCGTGTGAGTGGTAAATTATATCTCATTTTACTTCCGATATTAGCAGCAGGATTTTTCTTTGGAAAATTAATATACAGCATTGGAAAGGACTTCAGAGCAAAAATGAAAGTTAAAAGAAATAATCCACCGTCAGCTGAAATCAGCTAAAGAATGTATACATATCGTTGACGTTTACAAATTTAAGGAATACTCAAACTCGCCTAATAAGTTGGCCAGAGCTATGGGTAAACAAAAGTGCAGTAGGTAGATTAAGCAAGCTTATGGCTTGTCAGATTTCTTGATTAACAGGGGCCGGGCTACTACTCAGCGATAAAGCCACTTTAGCGTGCGATTCAAATCCACACATGCCGAAGATCCATGGCCACATTTTATAAAGGCCAATTTCCTATTCATGGTCTTATGCGGATCACATCCGATAAAGCGGAACAAAGCTTTGGGAAATATATAAGAATGTCAAAATAAGAAGCTGCAACTCGATTGATTGTGCTGTTGCAGAGTTGGAAGTCGAGTTTCCGGTATCCCACTTCACTCCCCCGAACGTAGCGCAAACCAGGTCGCATAACAAGGACGCATCAGTGATTTACGAATGTGATCGAGACCTGAGTTTTCAATGGTGGTGTTTAAGAAACCTATTGTTATTTCGGTTTCCATGGGCCCGCAGGGTGTTGACCTAACAGGAATGTGCTCGGAATTACACATAGTCGGGGGAATGTTACCTCCGCAATGGTTGCAGGTTGCAAATCATAGTTTTGCAGCTGTACAAAAGTGTCCTTTCCCCTAGCCGCAGCCCGGCCCCCTAATGTTCCACTTGGTCTAGTTGCACCTGAGTTTATCCGACTTAATTGAATATTTCGATTCAACTCTAATACTTCCTTACTTCTGAATCGCAGAATGACGGGCTTCTCATGGGCGTATCGACCAAAATGGATATTTAGCCTTTTAAGATTGGGCCACATAAAAACTCTACAGTTCAAATGTCTGATAAAATCTTCCCTTGTCCATCCATCTGTAAGACACTTATCCAATGCTTTGTTCAAAGGGCGTTGATCGCGTATGCGGACTGTCGCATCTCCAATTTGCAAAGTGGTGTGTTCGGCACGTCTAGTGCTGACAAAGGTTTGAACAGATTCTGGATTAGCCAGTTTTATCAGCTCCTCAGTACTCAAAAGGGCTCCCTTCTCCACTATATACGGAAGATTGGATACGTCCGTCAAATGATACAAAAAAGGGATTTTCTCAATGAATGTTGTACTAAGCATATTATACCCAATTTCTTCTGTCAATAATTGATCTGTATGAAAACCTGGTTGCAATCAGGCTTACTGGCCTTCCCGAACAGCGCTCAATTTCCTCTATAAATTGGGTGGTCTTGGCTGATAGTTGATCGAACCTACGAGCTCCCTGGTTGGAATAGTCCAAATAATCCGCAAATGTCAGTGCAATGTCTGTTGGGGAGTTTAACTCGCATGCTTTTCGGTACAAAGACCAACTAAACTCTGCTATCCTCCTTTTCTTCTTGGTAGTAGTCGTCATTTCGGTCCTTTCTAACTCCTGCAATGGAACACCAGACCTCCTATGAATTTCTTCGAAGGTTATCTCATCACTCTGAAACTCTCCAGATGTGCCATCTTCTGGACTTTGCACGCGAATAGGGTAAGTACGAGTGACCATTATTATTTTGCGGACGCGATTTATGGCTATACCTGCTTCTGCAAGACAGCCTCCAGCTGTTGTGTCCCTGGAAGTAACATAAGGGTAAAAGCCATGATGTAAGCTTAGAAGAGTGCCTTGCGTACCTTCCAACAATATTTTCTTATTTGCGCTAAGAAGTTTTTCTAATTCTTCATGAGATGACCCTAGATATTGTGTTAATTCCTTACAATTTTTTGCCTTATGTTGGTCCTTTTCTTGAAGCCGAACTAATAGATTACCTGCAGTAGCGGAACCTACGCCTTGAGCAGTCGAGCCAATTTTGCTCATCTTTCGCTCGTAAGCAATATCCTGCTCGCTAATGATCGTTACGTTGGAGTCGATAAGTAAGCGTTTAGGATCTTCAATGTTGAACTCCTTAATTTCTCGCAAGAGTACCTCTTTGCTGATAACCGCCCCAGGGCCAACGATTATTTTCGCCTTCGGATTTTTCACAGTACCAGATGGCAGTATGTGAAAGACGTGCGGATTAGGCTCAGCAAACACCTTGTGCCCGGCATTTGGTCCTCCGACACGAACCAAACAATCATAATTGGTTGATAAGTAGGCAGAAATCTGGCCCTTGCCTTCTGATCCAAATTGCCCTCCGACTATTACGTCTACCAGTTGGTTATTTATTGGTGGCAAAATTTTGAGGAACCCTGCTACTCGAATTAGCACATCCTCCAATTTGTTTCGTTCAGTATTTACGACTATATCGGCTTTGGGTTCCAGGGTATTAACTTGCTTCTCTGTTCGGTCGCTTTTGATTTTCTTGTATAGTGCCAGTAGTTCGCCTTCACTGCCGTCGACATCTTGCCTGTGTAGGTAACGTTGTTTCAATTCCTCTGGTGATGACTTTAGATGAACATGAACAACTGAATGGCCATATGAATGCCTAAAAGAATCAATTTGACTGGAGATACGCAGCGAATCGATAACTACCCTTTCGGAATTTAAAATCTCGCTTTGAAAAAAATCTCTTACCCAGGTTCCCTTTGATTCGTTGTCAAGGGACTCGCCAAGAGATTGTAGGTGTTGTCGACCTTCCTTAAGATTCTTGTTTCTTTCTTGAGCTATGGTTTTTAGGGCATCTTTGGTCTTTAAGATCTTGAAGCCAAGTCTTTTTTCCAGCTGGTCGGACAACTGCGATTTACCGCTACAGATTTCCCCGCTAAGCAGGACTATAATTTTATCATTCTTCATAGGCAATTACGAATCGAATAAAGTTAAAGGAGATGTATTGTTAGCAAAAGGTTTTGATCCAGGTAGAGTATATACAGTCACACTGATGTTGTGCTGAACAAGTTCGTCATAGATCATCCCCTCAATAATGTTCCAGTCTCCTTTTGCTTGCCCTGCCCCTATCATTGGCATATGGATCGACGCTTTCAGATCTATAGCGAGTTCACGAAGCTCTTCTAGACACAGTTGCAGACTAATGTAACTGAGAATTCTTTCGCCTTCGAACCTTGGCCTTATCCTCTTTTGCGCTAGAACTTGATAAACATTGATGTCATCGCTGAGCCTAGTCAGTTTAGCTTCGCCGAGTTTGAAGTCTTGTTGATCTTTCCATTCTTGTAAAGCTTTCTTGCTGGCTGGCCACTTGACGGCCATTGCCCGTCCAAATCCAAAGCCAACGGCGGCACTGGTGTTTACTAGCTGCACAATGATTTTTTCTCCGTCTCCACGTGGCTGCGTTGCGTCTCCATTTATCGTATAAATAGCTCTTGTAGGGACATCATCATACAACTCTGGCGCAATAAATATCCCAACTCGTTGACGCTTTTGTTTTTTTAAGGGGGGCAGTCCAATTGAAAAAACCTTGAATGGTTGGCCATCAAACATTTCCCAGCTCTCTAACGCTTCGGAGGTCCATCCTGAGTTAATACATTCATAAGCCTTCGAATCCCGCGGAACCGCTACTTTATTCGTGATTTTTTGATCAAATGAATGGGAGGTCTTAAAGTAGTCTATGACAAGGTCCTTCCTCTCATCCTTTTCAAAATATGCAATGATAATCGCACATGGTTTGTTCACAACTTCCGCAAATCGGAGGAAAACCGCTTCAAGTGAGGCTTTGTATTTATTCGATATTTCTAACAATGACTTCATGTTAAGGGCAACGGAATTGGCTTCAGTTGTAAACTCTGCATAGGGCAGCAGTATTTCAGATGCCGCTACATCACAAAGGAATTCCAGCTCCCACAAATCACCAATTCTCTTATCCTCTCGATTTCTGATCGTTTCACTCCAATCAGAGAACAGAATATGGCCCAATTCGTGTGAAACTGAAAAATTGGTTCTCGTTGGCTTTTGGAATGGATTATACTCAATCTGAAATTCACCATTGACCTCCAGGATGCGCGCATCTGTGATTGACTCATTTGGCGCCACACCAATATTAAGGAGTCTCGCCAGTTTAAAAGGGTCAAAAGGAGGTCCGCTCCATCCTCTCTCAAAAGCATTTAAAACCATTGTGCGGGCTTTCTGCCGGACGATAGCCACCGGATCTCCCTGATAATTTTCTTTCATCAGCTTTTTCACTGACTTGTTCCGCCAATCGCGATTCATAAATAATTGCCCAAAATATTTTTGAAAACTGCAATGTACTATAAAATTCTACATGCCAAGGTGGATGAGCCATCCGTATTATACTTCATAGAGGGCAGACCGAGAGAGCAGACCACTTAGTTTCATAGTCACGGTTACATGAGGTCAAACCAATATGCGATATCCGCACCAGCTATCCCGACGGTCAGATTGATGTACCTGCAGAACAGGAGGGCCTGCGTGAGGCGTCACTCATCATCCTGCAATTTCCCTTTGTATGGTATGGCGGCCCGCCCATATGCGAAGCTGGATGGAGGCTGTGTTCGTCCATGGTTTTGCTTATGGCGAAAACGGCTCCGCCCTGCGAAACAAACGCCTGTTGCTGTCCATCACACTGGGTGGCAGCGGGAAAGCCTACAGCAAGAACGGGCAACATCGCTACCCGGTAGAAAGCTTCCTGCTTCCACTGGAAATGTTCGCAGCCTATTGCGGCATGATTTACCTGCCACGGGTTTATGGTTATGAGATGACAAACAGCAACGGCGGTGATAATGACCTGCCGCGTAAAATTGCCCTGCATGTGCACCGGCTAACGCAAATCATTAACTCGATGGACCACCCGCCGGTTATTTTGCCACCCCTTTATGATCTTCAAAGTGTTCAATAGTTCATGAATCACCCCGGCTTCGATCCACCGGTAATTTAACAACCACCGCGTATTAAATCCTGGCGAATACCAAGATTTACCAATGGGATTTAAAAGAGTTTTGCTTTCCATCAAAGCCTGAAACATGAAAGTAAAAAGGATCCTTTGAAAAGAAAAGTGGGTACCCTTCCTGAAAAAGAGATCAATCAACTTCGAAACAAAAAAAATGAAAAACAAAATCGTGTTACGCGTTTTATTCGTGGCCTTACTCGGCCTCTCCTTTGCGGCCTGTACAAAAGAAGGCCTGCAAAAGCCTCCGCATAAACCTGCCGAACAACCGCCACCGGTTAAAAACGATACAACAGTCAAAATAAAACTGCAGGCGGTCGTCACCATTGGCGCTATTACCTACGACAGTCTCCCCGCACAATGGCGCATCACTTCCTGGGATGTAAACAATGTTCCCTACCAGAAAGATACGCTCCTGGCTGCCGGAGTTAATACCGTCACAGTACCGAAGGATCATATCCGCTTCCGGTTCCGCTTGAACAAATGGGGCATCACAGATGAACTGATGTTGCGGAAGGACCAGTTGCAGGAAGATGTCGTATACACCCTTGGCGGCCAGAAAGCTGCCAAAAGACTGCGCAAAGAAGAAAACTTTCGTTTTGTGATGCAACAGTGGGAGCCTTCTTCACGCATTCACTATGCTTATGGCAACAACGGCCTTTCTGCAGTCGAGTTCTACCAGAAAATGCCACAGTACAGTGCGCTGCAGTTCACTCAAAAACATCTTTACCAATACAACGGTTCTGCTGTTTCGCGAATCAATGTATTTGATGAAACGAACGCCGCTACCGGCTTCACTGAGTTTACCTATAACCCTCAGGGTACCAAAGTCACCCATATCCATCAGCAATCATACGATGTGGAGACCTTTGCTGCGGTGGAACACAGTTACCGGACGGGGACGGCGGAGATCACGATTGACTACCTGTACAATAACGGCAACGCCATGGAGTACGTGATGAAGATGAGGGGCGGTAACAAGGTGGAAGAACGGGCAATCAGTTCCACCGGTGGGGGTGAGGGCGGCACCTTTACATATGATTTATACATTAATCCCTTTGCACACATGAACATGCCTGATATTTTTATCTCCAACCTGTCGAAAAACAACCTGGTGGACGAGCAGAAAAACTATTCCGGCAATATTCCATCAGCCGTAGTGTACAAGCGGGAATACACCTACGACAGCGATGGCTACCCCGTGGAAGTCGTGAAACATTACAAAGGGTACCAAACTAACGAGCACCTGTACACGATCAAAACCGTTTACACCTACCTGTAAACGAACAGGACCTGTGCCTGGAAAATGCAGTTTGCCAGATGGTAAATAAAATGCAGGAGGGAGCTTTTTGCTGATGGCCCCTGCCAGGTGTTAAAACATTACCGAGTGGCTGCGGTTGTGGTTATAATGAATCCGTAATATTGTATACTTGTAAAAGCCAGCGGAGAGTGACCTTTCAGCTACAAGGCAGGACAGGATGATCAAAAAAAGCAGTCAACATGAATCTTACCTTTTTATCAATAAAATCCGTCGCGGCGATGCGATTGGCTTTCAGTACCAGGTACCGGATATTACTCTTATCGTGCCTCTTCATTTTCCAAAGCGCATGGTCGCAATCCAAACCATGGGTGGTGGCGACCTACCAGTATGGTGATAACAATCGTATAGGCAACATTAAACCGCTGGCCGATCACCTGGGCCGGTTATTGAACAATCCTGTTGAGGTGCGCAGTTATGCAACCGTCCATCTGTTTCTCTCGGCGCTTCAGTCCAGCGAAGTGGACATTGCGCTGATCAACACCTTTGGTTATTTGTTGTTAGATGCCTCGGGCAGGCATCACAGCATGATTCCAACGGTGGTCCTGCAACCAAAAGCAGGCACGCAGGACAATTACAAAACTGCAATTATTGCCAGCAAAAATGCCGGTGTGCAATCCATAAAGGCACTGCCGCAAAAGGCTGAAAAACTCCGGCTGGCATTGGTTAGCCCGGGGTCCACTTCGGGTAACCTGGTTCCCCGTTTGGCATTAAGCCGCCTTGGGTTAGAGCACCCGGAAAAGCAATTTCAGCAACTCAGTTACAGCGGAAATCATCGCCTGGCCATTGATTCGCTGCTGGCCGGTAAAGCCGATGTGTGCGCCGTTGGCAGCACCGAATATTTCCGACTGATGGAAGACAGTGTACGGGCTGCTCAGTGTACGCTGCTCTGGCTTTCACCGGAGATTCCTTTGGGGCCGGTACTTTTACATAAACGTTTACCGGATGAAACGCGCCGAAAGATCACCACTGCCTTTCTCGATCTGCATGGACAAAACAGCCTGGCGCTTGAAGCCGTAAAGCAAGGCTGGAGCGAAGCAAAAGAAGCGGAGAAGTATGTTCCCTTTTCAGAAAATTATTACACGCCTTTCCTGAACGAGATCGGCAGCAGGGAGTCTATAAAGATGATCATATCGCAATTTGCTAATTGATTGGAGGACGGCGTGGTGTTAACAATCTTCCATCTTTTCATGATACTGAATGTGGTAGAACTGTAAATCGAAAATTCCCCGCATCCCAGGTGATACCGCCGGAGCGGAATTATTTAATCATCATCAGTGATCCCAAAACTACCATTCCTTCAAATAAGTTGCCAATACGAATATTTTCATTTTCTGCATGTTGGTTATTATCATGGTTAGCTATAGGAACTGTAACAGTTTTAGCATCCAGGTATTTTTCAAATAGGAAAAGCGGAAGAGAGCCGCCCATCGTGGGCTGTAAAACAATCTGATCCCTGGTTGTCGTTTTAACTGCTGCAATAACTTTTTTTATAATTGGGAGATCCATTGATGTGCGTTGTGCATTGTAGCCATCAGCTCCGGCTATGACTTTGATGATCTTTGGGTATTTTTTTCTTTCTTCATCGGTAGGCTCATTATTAGTTACATAATAGCCCTCTTTTTTTATATGATTGATTACCTTTTGCTGCTGCCTCTGCCAATCATTACCTAGGACCAACCTAAGATCAAGAACAGCAGTTGCATAGGTTGGTATTTGATTGGAAGCCATCTTTCCTACATTGCCGCTTTGTATGCCATTAATATTTAATGAAGGCTGGTTTATAGATTCACTTAAGGACAGGCCCTGCATATCTGTAGTACTAATTCCCAGTTCTGTTTTCATTTGTTCATCCACCGGGGGAACTTCATTTAAAGATCTTCTTTCAGAAACGGACAAAGGGGTTACATCGTCATAAAATCCTTTTATAGTTACTCTTCCGTTTTCATCTTTCATGGAGGATAACAATTTTGCCAACATCATGGCCGGGTTAGGAGCCCAGTTTCCATAATGACCGCTATGCAGTGGTCTTTTTGATGCATATACAGTAAGATCAAGTTTTGCATCACCACGAACGCCAAATACAATTTGTTTTTTTCCAGATTGATGAACAGGCCCGTCACAAATAATCCACAGGTCTGATTGGAGCAACGCACGGTGATTTTCCAGTATTTCATTCAGATGTGGAGAACCTGCTTCTTCTTCTCCCTCAAAGAAAAACTTAAGATTACAATTTGGAGTAAGCCCGCTTTTTTTTATAGCATCATATGCATTTATGATGGCACTGACACCTGCTTTGTCATCAGAAGCTCCACGGGCATATATCCTCCATTCGTTTTTGTAATTGCCGTCTATAGGAAGGGGAATATCAGTTCCACCTTTATCTATGGCATCGGAAAACAACTTCGGGTGAAATGGATCAAGTCCCTTCGCCCATTGTGTGGGGTTAACGGGTTGTCCATCGTAATGAGCATAAAAAATAATAGTTTGTATTGCACCGGGAACTATTACTTCGCCATACACTGCCGGGGGCACGCCTGGTGTGTTAGCCCTTAATAGCTGCACTTTTTTAATACCCCTTTTGGTCATCATCTGCATGATGAAATCTGCATTCTTTTGTTGACCTATAGGGTCTGCAGCAACGTTTGGCAAAGCAAGAAACGCCAAGAACTCATTCATGATGTTGACGGCATTTTCACTTCCGTATTTTTTAATTGTCAGAACTTCTGGTGATTGTGCTGAAACTGATTCAGTATTCAAAAAACTTAACAGGAAAAAGATGAAGATTTTGATGTTTTGAATATGTTTTACCATATTGTTGAAGGTTGAAAGAGGGTGGGCCATGAATATACCCAATTCTTTGGTCAATGATGAGGCCTTCCCGTATTTCCAGTTTGACTCCCGTAACTTCGCGGCCTTTAGCGCCGGTTTACTTATGGATACGATCAGAGATTTAGCTCAACTTTTACTGCCTGACGATGAACCTTTATTTCATAGTGGAGAACCTGACGGCGTCCGTATCGTAGTGTTAAAGCAGTTTCGCTTTCATAAAAGTCTGAATATTGAGCTGTATGATGCCAGCCTCACACAGGCCGGGAAGATAAAAAATCCACTGCGGAGCATAACCCCCCAGGATGCTTCTTTGTATTCAAACGATACGAATGCACTCTTGTTCTATTCGTCGATCAGCCGCTTTCAAAATCCACCACCTGCATCCAAACCAAATGTTGATATAAGGGCACTAAAAACCATTGTCAAAAATCCGGCGGCTCTTCGCTTTTTCTATCATGATCCGAATTTCTCAGAAACGGTCAGTGCCGGTTCGCTCACGGAAGTGAAGGTCGGGCCAATGATATCAAACTTTTCTTTGATGATAAACAAGGAGGATCACTTCTACGTGATAACACCGCAACTTCGGGTTGGCGATGCCTTGCTTCATCCAAAGCAGGCAAAGCTCATGTTCGGGTATTTTGTTTTGCATGCAAATAGTTTTTACCTGGTGCCTGATGTGTACATGGTGAAATTGCTCAGGTATTTTGCGACGCGCTTATCCATGCAGGTAAGTGAACAGCAGTTTCCCGCATTTACAGAACAGGTGTTGTCTAAACTGGAAGACAAGGTCCGGGTGATCCATACTTATATCAGGGCGGCGACCAAAGAACAGGTCGATGAGGCCGGTCTGTCTGGCGCTATGGAAAAGATCATTTACTTATCTGATCTGAATCAGTATGTGATGATCAACCCGGTAATGCGATATGGCAGCATTGAGGTACCCATTCGCAGCAACAAGGCCATTTATCTGCCGGATATTCGTGGCAGGATGATGGCGATGGAGAGAGATACTGCAGCCGAGGATGATTTTCTCGCTTTGCTTCTTCGTCAGCACCCGCTTTTTTCGGAACAACTTGAAGATGGTCTCACTTATTTCTACCTGCACCGCGATCGTTTTCTTGATGAAGACTGGTTCCAGGAAAACTTCATGCAGTGGCGCGACGCTGGGATTTCCGTTTTTGGATTCAGCCAGTTGAAAGGGAATAAAAAGAATCCGAACAAAGCGTCTATTTCAGTAAATGTGCAAAGTGGACTTAACTGGTTTAATACCAAAATCAAAGTGGTATTTGGTAACCAGGCTGTGGCATTGAAGCAGTTGCAACTAGCCGCCCGCAACAAAAGCCGGTACGTGCGGCTGGATGATGGAACGCTTGGAATCCTGCCTGAATCATGGATTGAGAAAATGGCCGATTTCTTTTTTGCAGCTGAAATTGTAGGAGCAGACCTCAGGATCCCAAATTCCCGTTTTGATCTGATCGCCCGACTCACGGAAGACGCCGGAGACAACGAAAAAGACAGGAACACGGCAGGGCAGGTAGCGGTGGACATTGATGATAAGGTTAAAGAGGCCGTTGAACATTACAGGCACAGACTTTCTGATATCAGCGCTATTGAAAGTGTCAGAATTCCGCGGGGACTTAAAACAACCCTCCGCAATTACCAGGTGCAGGGATTGAACTGGCTGTGCTTCCTGGCTAAACACCAGTTCGGAGGAATACTTGCTGATGATATGGGTCTTGGAAAAACCGTGCAGGTAATTGCCTTTATGCTTTATCGTAAAGAAAATAACATTGCGGGTACACACCTCGTCGTGGCACCGACGTCGGTAATTTTCAACTGGCAGGCGGAAATCAGGCGTTATGGACCCGACCTGGCAGTGCATATTCATCATGGTGCTGAAAGAAAAAAATCAACTGTTGACTTTGATAAATATGATGTCGTGATCACTTCTTATGGAACCCTTCTTTATGATATTGGTTTTATGAAGGATTACGGATTTGGGTATATTTTTCTTGATGAATCACAGCAGATAAAAAATATTGGTTCGCAGAGGTACGATGCGGTGCGGTTGCTGCAGTCGCAAAACAGACTGGCAATCACCGGTACACCCATTGAAAACAATACGTTTGATCTTTATGCACAGCTATCATTTGTGAATCCCGGCCTGCTTGGCGATTCGCGGTATTTCCGGGAAGTATATTCAATACCGATTGATAAATTTGAAGATACCCGGCGTGCGAAAGAACTGCAGCGGAAAGTTGCGCCGTTTATTCTTCGACGTACCAAAGATGCGGTTGCCTGGGAGTTGCCCGACAAGACTGAACAGGTGTTACTTTGCCCGATGGGCAATTCCCAAAAATCGGTTTATGATGCGTACGAACAGGAGTTGAGGGATT
Source organism: Flavitalea antarctica (assembly GCF_054461535.1). Lineage (NCBI taxonomy): Bacteria > Pseudomonadati > Bacteroidota > Chitinophagia > Chitinophagales > Chitinophagaceae > Flavitalea > Flavitalea antarctica. The sequence goes on from NZ_JBTLQG010000040.1 coordinate 13,021, forward strand.
ACCTGGAAGGCAGAATAAAGGACGAGACGCTGCGGGTATCTATTCATGTTTTACGCGGTCTTACTCAACTACGGCAGATCTGCAATGATCCCCGCTTACTTAAGGCCGACCAGGTGCAGGGCGGCGGATCTTCAAAGATTGAAACACTGATGGAGCAGATCGATAGTAAATCGGTGACCCATAAAATTCTCGTTTTTTCTCAATTTGTTTCTATGCTGGAGTTGGTGGCTGGCGAGTTGGACAAGACGGGAATAAGATATGTTACGCTCACAGGTGCAACTACAAACCGGAAGCAGGTAGTTGATCAGTTTCAGAATGATCCGGAGGTCAGGGTGTTTTTGCTTAGCCTCAAAGCAGGTGGGATGGGCTTAAATCTAACGGCAGCTAGTTATGTTTATTTGATTGATCCCTGGTGGAACCCTGCGGTAGAGGCGCAGGCCATCGATCGTGCATATCGTATCGGCCAGCACAAAAATGTACAGGCGATCCGCCTGATCTGCCCGGGTACCATAGAAGAAAAGATCATGTTGCTGCATGAAAGTAAAAAAGCGCGTCTCGCCGGTTTGGTTAAGTCGGGAAAAAGTATCGTCGGAAATATGACTATGGACGATTGGAAAGAAGTGCTCGGTGGGTGAGTGTTTCCGGTGCGCGACTGTTCTAATGAGCAAAAAAAATCCCGCAGTGGGCGGGACTTTTTGTTATTTGTTTTTGGCCTGGTCAGGCCATTGAACTTTGGGCGAGCGATAATAATCAATTCCCATTGCTTTCCACATTTTCGCATGGTTAGCAAGTCGTCCTTTGTAATCATCCCAGTTTCGTGCTGACGATGGTGTCCATCCAATTTCAGCCACTCCTGGAAGTCGTGGAAACACAAGGTATTCGATGTCGTCCATGGTCACTACCGTTTCTGTCCAGAGTGGTGCTTCAACACCCATTATCTGCTCACGCCCGATACCCGGGACAAGCTTCGCAGGATCCCACTGATAGGATGAATCAACCTCGATATAAGCAGCCCAATTGAGCCCGATGCGTGAAGTTGAGTCATACTGCATGTCGAGATATACTTTCTTCGAAGGCGAAAAAATGATTTTGGCTCCCTTGTCAACAGCCATCTTTGCATATTCCGCGGAGTGCCAGTATTGAACTATCGCTCCTGAGTCGAGATTTCCCTGTGCTGATTCCTCCCATCCCACCATGATTTTTCCGTTGGCTTTGACAATTTCCTTAAAGCGATTAATGAACGCGATATAGTCCGGTTTTTTCGTTACCGCCGCTTCATCTCCACCTATGTGGAAATACGGCCCGGGAGTTATTTCAGAAATTTCGCGAATCACATCATTGATAAACTTAAAGGTCTCCTCTTTTTCCAGGCTGAGGGTACTGAATCCAACTTCGATGCCGGTGTGAGGATTGCCTGCGATCGGTCTGGGTGTTTCTCCGGCTTTCAGATTCATTGACGGGCTGGGAAGCAGTTCATTGCGATACGAAACCAGGGCCGCGTTTGTGTGACCAGGCATGTCTATCTCCGGAACAATTGTAATAAACCTACTCTGTGCATAAGCGACAATATCTTTGTATTGCTCCTGTGTGTAGAAACCACCTTTGCCGCCACCAACCTGGCTTTGGCCACCCACAGCCGTGAGGTTCGGCCATGATTTAATTTCGATACGCCACCCCTGATCGTCACTAAGGTGCAGATGAAGAATGTTGATCTTATAATAGCTCAGCAAATCGATGTAACGTTTCACATCTTCGACCTGTATAAAATGACGCGCAACATCGAGCATGGAACCGCGCCACGCATACTCAGGATAGTCCGTGATCTTTCCAGTTGCAATTCCCCATTTGTCGCGCCCTGACTTATCATCCTTGTCAGCGATAATCTGACGAAGGGTCTGCACAGCATAGAATATACCGGCGGGTTTGTTCGCGGTAATCTTTATTTGCTGTTCATCAATCTGCATTTCGTATCCTTCGTTTCCGAGTGAGGACGTTCCGCCATTGAGGGAAAGAATGATTGTGTTCCCCTCGGTTCCAGAACCGGTATTCAACGGGAGACCCGTCACAGTCTTGAGGTTTTCTGCGAGATAATCCGCAATAGCACCAAGTTCTGAGGATGAGTCGGCTACGATGGTAGTCTTCCCGGTAAGCATAAAACTTTTTCCAGTCGCGTTTGCCGAGACTGGTTTAGGAATGACGCGTCCGAAGGCAAGCTTTGCTTCCGCGGATGTTTCTTCAGAATCCGAATTCCCGCAAGAGGCAAACAAAAATATAATAGCAATGAACGAAGCACAGTTAAAATATCTGCGCAAGAGTAAAAAATGCATAGCGTCGTATATGTTTTAGGAAACCGAATGTAAAGAAAATAGTGATTCGCGTCTTATTATCCAGAATTTGGATAAGATTTGATATAATTGAACACGCTCAAAAACAAAAAACCCAGCAATATCAAGTGTTTTGCTGGGATATGGTATCATTTGATACCTGTAGTTGTGGCCGCGTCAGGATTTAAGCCTGATGCGCAATGTCTTGGCCTGCCTGAATTTCAAAGAATATATAAGTCTCAATTCACCATTGTGATTCCAAAGATTGGGACGTAAGCTCCGGCAGGCTGAAACCTCTGACCAAACAAGCAAGTGCTTTAAACAAAAATATTGAACTAATCAAGCGAAAGGCGCACAACGGTTTTGACCAATTTAAATATCAAATACAAAGCTGTCGTCACCTTACTTTGTAGATAATAGTGACGTCGTCTGCCTTTTTTTCCTGAATAAAAGGCCGCAATTTCTTGTCATAGTCAATTTGCAAAATATCATTCGAACGCCATATGTAATTTATCGATGTAAAGGCAAGCCATGTTTTGCCGTGGTCAGTGTCAACCGTAAAAGCATTACCACCTTTTACCTTTGTTCTTTGTGCCAATATGGGTAAATTAAATAGGTTAGCCCAATTTAATTTGACCTTCGGAGATGAGAGATGGCCACCGGTAGGCAACTTGTCAGACCATATCGAAGAATTCTGCATTTCCGCTTTTATTTCTTCAGAGTCTGTACAATACTTAAGGCTATCAATCGGTAAAAGCCTGTGTAAAATCGAAAGGGAGGACGAAGGAGAACCGTTGTTCAAATGATATCATTAATATTGACAAAATTTGTGGTAGTAAAACTCTCAAATCAAAAATGATCTTGTACTTCCCTCCAGATACCCAGAAGTTGCGAAAAGACTGGGACTTTAAATTGGATACCAATGGACGCGGAACAACGGAGACTATTAAGCAAAAGGTGAATGATGCACTTTATTAGAACTATAATATGTTGAGGAAAATCTCCGGGATATTTTTGATTATGACCAGTTTATTGGGTTGCGACACGTTCTATACGCCTGAAAAGTCTAACCATAGGCGTGACCTTAAGAGAAATTTTAATTCAAAGGACTTATTGGGACCGGACTCATTAAATTCTGGAGAATACTTCAGGCTTATACGGCAGTTTGAGAGGAAAATGAAAATCCCTGTAATGGCTGAATGTGCGGACTCTGTGCATCTGCGAATATGGTTTGTTTATGAACTGTCATCCACTGGTCAGCTTCTTGATATTCGAATGAGTTCTGGCGAATGGAATGCAGACCTTATAACCTATTCCAGCAATACTTTGTATTCCGACACACTCAAAATGTCGATAAAGGCGCGAAAGAGTGGCCTGCGACCCAAATCCGGGTGGGAACTGTTTCCCCGATGGTTGCATCGTCTGCGGGATAATGGTAATATTCCGGAGATGCCTGGCGGTGCTGATGGTGTCACCTATTGTTTCGAAGTTGCAGATCCATCTAGCTATCAATTTTTTACTAAGTGGACTCCAGAAATTTCTGCGCAATCCGACATTGCTTCAAAAGAAGTTGCTGAATTCCTTGCCAAAATGGAATATGAATTTGATTTCCAAAGATTATATGTCGAGTAATCGATGATTCAAATTTTGACTGTGAGTCTGCGCGGCTGTGAGATTTCGCCTATACTTGATAAGTTTAAGTGATTCACAGAAGTTTGCAAGGAGCGTCAACACAATCATAGAAAAAAGAAAACAGATGTATATCGGAAGATTATATAGATTAATTAAAATAATCTGGGTTATTTCAATCATTCATTTTACTTCTTGCAAAAATCACATTCAGGAACGTCGAATCAGGTTAATATTTACAGGAATAGAAGTGTTGCCTGGATATGTCTATTCGCCAGAATCGGAATATAAAGTAAACAACAAATTATATTCTTTGAGGGATGTCGCCGAATACGACCCAAACGGAAGTATCATTAAATTGACAATTTTTAAACCTGAAGGAATACTTGAATACGACAAAGATCATTTGATTAAGGATTCAGCCCTTTTGAAAAGCGTCAGTTTGCCAACCAGACATCACCTGAAATACGTTTCTGAGAAAGGACTTATTGATGAAAATAAAATATTCCCAGTGGAAGTCATAAATGAATCAATTTTTGTTGTCAGTGAAGGGATATTAACGGTCTTTTACAAACTGGATTAACTTTAGGGGAGGTCCATCATTATCCGTTTACCTTGATTCAAAAGGGGATATCCTCACAAGCAGCGGACATACTTGCCAATAAGTACAAGTTCGGAAGAAAGAAATTACAGAGCAACGATTTCAGCGATAATACATCCTGTCAAAAATTAAAAACTGAATATGATACTGAAAGCACAATTCATTATATGTTTAGCATTGATATGTATATCATCATCATGCCAAAGTAATGGAGAAGATTGTATTTACTTAATACCTAAAAACTTTGAGGGGAACCTATTGATTGTATATAATCAGGAAAACGGGACTGATACTATCTATGAAGGTAGGGATAGAGTATATAGTTTTGACACAACAGGGATTCTTAGAACGAAGTTTAAGCCAAACTATGGCTTACAGAGAAACTTCTATTTTTATATAGACAGTTTAGGGAATAGGCACAGCCTTAGATATGGAATACTATCACAACTAAATGGAAATAATGAAGTTGTCTGCTTAAATAAAGAAACTGGTAAAGACTTTGATAAAAGCAAATCAGTTGATAGGCATTTTGAAATGATAACTGTAGCCAAACAAGTTAACATGGATTCTATAGGTGATTTAAGGAGTTCTTTTCTCTGGAAGGCGTTTGCTCAATGATATTAAAATATAAGCCCGACATTCGCCGGGTTAAGCGCTCTGAAAAATTAAAAAAGATGTACCCGGATAAGCAATCTTTTTTTGAGTAGATAACTTCTTCTTGTTGAACCGACACGTAAATTGTAGAAGACAAAAGTTGTAGAGTCTCATAAGGACGATGATGTTAACTCCCCCACCTTCTCGCGTTTCAAAATTAAATAGCCTGTCTAAAACACGTCCAGAAAGTTTTTCCTGCAATTGATTCATATCCTCGCTAACCTTGCTTTCTAAAACTTTGGCATAAATCTGCGTCGTCGTAATTTTTGTACGCCCTAACATTCTACTAAGTGTTTCTATCGGTACCCCGTTTGTAAAGTGACAGTAGTGGCGAAAGTATGTCGAAGGTTTGGTTATCTTGCTTTATAGTAATCGAGTAAGCCAACCTTCGGTACAACGAAGGGTTTGTTAATGAATATAATCATCAGTTCGGTCAAAAAGTAAAATCAACCAGAAGAAACCGAACTGCACTTTGTCTTTTACGTGTTACGCAGTCAATTCAAAATCAACAACGCTCTTCAAATCCACGAGCAAAAATTTCGAACTCCGGCTAGTCCTGTGCACCTGCGTTCGATGCCGCTTAATACATATAAAAACATCCACAAGTGAGTAAATTAAAATCGGTAACTTACGTTACACCATAATTGGCGCTGCAAATAACACAGCATGAACGGCCAAATATTTATCAGTTACCGACGCGACGACAGCCTTGGTTCAACCGGCCGAATCTATGACCGGCTGCTGGAACATTTTTCCGCTGAACAAATCTTTATGGATGTCGACACTATCCCGCTCGGTGAAGACTTTGTTGAATACATAGAAAAGGCGGTCACCAGGTGTGATGTATTGCTTGCTGTCATCGGCAGGGATTGGGTTACCATCCAAGACCGCAACGGACGCAGAATGCTTGATAGTGATGGTGATTTTGTGCGAGCAGAAATCCGGGCGGCCTTACAACGAAAAGTGAAGGTGATTCCGGTGCTGGTAGAAAATGCTGATGTACCCAGTGAGGAAGACTTGCCGGATGACCTCAAACCCTTAGCCCGAAGAAATGCAATTGAGCTGCGGCATACCGCCTTTCATGCCGATGTAGACAAGTTGATCAAAGTCGTGCAACGGTTTTTCCAGGAAGAAGAAGAAAAGATAAGGATCAGGTCCGAACAGGAAATGGCACGGCAAAAGCAATTGGAGATGCAGGAAAAGGAAGAGCAGGACTGGAACCATGCTGTCGGGGAAGATTCCATCGAATCGTATTCGGTATATTTAAACCTTTATGCCAATGGAAAATATGCAGCGGATGCAACCACCCGCATCAATGCCTTGCAGGACCTGGCAGCACAGCAAAAAAAACAGCAGGACTTTGACCGTTTCGTAACGCTGGGTACCCAGGCCTATGAACAGCAGCATTTTGAGCAGGCCCTGGTTTATTTTGATGAAGCACGAAAGCTGTTTGCTGAGAAAGAAGAAATAAAAGAGTGGCGTCGTAAATGCGAGGAGGCCATAGTTCAGAAGCAGCGGGAAGAATACCAAAAAAAAGAGGCCAGGCAGCGGCAACAGGAAGAAGAGGCTCAGAAAAAAGCAGCGGAAGAAGAACGCCTTCGCCAGGCGGCAGCGAAACTGGCTGAAGAAAAACGAATTGAATTGCAGGTCCGGGACCTTGAACAGCGGGGCGATAAACTTCGAAAAAAGAAAGATTACAGGTTAGCATTGGCTTGCTTTGAGCAAGCGGTAGCCCTTCAGCCAAACCGGCAATATAGCCAGGAGGCTATTCAAGTTTGTCGGGCAGAAATACAGGCAGCAGAGGCGGAACGACAAAGAGTGCTTGAAGAAGAAAAAAGGGAACAAGACCTTGAAAAAAAAGGCGGAGAGAACACTGCCGGATCATCAAACAAAAAAAAATGGTACGCCAACCAATGGCTGATTGCCGGCGGCGGGCTCCTTTTGATCGGGGTCGTCACGATTTTACTTTTTTCCAATAAGAAAGGGAGTTCCCTAAAAAAAGATGAAACGGCAAAGCTCCCTCCAAAAGACACAGTCAGGAAGACCATACCCATCAGCTTACCGGACACACCTGTAAACACGCCCATAAGCCAGGCCGCCAGATTGATTTGGCAACAAATGGTTCCCATTGCCGGCGACTCCTTTGTCATGGGAAGCAACAAAAAAACAACCCCTGAATGGCCGGAACATACTGTGGCGGTAGATTCATTCTTATTGTCGAAATACGAGATCACAGGGAAACAGTGGAACGACATCATGAACGTAAGGAAGTACAAGACTTCGTTGAATGTGCCAGCGACCACCGTCTCCTGGGACGATGTACAAGAGTTCATTGAAAAACTCAATGCTGCAAGCGGCCGGCAGTATCGCCTGCCGACGGAAGCCGAGTGGGAATATGCCTGCATAAAAGGCCATGGTAATCATTACAGGAGCATCTTGAACGAATACAGCTGGAACGTCAACAACTCAAACGACAGCCTACATCCAGTAGGGCAAACAATCCCGAATGCGCTGGGTATTTATGATATGCTGGGCAACGCGTATGAGTGGTGTGCCGATTCGAAGGGAGCTTACCAAAGCAGCCAAAAAGATGAAAACAAGAAAATTATCAGGGGCGGAGACTATAAATCCAAAATCGGTTTTGTTTCACCAAAAGTGCGGAATTGGAATTTGAAGGCAGAAGGCAGGCTCGGGATCGGCTTTCGGCTGGCCATGGACGAAAAATAATAGATTCGTTTTCTCAGTCTAATCAAGCACTATCCAAAAACATTTTCTATGTTCAAAAATGCTGTCTTTCTTTTGCTGACGCTGTCCTGGTTCACTGCCATATTTGCCCAGGAAAGAGTAGATTTCATTGAAGTGCAAACACCTGTCGTCCCCAGGAAGGCCGTTTTTTCATCGTCTAAGTCAAAAAATACTCCCCCCGGAAGCAATAAGCCAAAAACGGGAGAACCCTACGTAAAAGAAGAGCCCTACGTTAATGAATTACGGAAGGCAGATGAAGAGTACGAAGGCGGAGAGTATGTCCCGGCGAAAACTGCTTTTCTAAAATACAGGACTAATCTCGACAGCGAACAATGCTATCGCCTCGGCTGGATCTTTGAAACAGGCAAAGCCGGGGAGACAGATATCGTAAGTGCCATTTACTGGTACAAGAAGGCTGCCGATCAAGAACATCCACAAGCCATGAACAATATTGCCTGCCTGTATTACAATGGACTGGTCGGCGTGGCGGAAAATTACAAAGAAGCCCTTGCGTGGTTTACTAAAGCCGCCAGTCTTGGCAATGGCGTATCGATGTCGAATCTTGGAATTCTGTACAGCAATGGTAGTGGTGTGCCAAAGAACGATGTCCTCGCAATGGAATGGTTTAAAAAAGCTGCGGCAGAAGAACATCTGTTTGCCATCAACAAAATCGGTTCTTTGTATGCTACCGGTAGAGGCGTGCCGCAGGATTATGCCGAGGCAAGGAAGTGGTTTGAGAAAGCCGCCGGAAAAGGCTATGCCCAGGCAATGAATAATCTAGGGGTGTTGTACGCCAACGGCCGGGGTGTACCGCAGGATTATGCCACCGCTTTGCAGTGGTACACAAGGGCAGCCGAAAAAGGAAATGCGGCCGCCATGGGAAATATCGGTGCCTTGTATGCAGATGGCCTTGGCGTGAAAAAGAATTTGAACGACGCGATGAACTGGTACAAGAAAGCGGCAGAAAAAGGAGATGGAGTAGCTATGTATCAGATGGGCGAATTTTACTACAAAGGCCGCGGCGTTTCAAAAAGCTACAGCGAAGCGATAAGATGGTACACCGAAGCGGTCCGGAAAGATGTTCCGGAAGCCATTTACAAAATCGGTCGGATGTACGAGAAAGGCGAAGGCGTTAAAAAAGAAAAAGACGAGGCAAGATTATGGTACATACATGCTGCGGAGTTGGGCAATGAAGATGCAAAAAAAGCATTGAAAAAACTTTAGGATTATAAGTATTGTTCCTTGCTTTTGGATGGGATCCGCTTGACATAAACCCTGGTTGGAATTAGTGCTCTGGTTTTTCCCGGCGACATCAGGGTAACCGTTTCGTTAATAATTTTCTGTTCTAAGGAAATTGAGGATATCAATCTAAGTTACATCGTAGGCTTCCATTTTAATCGAATATCCGACATTGTTGCATTCTTGCGTATTATTGCACAAATGCACTAGATGGTAATTACAAAACATTTTCTATCGCAAAACCTCGGTCTTGATTTCGAGATCGCCCAGTTTTTTGCTGATCGTAAAGTGCCCGCCGACAACTTATACTGGAAAGGGAAATTTTTATACCTGTCATTCGGTACGGGATTCTTATTTATACCCTTTATTATGGACGCCATTTATAAATCCGGAGTCGATAAGAAACTAGTGATTGACCCGGAACGGACAGCCCGGATGGAACAAGGCTTTGATATCGTTATGCAATACGAAAGAAAGAAGATAAGCTTCGACGATTATATAAAACAAATGTCTGAAGTTTTCCTGCCACATGTCGTGAACCGGGACCTGTACGACGATCTGCTGAGGCACTTCAAAGGCGAGCCGACCCAAACATATAAACTCGGAACCGGTGTTGCCGCCCTGGATCGCGCTGATGCATTTATGTTTGTTTATACCGATCTGCCGGTGGACCAGGAGACGATGAAAACGATCATCCGCAGGTGGTACTATCTGGCAATTGCCCACCTGATGCTGGACGATTTTATTGACATTGACGAAGACCGCGAAAAAGGGGAGGAGAACGCACTGATAGACCTGGGCGATAATCACGAAGCGCTAAAAAAATGCCAGCTGATGCTGGAAGAAAATATTGAAGGACTCAAGGAAACCAATGAAAAGATTGGGGAGTTCTTTAGAAAGATATATGACAAGGCCATCAACGATGCGCCCGTACAGGCACTGAAATCAAGATGATCCGGAGAGGTTCTTAATGATGATCCGGTGAGTGAATTAATAAGAAAAGGGTGGTCAACCACGACACACCCTTTACCGATTAAAACTTTTTGCTAAATGCAGATCACCAGCCATCAGCCTTTACGCGGTCAACGATAAGACCCTCTTCGAAATCCAGGCTGCCATCTGTAGAAACTACAGGGTAGCTGGAGATCACCTGGCCCTTTTCGTTAACTCCGGCAAATACCAATGTTGGATTGCCAGCTTCGTTCAGCGCCGGGTAAACAGTCATTCCGCTGCAATCAGGCTGTGCCATGATCTTAGCAAGGATTTCTTTACCAATTGTGTGACCGAATGCCAACTGTGGGTAAGCATCAAAAAAACTTTTTACCATTGTGGTTCCGAGTTCCATCCCGATGTGCTCACCAATCTGAGCAACACCTTGTGTTTTTGTTTCCTGCATTGTTACGAGTTTAAAGGTTTACTTAATAAAATCTGGATGCATTTTAGAACTCTGCCTAAACTCAACAAACGGGGGAAAACTCTTATTGGCAATTAATGGATTCGCGGGAATTCAATCCGGAAGCGAATTTGATAACGGGTACCACGTTAAGGCACACCCTAAAAACAAGTAAAATCCCATGGGGATTTTAGTAAAAATACGATGTGGATAAATTGAAAATGCCCGCCTCTTTAACCGTCCTGGCTGGGAGAAAGTTAAAAAAACGGGCATAGCATTTTTCGAGCCTCACTAGTCAAACCAATTTTCGGATTTTCACAGGAAAAAAAGTTGACGGTTAATCTGGGTTCAAAACGTTTTACTGAGGGATCCGGATTTAATAGTTATTGGAAATCATCGGGTTACACGGAGTTTCACGGGACCGGATCGCTGGATTTCAGAACCTAAACCTAATATAATTAAACTTTGAATGTTATAGTTAAAGTTGATTGACTTCGGTTTTTTCCCGGGTTTCATAGAAAATTGGAAAATCATTTACTGGACGGTTATGCTTTTCTGGATATTGGATATCAGGATTATTTTCGCCGTCAATCAACTTAAGTGCCAAAAATATATGTTAATAACATTGTGGACAAGCGCATTACTTCTCTTTTTCAATCTTGCAGTTATTACTATAATGTTCGTAGAACTACGATAGTAAAAACCCTTACCCCTACGTGCTTCCACGCGTTTCATCTAAGTATAAAAATTGTTCGTCTTTGAAATTCAAATAGTATAATTTCGTACTTATCCTATAGTATTTATCAGGAAATATTCGCATTTTGTGCTAATTAACAGATCGGCCCCATTGCCAGCAAATAACCCTTGAAAAAACCAAAACCAAAAAATGCCCATTAAAGTAGCTATCGCAGATGATCACGCCTTGTTCCGGGCAGGTGTAAAAACTGCTCTCTCTGCAAAAAAAGATGTTGAACTGATCGCGGAAGCCGATAATGGCATGCAGCTGCTGAACCTCCTGCGTCATATTGAACCCGACGTTATCTTATTAGATATCCAGATGCCCATCATGGATGGTATCCAGACCTTACCCGAGATCCGGAAACTTCGTCCCAATGCAAGGGTCATTATCCTGTCCATGCACAACGACCATTCGATGATCTCCAAACTGATGGAGATCGGCGCCAACTCATATCTCACCAAAAATTCAGACTCGGAAACGATCTACCAGGCCATAAAAACCTGTTACGAGCAGGAATTTTTCTTTAATGAACTCACCAATAAGGCACTGCTGACCGGTCTTCGTACCAAACGCGCCGACGTGGCCGGCCAGATAGAAGTGAATCTTTCTGATAAGGAAATGAAGGTGCTGAAACTGATGTGCGAAGAAAAAACCACCAAGGAGATCGCTGATATAGTAGATATCAGCCCCCGTACGGTGGAGGCTATACGCGATAAACTCAAAACCAAAACCGGCGCCAAATCAATGGCCGGCCTCGTAATGTACGCGGTTAAAACCGGGATCATCACCCAGGAATAATTCCGGTGGCGACTATCGAACCATAATCGTATACCTCCTTAGATCGAATACAAATACCATGGTCCGCCCCGGGAAGAGGCAGGATCCAGATAATTTTGAGCCGGCACAATTCTGCCGGCTTTTTTGTGGAACAATTAGCGGACCTTTATGGAGGCTGAACACCCTCGCCCAAGAATTTATTATGAGCAGTGTAATCAATTTTAACGGCAAGTTCCTGGCAGACGACACCCCGATAGTAGGTGCCGGCAGCCGCGCACTCCGTTATGGTGACGGTCTCTTTGAAACAATCAAGATCTACCACAAACATATCGTGCATGAAGAGCTGCATTTCAGCCGGCTTTTCGAGGGACTGGCACTCCTGGGTTTTGATCTCCCGAAATCAATGACGCGTGAAGCACTGCGCGAAAGTATCCTGCAGACCGCAAAAAAGAATAATGTTGAACAAGGGGCAAGGGTTCGCCTCGCATTTTTCCGGACCGACGGTGGCTTATACGATCCCGAACATCATCGCCCCAATGTGCTGATCCAGGCCTGGCCACTTCCGCCCCAATGCGGTACGCTGAATGTGAACGGCCTGGTGACCGGTGTCTACAAACTGGCCCGCAAAAGCTGCGATGCATTCAGTAATGTAAAATCTGCCAGTCATCTCCCTTATGTAATGGCCGCCATGTATGCCAAAAAGATGAAATGGAACGATGCGTTTGTATTGAATGCCTTTAACCGGGTGAGCGATTCAAGCATTGCCAACGTGTTTATCATCAAACAAAAAAAATTGTTTACGCCCCCATTGGCTGAAGGCTGTATCGCCGGCGTTACCCGTCGTTTTTTACTGCGTGAACTGCCGCAGTATGGTTTCGAGATAGAAGAAAAACCACTCTCCGTAGCTGATATCGAAAATGCCGACGAATGTTTCCTGACCAATGCCATCTCCGGCATCCGGTGGGTGAAAGAGTTCCAGGATAAACAGTTCACAAATGGTATGACCAGAGAACTCTTTGACCAGTTTGTTGTAATGGCATAAGAAAAGATTGAAGTCCACAAATCATTTAAGGCTCAATATCCAGGCATGGCTAAGGTAAATTTATTCTGGTTCCGGAGAGATCTGCGCTTACACGACAATGCAGGTTTATATCATGCACTGAAATCCGGCAACCCGGTGGTCCCCGTTTTTATTTTTGATAGAAAGATCCTTGACCTGCTCGAAGAAAAAAAAGATCCGCGGGTCACCTTTATATATGAGGCTCTTCATGAGATGCAGGCCGCGCTCGTGAAATCGGGTTCAACCATGGATGTGTTTTATGGCAACCCCGACGAGGCATTCAAAAGTTTCCTGGAAAAATACGAGGTGGAAGAAGTGTTCACCAACCATGATTATGAACCTTATGCCACCGAACGGGATGCGGAGATTAAAGCCCTGCTTGACGAGGCAGGTGTGGCGTTCAATACCTACAAGGACCAGGTGATCTTTGACCGTGATGAAGTTATCAAAGACGATGGAACGCCCTATACGGTTTTTACGCCCTATAGTAAACGATGGCTGGCCACGATGAATGACTTTTATCTCAAGTCGTACCCGGCGGGTAAGGTGGCTAAGTTTTATAAACAAAAGCCGTTAAAGATCCCATCGCTGCAGGAAATGGGTTTTGTGAAAACGGAACAGGATTATCCCACAAAAAATCCGGAAGAAGCTTTGATCAGGCATTATGATAAACATCGCGATATCCCGGGTATGCCCGGTACCAGCAGGCTGGGGGTTCATCTTCGTTTCGGGACCATCAGCATCAGGGAGCTGGCCAGGAAAGCAAAATCGCTTAATGATGTTTACCTGAAGGAGCTGATCTGGCGCGATTTCTACCAGATGATACTCTGGCATTTCCCGAAGGTCGGCAAGGGTCATGCTTTTAAGATCGAATATGAAAAGATCAAATGGCGCAATGATGAAAAGGAGTTTGAAAGATGGTGCTCGGGCGATACCGGTTACCCGATCGTTGATGCCGGTATGCGGGAACTGAACGCAACCGGCTTTATGCATAACCGCGTGAGGATGGTGGTGGCTTCATTTCTTTGTAAACATTTATTGATCGACTGGCGCTGGGGCGAAGCTTATTTTGCGGGTAAGCTGCTGGATTTTGATCTTGCTTCCAATAATGGTGGCTGGCAATGGGCGGCTGGGAGTGGCTGCGATGCCGCACCTTATTTTCGCATCTTTAATCCATACCTGCAGACCAAAAAGTTTGACCCAGAATTTAAGTATATCAGGAAATGGGTTCCTGAGTTTGAAGAGTTTAATTATCCTAAGCCGATCATTGAACATGAGGTTGCGAGACAACGATGTCTTGAGGCGTATAGTGAAGCTTTAAGAAAAGCTTAGGGAAGTGGTGAGTGGTTAGTGGTTATTGGTTAGTGGTGAGTTGGTTTGAAAAGGATTTCAGTTGTCTGAGATGAATACGTGGTGGCGTTTCGATCAGGTTAAAATACGGTGGGTGATAACCACATATCTCCGTGTATAAGTTCCGAAGATTAGGTATGTTTATATTTATGCCAGCAATGAATGTTTGTAGATTTGTTTTTCTATAGTCTAGTGAAACTTGAAGTCGCAAAATGCGACCTCAAGTTAAGGAGGAATAAGAACCGGGTACAGAGCCCGTATAAAGACCATCGGTTCAGAATGCACTTGAAGTAGAACGAGACCAGGTTCCTAAAGAAAAAGATTTTGAGAGGCAGATGTCGGGTCATCATTACCTTAGTTCAACACAAAATTTCAAGGAAGATAGTACTGACGATTTAAAACAAAATATCAAAGTAAAATACGGTAATGTCTGGTTTTAAGAACAGCTATATTTACAAAAACAGGCAAAGTTAATGGCGAAAAAAGAATTACATGTCCTGGTAATGGAGCAGAAAATTCTGAACAGGATATACGTTATAAGAGGCCAGAAGATTATGTTGGATACTGACCTGGCAGAGATGTATAAAGTGGACACAAAGCGTTTGAATGAGCAGGTGAAACGTAATATTAACAGGTTCCCTAAAGATTTTATGTTTACACTTACAACAAAAGAGTACGAAAACTTGAAGTCGCAAAATGCGACCTCAAGTTGGGGAGGAAGAAGAACGTTGCCGAAAGCTTTTACAGAACAAGGAGTAGCTATGTTATCAAGTATTTTGAACAGTGATGTTGCAATAGCCGTAAATATCAGAGTTATCAGGGTGTTTACAAAGCTTCGTGAATATGCATTAACCCATAAGGAAATATTATTGCAGCTTTCCAGGCTGGAAAAAGAAGTAAAAGGTAATAGCAGTGATATCGAAAATATTTTTATGGTGCTGAAAGAGTTAATAGAAAAACAAAGTAAGCCAATGCCACCAAGAAGGAGAATCGGTTTTAGAAGAGATAATGATGAAGAATAACTTACCTACGCACATATTTTATTAAGACTTATTTGGAAATGGAAAACACCAGCTTAAAAGAATGGTTATTAAGGGTATAAAGAACAATTAACAGGTATACTCAAAATAATCAGTTAGTTGATGAAATTGATATTGATAATATTCCTTTTGAAACATTGAGCGCAATTGTACGTCCAAAAAGAAGGTGATCATCTTCTATATGATGGCTATGTACTAACTGCCCAGCAGTTAAATAGCTTAAATTCATTTCTCGAAAATAAAAAGAAGTTGACATGAAATCGTTTTTCGTACTGGAATGTGCAAGTATTTATAAGTGACCGGGCTTTTGCCTGGATCAGCGACTTGGTACGAAAAACTTGAAGTCGCAAAATGCGACCTCAAGTTGTGAAAAAGAATATATGATCTATGAATCTATATCTCCGGGGGCGGAGATGAGTCAAATTTTGTTATTGGTTTTGATTTAATAATCGACACATTCATTTTCTTATTCGTTATAAAATGACTAATCGATTACTGAGATAGGTAAATTGCAATACCATAGTTGTATTTATCATGATTTTTGTTTTTTATTTTGGACATTTTAGCCTTTATAACTTTCACTTGCTAAAACTCAAATGATTAGATAAATACAGGTTTATCTCCATCTTTATCAAATAAGTTTGCCTCACTTGCGTGTCTCAACGAACCATAAATCTGCAAAAACATTTTCACCGCATCTTTGCCATCGGATCCGAGATCAAGAGAATAATTATTTACATAAAGATCGATATGCTGGCGCATGACCGATTCTTCCATCTCCTGTGAATGCTGTTTTACATAAGGCGCAAGTTCAGGTTCATGGGCATAGGCATATTCGATGCTTTCCCGGATCAGTGCATTGATGGTTCGTTGCAATTCCGGCGCAAACTTTCTTTTCATAACAATGCCACCTAACGGTATCGGGTAACCGGTTTCCTTCTCCCAGAAATCACCGAGGTCAACGATCTTTTTTAATCCTTTCTGCTGGTACGTGAACCGGTTTTCATGGATGATCACACCCAGGTAATGTTGACCATCCGGGCCGCCGGCATGATCCAGCACAAAATTTTCAATGCCATCAAATCTTAAGAATGTTTTGTTTTTTGCTGCCGGGTATGCCAGCGAAAAAAGCAGGTGCGCCGTTGTGTTGATACCGGGTATAGCAATAGTTGCGTTATTAATGTCAGCTGTTTCCAGTTCCCGGGATGCGATGAGTAATGGTCCCACACCTTTGCCCAGGGCACCGCCTGAAGTGAGCACGATATAGTTATCAAGGAACAATGGGAGTGCCCCGTAACTGATTTTTGAGATATCAAGCCTGCCTTCCCTGGCCCATTCGTTGAGTGTCTGCACATCTTCAAGCAATACCTCGAACTCCAATCCCAGGGTGTCTATTTTTTTGTTGACAAGCGCATCAAAGATAAAGGTATCATTCGGGCAGGGAGAAAAACCAAGTGTAAATTTCATGATGCCATTTGTTTTATGATCGCTTCCAGGTTATTATTGAGATTTGTGATCGCCTCCCTGATCCGCCAGTTGGCTTTGTCCCGCTCTCCGATATAATTTGACACAGCGCGTAACTGTATAAAGGGTATCCCTTGTTCGAGGCCCACAAAATGCAGGGCGGCTCCTTCCATGCTTTCCAGTTCAGCGCCGTATTTGTGTTTGAGCAATGTTATTCGCGTCGGGTCGGTCGTGATCTCGTTTACCGAAACCCCGATCGCGGCGGGCAGATGGTCAAGTTTCAGAAAGCCTGGTTCCCTGGCCATCAGCCTTCGTTCCTGATATGGCGGCGAACCAGGTTCTGCCAGTCCGAGATCAAATACATCCTTCCATTGCCCTTGTTCATTTACTCCCATATCGGCGATCAGATCAGAAGCCACCCGGTAAACGTCACCCAGGGCCAGGTTGTTCGAAAAACTGCCGGCAATACCTGCCTGTATGATGACGTCGGGCCTTGCGCTCAGTACGGCCGCGGTGAGCCGTGCAGCCGTCGCCAGCATACCGATACCGCTGGTCAGGAAGCTGATTTCAATACCTTTATAAGCGGATTTTCGGTTCGCGTGATAAGATTCGCGGAACGTGGCGGTTTCCATATCGGTAGCGGAGACCAGTAAGATGTTCATTGCTGCAAATATCTTCAAAATCCCCTTTGTTACCGATTATTGCCATTGTTTGCTTAAATATTAACTTTGCGAAAATTTTGAGGAGAAATGGTATACCTGACCAGGCAAGAACATTTTAATGCTGCGCATAAACTTTTCAATCCTAAATGGAGCGTGGAGGAGAATGAGCAGGTTTTCGGTAAATGCGCCAACGAGAACTGGCACGGGCACAATTATGATCTGTATGTTACCATCAAAGGAAATCCCAATCCTGACACCGGTTTTTTGTATGATGTAAAAAGGCTCAGTAATATTATCAATGAATACGTGGTCGACAAACTTGATCACAAAAATCTTAATGTTGATGTTGAGTTTATGAAGGGGCAGCTTTGTTCAACCGAGAACCTTGCGATCGCGATCTGGAAAGAGCTCGCACCGCATATTCCCCCGGAGGTGAAGTTGCATTGCATAAAACTATATGAAACACCAAGGATTTATGTGGAGTATTTTGGAGATTAAACCCAACATTTAGTCTTTATCATTGTTCTGCTATTCATCCGGCGGTTTTGTTCCGCAAAGTGCCGGATGATTTTTACGGGTCATTCCGTTGATAAAACATTTGTAAGTTGTTATGGGAAATAAGGTTGCTGTATTCAGGAAAGAACATTTTAATGCGGCTCACCGGTTGTACAACCCCGCCTGGGATATGCAGAAAAATGATGCGGTTTTTGGTAAGTGCAACAACCCGAACTTTCACGGTCACAATTACGAGCTGATCATAAAGGTGGTGGGTGAACCTGATCCTGAAACCGGTTATGTGATGGATATGAAAGTATTGAGTGATCTGCTGAAGACACATGTCATTGAAAAGCTTGATCACAAAAACCTGAATCTCGACACGGATCTGTTCACCGGTAAAAATCCGACTGCGGAAAATATCTGTATCGTGATCTTTGATATCATGAGGAAGCTGATCGACCCTGCTTTTGATCTGCAGGTAAGGTTGTATGAAACAGAAAGGAATTTTGTTGAGTACCCGGTTGAACCTGCATGATTCATCCTGCTTATCATCAACCCGGAGGCATTTGTACGGCACGAGCATAAACACTAACAGAATACTATAAACTATGGGTTACAGGAAAGTTGAACAATTTGACGAGCATATTACTTCCGGTCTGATATCTTCCTATAAAAATGCCCTTGCCCTGCTGGGTGAAGATCCCGAAAGAGAGGGCCTCGCCAAGACGCCTGAGAGAATAGCCAAGGCGATGCAGTTCATGACACAGGGTTACGAGATGGATGCAAAAGCTATCCTGGACTCCGCCAAGTTTCATGAAGAAGTGAGCGAGATGATTGTTGTCAAAGACATCGAATTATACAGCATGTGCGAACATCACATGTTGCCTTTTTTCGGAAAGGCGCATGTAGCCTATATTCCCAATGGTTATATCACGGGCCTCAGTAAACTCGCGCGGGTGGTGGATGTTTATGCGAGAAGGCTCCAGGTGCAGGAAAGACTCACCACCCAGATCCTCGGTGCGATCAAGGATTCATTGCAGCCGTTAGGTGTTGCGGTAGTGATAGAAGCTTCCCACCTGTGCATGATGATGCGGGGGGTGCAGAAACAAAATTCTGTAACAACCACTTCGGCATTTTATGGAGAGTTCGAAAAGAACGAAAGCCGCAGTGAATTTCTCAAACTTATCACGGCAAAACTTCATTGATTTAAAGGGGCAAATGCAGGCTGAATGGGCGTTTCTGGGATCATCCCGGGGCGTGGCGTCAGCAAAAAACCTTATTGTCAGTAATCATTTTTTGCAAGTTTACCAGTTTAAGGCATTTTTGTCCTCTTTTTAACTGTTGTATTATGAAGCACGCCTATATTTTCCCGGGACAGGGTTCACAATTTCCGGGAATGGGAAAGGAACACTACACGCACAGTGCGTTTGCAAAGAAGATGTTTGAACAGGCCAACGAAATTTTGGGCTTCAGGATATCGGATATCATGTTTGAGGGTAGCGAAGAGGAACTCAAGCAAACAAATGTTACTCAACCAGCCGTTTTTATTCATTCGGTGATTGCATATAAGAGCATTGATGGCGTGAGGCCGGATATGGTTGCCGGGCATTCTCTTGGCGAAATTTCTGCGCTTGTGGCTAATGGTGTGCTGCGTTTTGAAGACGGGCTCAACCTGGTGGCTGTCCGCGCTGCTGCCATGCAAAAAGCCTGTGAGCTCAAACCTTCGGCTATGTCGGCGATCCTGGCATTGGAAGATGAGAAAATTGAATCCATCCTGGCTGAAGTAACAAAAGAGAGTGGGGAAGTGGTGGTTCCTGCCAATTATAACAGTCCGGGACAGTTGGTGATCAGCGGATCAGTGCGTGGTGTTGAACTCGCCAATGAACGTCTTAAAGCAGCGGGTGCACGTCGCGCGCTGATGTTACAGGTGAGCGGTGCATTTCATTCGCCGTTCATGGAGCCGGCAAGGGAAGAGTTGAAAACGGTTATTGAACAGACTACTTTTTATACGCCCAATGCGGCGATCTATCAGAACGTGGTAGCCAAAGCGGTGGTGAGTAAAGATGATATCAAGAAAAACCTGATCGATCAGCTGACCGGTGCAGTGAAATGGTCACAGAGCGTTAATGCGATGATCAGTGATGGCGCCAGCCGCTTTACAGAGGTCGGTCCTGGCAGGGTGTTGCAGGGATTGGTCCATAAGATCAACAAAGACGTGCAGGTGGATAAGGT
Source organism: Flavitalea antarctica (assembly GCF_054461535.1). Classification (NCBI taxonomy): domain Bacteria; kingdom Pseudomonadati; phylum Bacteroidota; class Chitinophagia; order Chitinophagales; family Chitinophagaceae; genus Flavitalea; species Flavitalea antarctica. The sequence goes on from NZ_JBTLQG010000040.1 coordinate 33,428, forward strand.
GGATTAATCCGGCTTTGATATGATGAGCATGATGATCCTGTTTGATCAGATGGCAATTATCAATTCCGACGCTTTGATCCTATTGATTTTTTTGCGATTGTTACTTACTGTTTTGTGATCACTTGCTGATTTTTGCCTGCTTGGTTTTTGCTTAGAGAATGACCTTATTGTCCACTCATCGATCACATTGTAAATGACAGCTGCTGCCGGCTGATCTCTTGCTCATTTTTGCTTGATTGTTTCCCCGATCATTTCTTGGCGATACGGTAAAATCTTCCCTGGTCGGTTATGGAATAAAGTGCACCATCAGCACCTTGTACGATATCGCGGAAACGCTGGCCTTCTTTTTCAAGCAATCTTTCTTCGCCGGTTACACGATTATCTTCAATGCGAAGGCGAACGATCTGTTGCCCACCAAGACAGCTGATAAAAAGATTGTTCTTCCATTCGGGCATATTGGTACCGGTGTAGAAAGTCATCCCGCTGGGCGATACTACCGGGTCCCAGTAATAAACCGGCTGCACCATTCCTTCTTTTTCTTGAATAGAGTCGCCGATCTTTCTGCCACTGTATTCAGTGCCATAAGTGATGATTGGCCATCCATAATTATTTCCGGGTTTAATAAGATTCAATTCATCTCCGCCTCTTGGTCCGAATTCATGCTCCCATAACCGACCCGTAACGGGATGTATAGCGAGGCCCTGAACGTTCCGGTGCCCATATGAATAAACTTCTTCACGGGCATCGGCTCTTCCTGCGAAAGGGTTACCGGGTGCGGGTTTGCCATCGGTGGTAATACGGATAACCTTACCAAGACCGGAGTTCAGTTGTTGTGCCTGGTGCCTTGAATGAAGATGTGCTCTTTCGCCGGTTGATAAAAACAAGTGACCTGTTTTATCAAAAAGCAATCTGCCGCCATAATGTATGGTGCCTTTATAGATGGGAGTGGCGCGATAGATGACGGTGACATTTTCCATTTTCTTTTCATCACGTGAAAATGTTCCTTTTGCAACAGCGGTAACATTGTCGTCCCCATGATTTTCTGAATAGGCCCAGTAGACTACGCGATTTTTTTCAAATGCCGGGTCCAGTGCCAGCCCGAGCAGTCCTCCCTGGTCGGAAGGATTCACCGCAGGCAGTCCGGTAACCGGTTCGCTGACTACGCCTTTGTTATTTACGATCCGCATGTCACCAAACTTCTGGGTGATCAGGAATCTGCCATCTGGCAGAACAGCGATTGCCCATGGGGTTTTCAGTTTGTCCGTTAGAATACGGACCTCGTATGGAGTTGCTGTTGCCATTCCGGCTATTCTTGTCTGCCCCTCGAAGGCAGCTTGATAATTTGTGTTCGGTGGTTTCTTTTCAACCGGTGGTAAGGTGTCTGCGAAGAGGCCGGTTTCTTTGATTACGGTCGAAAGTGATTGATTGGAAAACCTGGAACTGTTCGGGAAATTAAATGATGGATTAGATAAGGCGTTGGATGAGGGATCAAATGAGGCGTTAAATGAGGCATTGAACAATAGATAAAACACAATAGTGAACTTCAACATGATTAATCGGGTTTGTCTTGATGATTAAAGACCTCAAGTACCGGGATGCACTGCCCCGGGAGCATGTTAATTTACCGAATTTTGAATGATAACCGCTATCACAGTCAATCATAGGCGCCGATGTCTGAAATAGCGTCCTTTTTTTAAAATCCGGAATTCAAAGAGTCTCTTGGAACCATTTGAACCTTCTTAAGTATAGAATTTACGCTAAAAACTCATACTGCAATTGATCCACTCACCATCGAGTGTTGCACCATATCTTTTATAAAAGTTGATAGCCGGCTCATTCCAGTCAAGTACCTGCCAGACCATGCCTGCGTAATTTTTTTCTTTTGCTTCTTCAATCAAACGATCGAATAATAACTTGCCAAGTCCATGACCGCGCATATGTTCGGTAACCAGCAAATCTTCAAGATACATGCGTTGACCCTTCCAGGTACTGAACCGTATATAATACAATGCAAAACCCTGCACCAGTTTTGTTCCGTCCTCTTCTGTCACCTCCGCTACAAAGGCCCACCAGACCGGGTTCGGGCCAAATCCACTATCTGTAAAATGCTCGAGCGTAACTGTAACTTCCTGTGGCGCACGTTCGAACAGCGCCAGCTCGCGCACAAGTTCCAGCAATCTCGGGCAATCACTTTTAACCGCCCTCCTGATTTCTATATTCATAGTGTCTTAATCTTTATTTAACTGAGTCGGTTTCGGATCACCGTTTCATTGGCAGTCAATATAACCACTTGCAGTAATGAAACAAATCAGCACCATCAACCAACTCAACGCCATCAACCGAATCCATACCATCAAACTAGGCAGCACCATCAAACAATTCCACATCAATCAAACAAACTCCCTAAAGCAACACTCCTTTATGCCAATGCCTGCTCAAGATCCGCCATGATATCCTGCACGTTTTCCATTCCTATGCTCATTCGTATGAGCCCGTCCGTTATACCATACTTTTCACGCTGCTCTTTCGGTACACCATAATGGGTCATGGAAGCAGGATGCGATAATAAGGTATCACAGGTACCCAGCGAAACTGTCCTGGTACACATCTTCAGCTTATTCATCATCGCAGTACCCGCATCTAATCCTCCCTTCAATTCAATACTCATCATCGCCCCGGGATGGCGCATCTGCTTCATCGCAATATAATAATCCGGATGCGATGGCAGACCATTATAATTGATTCGTGCAATTGCCTTATGTGTCTCCAGATAACCGGCAATCTCCGCTGCATTATGACAATGTCTTTCCATCCTCACCTCAAGTGTCTTCATGCCATTGATCAACAGGAAGGCATCAAAAGCATTACCATTCGCACCCAACAAACGATGCACCTTCGTAGCCTTCGTTTTCATAAATTCTATATCCGTTCCCACAAATGCCCCACCGATTGCCGTACCATGACCATTTAAAAATTTCGTAGTGGAATGAACGATAAAATCAACACCATAACGAAATGGCTGCTGCAAAAAAGGAGTAGCAAAGGTGTTATCACATGCCACTATCTTACCATATTTTTTACCAAGTTTCGCCAGCTCCTCAATATCCACACACTGGATGGTTGGATTCGCAGGCGTTTCGATGTAGATCATCCTGATAGCAGGATCGGCTTTAAGAATATCTTCCGCTTTCTGCAGATCACGCAGATCCGCAACAATACCCTCCATATCAAAATCAGGCAGAATGCGATTCAGTATCTCCTGGGTACCACCATACAATGAAAAATGCGATAATACTTTATCGCCGGCCTTCAGGGTTGAAAAAAACAATGAGCTGATAGCGCCCATACCGGATGCATGAAGTATTGCTTTTGCTTCCAGCGGTTCACCATTTGAACCTGAAATACCAAAGGTTTCCATCGCTGCAATCTTTTCCTCTGCTTCCTGCATGGTCGGATTGCCCCACCTTGAATATATGAAGCCATCCTCCTGCCCGCTGAACCTTCTCATTCCCTGCTCAGCATTATCAAATGTGTAAGTTGAAGAAGCATATATAGGGGTAAGATGAGCATAGTTGGGATCCTGCTGGTGACCACCATGTATCGACAACGAACTAAAACCACTCAGCGGAAAATTCTTATCAGCCATGAAAAAAAGTTTAGGCTGCAAAATAGTCAATAACAAAATGCAAAGGGGTTGTCAATTCAATTTTCTAATTTGCACACCTTTAATACAAACCCGGTTAACAGCTTGAATGAAAATCCGGTTACCGCTTGAATGAAAACCCGGTTAACAGCTGAAACGAAAACCACGTTAACAACTTTAACAAAGACCCTATCAAAACTTAGACGTATACCAGGTCAATAACAACATTTCCAAAAACAGCAGGTCCTGGTTATTAAACCTGGTTTCCAGGACCGCTGCATTTTTCATACTGCGGCTCACGAGGCAATAGCCGCGACTTTGTAAAACTATATGATAGCAAGCTCAGACATTCTATTAAAACAATTGATCATTCATAAAGTAGGGAACCCAAGCCGCGGTGAAGAACTTAAGCTATCGGCAGGGGAAATGGATATCAGGGAAGAAATATTAAATGGTATTCTCAAAAAATATTTTCTCTCATCCTTTAATGAAAACGAATTATATCGTTTCAGTCACCTCAGTGATGTGAAGCTTAATGAGGTCTACAGCTATGTTTCAACCATCTTTGAAGATCATGAAACTTTTGTTGACCAGTCGCGACTGATCGCACAATTTCTTTACTCGAAGTCTACCCATGTTAAAGTAAAGGAAGGCGAGTTATACATTGCTTTTTTCGGTAATCTGCCTTTTGATGGCCAGGATATTTCAGGTATCGGGATCTTTAAATCAGAAAACAGGGATACATTTTTAACCGTGTTTCCCCAGGACGAAGACATCACACTTTCTGCGGAAGCAGGCATACCGGTGAACAAACTTGATAAGGGTTGCCTGATCTTCAGAACTGAAGGAGAAGATGGTTACCGCGCCTGCGTTGTTGATAATACAAACCGGCAACAGGAGGCACAATACTGGGTAAATGAATTCCTGCAACTCAGCCCGCTGGCCGATAGCTATCATCAAACCGATAAATACCTGAACCTCTGCAAACAGTTTATCACCAACGAATACCCTGAAAAGTTCGAGGTGTCAAAGTCTGACCAGGTGGAGATGCTCGGTCGCTCGATGGAATATTTTAAATCAAAGGAACAATTCAGCCTGGACGAATTTGCCAATGAGGTAATACATCATGATGAGGTAAAGGATTCATTCATGAAGTACAAGAAGAACTTTGAAGCTTCTAAAAATTTTGGAATGGATGATGAATTTGATATCCATTTATCAGCCGTGAAAAAGCAGGCTGCTTCATTCAAAACAGTACTTAAACTGGATAAAAATTTTCATATCTATATACATGGCCGCCGTGACCTGATCGAAAAGGGCAGGGACGAAATGAGCGGTAAAAAATATTATAAGATCTTTTACGACGAAGAACATTGATCCGCCATGGCCAATGTTATTTCCTAACTGTTGCGCCGGAAGTCGCGGGCCAGAACGGCAACCCGGACTGTGAGACCGGAATGGGAATAGCCCCCAACTCAATAAGCCCATTTCACCCAGGTGGCTCCCCAGGTAAAGCCGCCACCGAATGCTGCCAGCACCAGGTTATCGCCTTTTTTTAACTGCTTTTCGTAGTCCCACAAACAAAGCGGGATTGTCGCGGCCGTGGTATTGCCATAACGGTGAATATTCAACATCACCTTCTCCGAAGGCACACCCATTCTTTCAGCCGTAGCATCGATGATGCGTTTATTGGCCTGGTGGGGAACCAGCCATGCAATATCGTCCCCCGTAAGATTATTTTTCTGCAACAGCTCGGCACTCACATCAGCCATACCGGTAACCGCAAACTTGAAAACAGCCTGTCCCTCCTGGTAGATGAAGTGTTCTTTCGAAGCAACAGTTTCTACCGAAGAAGGTTTCAGCGAACCACCCGCTTTCATGTGCAGGTGACGGCCGCCGGCACCATCACTTCTCAAAATAGAATCCTGGATGCCAAGACCATCGGTTTCGGGCTCCAGCAACACCCCCGCGGCGCCATCGCCGAAGATGATACAGGTTGAACGATCAGTATAATCAACAATGGAGCTCATTTTATCCGCTCCCATTACCACCACTTTTTTATAACGGCCACTTTCGATCAACGCCGCGCCGGTTGTCAAAGCATACAAAAAACCCGAACAGGCAGCGGCAAGGTCAAAACCCCAGGCATTTTTGGCGCCCACTTTTTCACAAACCAGGTTGGCCGTAGAGGGAAAAAACATATCAGGAGTAACGGTGGCAACTATCAGGCAATCAATATCCGCGGGTTCAATACCGCGTTTTGCGCAAAGCTCTAGCACCGCAGGAACAATAAGGTCAGAAGTGCCCTTTCCTTCACCGGTTAAAATGCGCCTTTCTTCAATTCCTGTCCTGGTACGGATCCACTCATCACTGGTACTTACCATCTGCTCCAGGTCCTGGTTGGTAAGCCTGTGTTCCGGTACAAATCCTCCAACTGCAGTTATGGCTGCGTTAATTTTTTGACTCATTATGTTCAAAGAGATTTAGATTAAGCCTCAGGGTCGCAAAATTAAAGGAAAAACATTCATATTCCGGAAGTTGTGCATACGGAAGTCGCAGCCTGACAACAGAATCCGCCAGAAATAAGGAGCAACAATTGCCGGATCTAATAGAAACTGCTTACCTGTAATTTCCAGATTTGGTGCAAACTATACAGACGAAATGGCCTGGATAATGATAATTTCCAGGCTGAATTGCCAGGTAATGACAATTCCCAGGCTGAAAATGCCAGATCAATGAAAACTCCCAGGCTGAGATTGCCAGGTTAATGAAAACTCCCAGGCTGAAATTGCCACGTTAATGAAAACTCTCAGGCTGAATTGCCAGGTTAAAAGAACTGACTTGCCTGAAACTGGTTGATCTGATCCCGACCACCTTACTGAAATGACAAATTAAACGGAATCAACCACCTATAACACCCCTTGTTTAGGGGAATATCCTGCCTGAAATCAAGAAAAGCCTCCTTTCTCAATATCCAAAATTGGTATTTTAGTATTTCGCTTTACTTTCGCGCCGATGATCGCATTTCTCAAAGGCAATTTTGTCCATAAAACTCCGACCCTCGTTCATGTTGATGTGAACGGAGTTGGATATGAACTGCACATCAGCCTCAACACCTACACCCAGATTCAGTCGCTCCCCGCCGGAACATTATTCACCCACCTGCATATCCGGGAAGACGCACATTTGCTGTATGGTTTTTTTGAATTGTCTGAAAAAGAGATGTTCCTGATGCTCACCAGCGTTTCGGGAGTGGGCACCTCCACCGCGCGGATGATGCTGTCGAGCCTCAAACCTTCCGAGATCTCAAAAGCCATCACGCAAGGCAACACAAAACAACTGGAAAGCATCAAGGGGATCGGTAAAAAATCTGCCGAAAGAATTATACTGGAACTGAAGGACAAAATGGGTCGAATCGCTTCTGAATCAAATATTTCCCCACTTATAAACAATACCCTCGAACAGGACGCGTTAAATGCTCTTATTGCACTGGGTATAGCAAGGGCAACCGGCGAACAAGCCATTCAACGGGTACTCCAATCCGAGCCGGATCTCAGTCAGGTTGAACACATCATTAAAAAAGCTTTAAAATCAATTTAAGCCTATCGCCGGATCTCTACCTAACTAATTCTTGAGAAACCAGATTGTTCCTTTCTTGTAACCAAATCATTCTAACTGCGGTTAAGTTGTTTGTCTGTATCCTGATCTGCTGTTCAAACCTGAACGCACAACAGGACTCGACAAGACCAGCTTCCAGTTCCGATACGCTGAAGTTTCCGATCCAGGACAGGAGAGGGGACCGCTTCAGCAACCCGGGCAGGTCGTCTTTTGATTTAAAGGATCCATCAAACATCACGGACTCCATCGTTTACGATCCATCCACCCGCCAATACTATATCATCGAAAAGATCGGCGGATTTTACTACCGCAAGCCGACCTATCTCACTTTCGACGAGTTCATGAAGCTGCAGGCGAGGAAGTCTGAAATTGATTATTTCAAGAAAAGATCAGATATTGTCAACAGCCTCAACCGGAAACTCCTCCGGCCAAAACTCTCTGTCACCGATAATCTCTTCAACCGCATATTTGGAAATGGCAAGGTGGAAATACGCCCCCAGGGTGATGTTACCATCATTGCAGGCTACCAGGGACAGAATATAAAGAACCCGGCACTACCCGAAAGGGCCCGTAAAAACGGTGGATTCGATTTCGATATGAATGCCAACCTTAGCGTGGTCGGCAACATCGGCGACAAACTTAAGCTCCCGATCAGCTACAACACCCAGGCGAATTTTGATTTTGAGAACCAGCTGAAACTCGATTATACAGGTACCGAAGACGAGATCATCAAAAGGATCGAGGCCGGTAACGTTGCATTCACCTCCAAGGGTACCCTGATACCAGGTGCCCAGTCTTTGTTTGGTGTGAAGACCCAGCTGCAGTTCGGAAAATTATTTGTAACAGGCGTACTTGCCAACCAAAGGGCACAACGCCAGACCATCGGCCTGCAGGGGGGCTCAACCAAAAGCAGTTTCGAATTCAAGGCGCATGACTACGAGGAAAACCGGCACTTCCTGGTTGGACAGTATTTCCGGAAAAACTACAACAAGGCCATGAAAAGCCTGCCGGTAGTGAACTCCCAGGTCCAGATCCTCCGGATGGAAGTATGGGTCACCAACCGTAACGGATCAACAACTGAAACCCGCGACATCGTGGCCCTGATGGATCTTGGTGAATCCGAACCTTACAATACGGCTTTCAGACCGAACCCGCCGAGCCAGACCGGTCTCCCTGCCAACGACGCAAACTCGCTTTACCGCGATGTTATCAATACACCGAACAGCCGTAACCCCTCTGCTATTACAAGTTTATTATCTTCCAGGGGTCTGCGCGCGGTGCAGGATTTCGAAAAAACCTTTGCCCGCAAACTGGCGCCGACAGATTTTTATTTCAACCCGCAGATTGGTTTTCTTTCGCTGTCTGTTCCCTTACAGCCGGATGAAGTACTGGGTGTGGCATACCAGTATAGCTACAACGGCAAGATCTACCAGGTGGGTGAATTCAGCCAGGACGTACCTCCGGATACCACAACGAATGTAAGTGGCACGCAAAAAATACTATTCCTGAAATTGCTGAAGGCTACCTCCCAAAGGACCAATCTTCCCCTTTGGGACCTGATGATGAAAAACGTGTATGCACTCAAAACACGTGATGGTTATACCCTGTCATCGGTTCAGCCGGCAGATTTCAAACTGAATGTTTTATATGAAGAACCGAGCCAGGGCCTGAAGCGTTTTCTTCCTGAAGGCGATAAACCCGGCACCCCCCTGATCACCATAATGAACCTTGACAGGCTGAACGCGCGGAACGATCCATTGCCGGATGGCGTCTTTGACTATATTGAAGGTTTTACGGTGATCTCCCAGCAGGCGAGGATCATATTTCCGATGCTTGAGCCTTTTGGGGATGATCTCGACTCGGCTGCGTTTGCCAACCAGCCCCAGGCAGTAAAAGACAAGTATATCTTTTACCCGCTTTACGATACCATCAAAGAGATTGCACGAAACTTTGCAAACCTTGACCGCTATATCATCAGCGGTTCGGCAAAGGGATCGAATACTTCGGAGATCTCTCTTGGTGCCTTCAACATTCCCCCGGGTTCGGTAACAATGACAGCTGGTGGCCAGGTGCTGAAGGAAAATATCGATTATACCATTGATTATAATCTTGGCCAGGTGAAGATCATCAACCAGGCCATCTTAAATGCAGGACTGCCGGTAACCGTGCAGTTTGAAAACAACGCCAGCTTCGGGATCCAGCAAAGAAACTTTATGGGTCTGCGGCTGGATTATATGGCGAAGAACACGGACAAGGAATCATTAAGCATTGGTGGATCCATTGTGCGGCTTGGTGAAAGACCATTTTTTACCAAAACTTCCTACAACGAAGACCCGATCAAAAACACGATGTATGGTCTTGACTTCAACTACCGCGCGGAGTCACCAAGACTTACGAGATGGCTGGACAAATTACCATTCTATACCACAACAGAAACAAGCACGATAACGGCTTATGGTGAAGCGGCGCTTTTACAGCCGGGCCACCCATCACAGATCGGAAAGGGTAGCAGCGGGTTGATATTTGTCGACGACTTTGAAGGCACCCGTAACTCAATCGATCTTCGCTTCCCGCTTACCAACTGGGGACTTGCCTCAACGCCGGCCGGCAACGGGCTTTTTCCTGAATCGGAATACAATGATTCACTGCCTTACGGATTTAACCGTGCCCGTGTTTCATGGTACAATATTGAACCCGTGTTGCAGGATAAAAGAGGAGCGAATAACCCGGTGAAAGGTTACCAGGATTTCACTGATCCCCGCATCAGGGCTATTGAGGTTAGACAACTTTATCCTCAACGTACCGCCGATTTCGGACAGGCACAACTGGTAACCTTTGATATGGCCTTTTATCCGAAAGATAAAGGTCCATACAACTTTGATGCAAGACCGGGCAGTGTTGATGCCAATGGTAAACTCGCAAATCCGAAGACCCGCTGGGGTGGAATTATGCGTGGTCTTGACCAGGTGGATTTTGAAACAGGTAACGTGGAGTTCATCGAATTCTGGCTGCAGGATCCGTTTATTAAAGATCCTGCACTCGGTGTGAATGGCGGACAGCTTTATTTTAACCTCGGTAATATTTCAGAAGATATATTAAAAGACGGTAAACGATTTTTTGAAAACGGTATCTCCGGTTCGGTAACCAAGGCACTTGAAGATACGAATACCCGTTGGGGTAAGGTGCCGGGTAACCCGATACAGGTAACCCAGGCTTTCAGTAACGATCCGGCTGACCGTCCTTTGCAGGATGCAGGTGTTGATGGACTTGATGATGAAGCAGAGGTCAGGAAATACGGTCAATACCTCAACCAGTTGCTTACCACCTTTGGTGCAAACTCGAAGGTTTACCAGGATGCGTTAAATGATCCGGCAAATGATAATTTTAAAAATTACCGCGACGCCGCTTATGACGCCAGCCAGGCGGATATACTTGCCCGTTATAAAAATGTAAACAGCCCGCAGGGTAACTCACCGGTTGCTACTACCGGTGACGATTTTGTAAACGCATTTACATTATACCCCGACCAGGAAGAGTTCAACCGTGATAACACGCTAAATGAACTTGAAGAATATTTCCAGTATAAGGTTGATCTGAAAAACAGTGAATTCAAAGTTGGTCAGAACTTTATTACTGATACCAGGATACTTACACCGAGTGGCGGTGTACAGGAAAAATGGTACCTGTTCAGAATCCCGATAGCTGAATACCAGTTAAAGGTTGGTAATATCCCGGATTTCAAATCTATCCGTTTTGTAAGGATGTACCTGAATGGATTTGAAGATTCGGTGGTACTCCGGTTTGCCAAACTTGAGTTGATCCGTAACACCTGGAGAAGGTTCAATTACGAACTTGATACTACCGGTCAATACCTTCCTATTCCGGCCAATTCAACAACATCTTTTAACCAGCTTGCGGTTAACGTTGAGGAAAACAGTTC
>NZ_JBTLQG010000041.1:0-43848 GCF_054461535.1 Flavitalea antarctica
CTCAACAATATATCTTTTCTGCCCAGGGCAACTGGGTTTCAGGAATATTGCTCGGTGTGTTTTTCATGGGTGTAAAGTGGTTTGAAAAAAACAAGCAGAAGCTGGCCAGGCCTGAAGAAAGAACGATCCGTATCTGGCCGCATGACAGGGTAGGAGATATTGTGATTTATGCTGCGTTGTTCGGTTTCCTCGGAGCGAAGCTCTTTCACAACTTCGAGAACTGGGATGAATTTGTGGCGAGCCCTATTGAGGCATTGTTATCTTTCAGCGGGTTAACTTTTTATGGGGGGCTGATATGCGCGACTCTTGCGATCTGGTATTATGCCAGGAAACACAAGATTGGCTTTGTTCATCTTTGTGATGCTGCAGCCCCGGCCCTGATCCTCGCGTATGCGGTCGGGCGCATCGGCTGCCAGGTTTCCGGTGATGGCGACTGGGGTGTGCTGAACAGTGAGTATGTGACCAATGCCAGCTCAAAAGCTGTAAAGGCAGATACGGCCCAATTCAACGCAGCATTGAATGCTAACGCAGCTTATTATCAGCGGCAGTTCCCGGGATTGCCGGTTTCCGAAATACCACATAAAGCAACAGTTGCTCCGTCCTGGTTGCCCGACTGGATGTTTGCTTATTCATATCCGCATAATGTGCTTGGTGATGGGGTGCCGATCCCCGGTTGTTCCGGACAGTATTGTGCACATCTGCCTATCCCCGTATACCCTACGCCATTTTATGAGACCCTGATGGGGCTTGTTCTTTTTGCCTTGTTATGGTCACTGCGCACGCGGCTCAGGATCCCCGGAACCATGTTTGCTTTTTATCTTATAGTAAATGGTCTTGAACGGTTCCTTATTGAGCAGATCCGCGTGAATAACAAGATGAATCTTTTCGGTTTCCATCCAACGCAGGCCGAAGTGATTGCTGTTTGTCTGTCATTGTGCGGGGTCTTCTTATTTTTATTTCTTCGCAGACGTTATAGCGGAACTGTAAAAGCATCCTCATAATTCCAACAACACTTGTTTGCTCCTGGCGCTTCCTGCTCCTGGCGAAGACAGGGAATGGTTCATGTCTTTGGATCTTTATCTGATTTTGGATCCTCTACTATCATTTTAGGTAACCCCATTTAGCAAACTTCTTTGTCGCTCCTTCGCTCCGTGGGGAGCAGGTTGCTCCTTGGTGCGTGCCCCAGCGAAGGTGGCGGGGGCTGTTTTCCCTGTCTTAACAAGTTTGCTTCTGCCATGGAGGCTTTTGTCTCCGATCGGCTTTTGGGCCCTGATCGGCTTTGTTCAGTAGCCTGAAGTGCTGGCTATTGCCGGGCCCTGATCGGCTTTTGTAACTCCGAGCAGGGAAAGAAGGCCCCGCCACCTTCGCTGGGGTAAGCCCCAAAACGAACAACCTGTCTCCCACTCACTCATCCACTTGGGGGATATGCCATCAGTTATAATAAATTGTACAAGTCTTCCATAGCAATCACAATTTGTAATGGATAATCAGTCCTGTGAAAATTGACAGTACTAATCACTAAGAGGTCACACGAATCAATGATTAATCTTTAGTCCTATTTGTGGCCTCTGCTTCCTGGATTTTCATCCCGTAGTTCTCAAGCATCCATATTTGAGATAAAGGTAATAAGATACAGATGCTTGAGGCCGCCTCGGTGCGAAAACGAGCTAGTGCACTGGCTACCTGAAATCGCAGATTGCTGCAAGCACTCTAAAATCTACTGCAGTTCGCCCGGAATAAGTGAATAATGAAGAATGTTGTGCTGATCGCATATAGCCCCCAAAAGGGAACGACAGTTGGAACGAAGGAGGATGGGCCCGAGGTGGGCTGATTGGACGCCTTCGATTCCTCCCGAACAGTCGGGACTGGCCGTAGCAACCTGTTCACCGGGAGGAATCACAGCGGCCAATCAGCCCACCTCGGGTCCATCCGGCGTCGTGAGGTACCAAGTGAACGCCCCCGCGCCTGCGGGACAAAATCATCGTACCGCAAAGCACCCCGTTCGTCACGAAAACCCCACCATCCATCCCAAATTAACGATTCCCCTGTAACCTAATTCCCGCAAGCCCGTCCTATCTCCAAATACAATCCATGCAACATTGCCGATCATCAATAAAATCAACCTTCCAACACTAAGCCATGTACCTTGTTTAGCATAGTACCTAATTTAGTTGTGTAATCAGTTTAGCATAGTATTAATTAATAGACATGAAACAGTTAACCATTCTTACGCTTATCGTTCTCTCATTTATAAATGTCCATGCCCAGGGGATAGCTGGGACAATTTCGGGTCGCGTGGTCAGCGCGGCCAGTGCAAAAGCGGCAATCCCAAATGCCACCATCACACTGCTGTCTGCCAATGACTCTGCCCAGGTAGGAGTTACCGGTGCAGATACCGCTGGTGTGTTTACCTTTCTCAACATCAGGGAAGGCCGGTATTTTGTCCGTGTCTCTGCTGTTGGATTTTCACTACATAAATCTTCTCCGTTCGAGATCAATGCAACCAGCCAAAAAAAAGATCTCGGAAATGTTTCCCTAATCGCAAGTTCTAACGACTTAACAGCTGTAGAAGTCGTTGCGAAAAAACAATTCATCGAGCAGAAGATCGACCGTATGGTAGTTAATGTAGATGCAGCAGTATCAAATGCCGGGGCGACAGCACTGGAGGTACTCGAAAAAGCACCTGGCATTACTGTCGATAAAGACGGAAACATCAGTCTAAAGGGTAAACAGGGTGTTCAGATTTATTTAGATGGAAGACCGTCTTACCTGAGTGGAGCCGAACTGGTGAACCTCTTAAAAAATATGAATGCTAACCAGCTCGATCAGCTGGAGATTATGACAAACCCACCAGCAAAATATGATGCGGCAGGTAATTCAGGTATCATCAACATAAAAACAAAAAAGAATAAGCAGAAGGGATTTAATGGTAGTGTGAATGCTGGCTATTCGCAGGGCGTTTACTGGCGCACAAACGAAAGCTTAAACCTCAATTACCGCAATGGAAAGTTCAATGCTTTTATGAATTACGGCTTTAGCAAAAACAACGGTTTCCAGGAGCTCACCATTAACCGGATTTATAAAAACGATGACAAAGAGGTTACTGCAGTTTTCGACCAGGTTGCGAATATGAAACGAAGCAATACCAACAATAACCTGAAAGTCGGAGTGGATTATTTTATCAATAAGAAGTCAACCATCGGTATTGTTACCTCAGGATTTTTAAGTCCCGAAAGCAATTCAAATAATAATACATCCTACCTGAAGAATGAGAGCCTGGCTGTTGATTCGATCGTTTATTCTGAAGGTACACAAGACAATACCTGGAAAAATGGTGCAGTGAATGTAAACTTCAGGCATCAATATGATTCCACCGGTAGAGAACTTACAGCAGACCTGGATTATTCAACCTATGCTTCAAAGAGTGAACAAACTTTTATGAATGCGAACTTCGATCCGTTGTGGGTAAAGAAGGGGCAGACAAACCTGATAAGCACGCTGCCGGTTGATATCAATATTTATTCAGCCAAGGTCGACTATACACTTCCTTTGAAGAAGGGATTGAAGCTTGAGACCGGGGTGAAAAGCAGCTATGTAAATACAGACAACAGCGCAAACTATTTTAATGTGATCTCAGGAGTTCCTTCTGTGGATTACGATAAAACAAACAGGTTTAGTTACGAGGAAAATATCAACGCTGCTTACCTTAATGTAAGCAAGCAATACAAGAAGCTGGGGGTTCAGGCCGGACTTAGGTTTGAAAACACAAATATAAAGGGACACCAGTTTGGAAATGAAGCAAAACCTGCGCTGGACTCGGCTTTCGAAAGAACTTACAACAATATTTTCCCAACAGTTTTCCTGAGCTATAAACTCAATAAGATCAACCAGCTCGGACTTTCTGTAGGTAGAAGAATTGACCGGCCAAGATACCAGGACCTGAATCCATTCCTGTTTTTTATTGACAATTACACCTATGAATCAGGCAATCCGTTCCTGCAGCCGCAGTATACAAATAATGTGGAGTTGAGCCATACTTTCAAAAGCTTTCTGACCACAACGCTGAACTATAGTAAGACCACCAATTATTTTGCTGAGACATTCGAACAGGTCGATTTTGCAACCATAGTAAGACGCGGTAACATCGGCGAAAGGCATAATGTTGGATTAAGTGTTAGTGCGCAGGTACCGGTGTTTAAATGGTGGACCGCTATCTTATACGGCAACTATAACTATAACAGGTACCAGGGAATGCTTTATGGAGAAAACCTCGATGTTGATGCTTCTATGTTCCTGTTTAATGTAAACAACCAGTTCAATTTCAAGAAGGGATGGAGCGCTGAACTTAGTGGTTTCTACAGATCCAAAGGCCTTGACGGCCAGATAACAATAGGGGGCCTGGGCCAGGCTTCAGCAGGGATTTCCAAGCAGGTGATGAAAGGCAAGGGAAGTGTTCGGTTAAACATACGCGATATATTCTATACCAATAAGGTCAAGGGCTTTATCGACATCCAGGGAACAGAAGCAAGATTCCAGAACAGGCGTGATACGAGGGTAGCGGGTATTACGTTTAACTATAGGTTCGGAAAGCCAATCAAAGGACCGCAGAACAACCGTAAGAAAGGTGGTGCAGGTGAAGAACAAAGCAGGGTGAAGGGCAGTGAGCAATAATTGGGAAAATTTATCTTCACCTTTTTTTAACAGTGGTTGGTGTAACGTTTGAAGTAAATAAAGAGTCAAATATATAAGAAGACAGAATCATGAAAAAGATCATCCTCATATCAATTATACTCAGTTACCTTGTTGGATGCGGTGTGTCTTATATGTAACTTCAAGATATAGCCGGAAGGCGAAAAATTTTCTCATAAGCAGTTAGTTTTGGTTAACGGGCCCCATTTCCATGGGGCCTTCATTTTTATATGAACTCCTCTTTTTTTGTGTTTAGTTGCAGAATTGATTTTACTACATTTGCTGAAACTTAATCTTATGCCATCTTTTGATATCGTTAGCAAGGTTGATGCACAGGCTCTTGATAATGCAGTGAACGTTGTACACAAGGAAGTAACAAACCGGTTTGATTTTAAGGATTCGCCGGTGGTGATCGATCTTGATAAAAAAGATTTCAAACTTAAGATTGAAGCAGGCGATGATATGAAAATGCGGCAGCTGATTGATGTACTCATAAGCCGGGCACATAAACAGGGAATTGAACCTGAAGCTTTCGATTTTTCCAAAGAAGCATATCAAAGCGGGAAGGTGGTAAAAAAAGAGGTGACTGTCCGAAATGGTCTGAAACAGGAGGATGCCAAAAAGGTGGTCAAAACCATCAAGGATTCCGGTATGAAAGTGCAGGCACAGATCATGGATGACCTGGTGCGGGTAACCGGAAAAAAACTTGATGATCTGCAGGCGGTCATCCAGCTCGTAAAATCAGCTGATCTGGGCTTCCCGATGCAGTATATAAACATGCGCAGCTAAATATTCTTTGAACATTCTTCTCAAAAGATTACCTTTGCAAGTCTAAATTTTTAACCAATACGGCAAAATCCGTATTGCCTTTAAATCAAAGAGTTATGAAAAAAGGAATCCACCCCGATAAATATCGGTTTGTTATTTTCAAGGACATGAGTAATGGTATCAGTTTTCTGAGCCGCTCTGCCGCAGCCAGCAAAGAAACTGCTAAATGGGAAGATGGGAATGAATATCCGCTGATAAAGCTGGAAATTTCAAACACTTCGCATCCGTTTTTCACCGGTCAGAAAGTACTGGTTGATACAGCGGGTCGTATCGATAAATTCAAAAAACGCTACGCACAAAAGAAGTAATTGCCCCGGCAATTTTCTTTCAACTTATTATCCTCTTCCACCCGGAAGAGGATTTTTTGTGTTCAGAGTGGCAGTACGCATCCTCATGCCCATAGCGGTGTGACTTAATCTATTTATTTTTAGCCCATGGCACCCATCATCCTGGACGATCATCCCTTTTCTCTCTCCTTATACCCCTTTGCCGAGATCAGGTCAGTAGCCGACATCAGGGTGGGCATTCTCACTATCCGGCAAAAATGGGAACTGGCCACCGGTATGCAAGTGCAAACCAGCGCTGAGGCTGGCATATCCCAGCTTTCTCCCTCAAGAAACCTGGTACCGGCAAACCTGGTCCCATCAAATGAGTGGATGCAGGCCTATCATGCCGGCGGCGTGAGCCTCGAGTCTGTTGTGGACCCGGAAATGGTCAATGCGCTAGATTTCCCCTGGGATATATTCCGCCTTAACGATTGGGCGATCAGGCAGGATTACCTGGCAATAACCAGGAATCGCATATCAGCCGGGATACCTGCCGGTGTGCAGGTCCTGAATCCTGAAAACATATTCATTGAACCAGGCGCCACGCTCCGGTTTTGCACGTTGAACGCGTCCACCGGCCCCATATACATCGGCAAAAACGCCGAGATCATGGAGGGATCAACTATCCGTGGTCCGTTTGCAGCCTGTGAGCATTCCGTTGTAAAAATGGGTAGCCGGATCTACGGCGCTACCACCGTTGGACCAAACAGCACTGTGGGTGGAGAGTTAAAGAACGTAGTGATTTTCGGTAATTCAAACAAGGGCCACGACGGATATCTCGGAGATTCAGTGGTAGGCGAGTGGTGCAATCTCGGCGCCGGTACCTCGAATTCCAATCTGAAAAACAATGCCGGTGAGGTTAAGGTCTGGAATATGGCTGAAAGGGACTGGGTCGCTGCTGGTAACAAATGCGGGCTGCTGATGGGTGATTATTCAAGGTCGGCCATCAACACTTCGTTTAATACGGGCTCAGTTGTCGGTATCTGCGCTAATATATTTGGTCCCGGGCTGGTACCTAAATACGTACCCTCATTCAGCTGGGGCGCGCAGTCAATAGCTACATACAGCTTTGAAAAAGCCATCGAACATATTTCAAACTGGAAGAAATTGAAAAAACAAGTTCTGTCAAAGGACGAAATACAAAGACTGAAACATATTTTTGAAGCTTTATCAGATGCGTAAGAAACGTATAAGCACAAATCATTTTTTAGTTTAACTGGTAGGCGGCACAAAAGCCTTACAATAAATAAATATGCTATGAGAAAACAGATCGCTGCGGCCAATTGGAAGATGAACAGTACATATCAGAATGGGGAGAAGTTACTTGCTGATATCCTGGAACCGAAAATCTCTCTTGGGGCCAATAAGCTTGTAATTTTTGCAGTTCCTTCTCCATATCTCATCATGGCAAATACCCGGGTTGCCAACGAAACAAATTATTTTGTAGCAGCGCAGAACTGTTATCATAAAAAATCCGGTGCTTATACCGGCGAAGTCTCCGTTGAAATGCTGCAGTCTATCGGTATTAAATATTGCATAATCGGGCACAGCGAAAGACGCGAATATTTCAAAGAAACCAACCAGGAACTTGCAGAGAAGGTTAATCTTTGTCTTGAATATGGCATTACTCCAATTTTCTGTTGCGGTGAACCGCTGGCTATACGCGAAGCGGGTACCCAAAACAGTTATGTTGAAATCCAACTCACCGAGTCACTCTTTCATCTATCCGAGGATGTAATACAAAAAGTAATAATTGCCTATGAGCCAATCTGGGCAATAGGTACGGGCAAAACAGCCAGTGCGGAACAGGCCCAGGAGATGCACGCATACCTGCGTTCATCGCTCGAATTAAGGTTTGGACCGGCAGCAGCAGCAAATGTTTCCATCCTGTATGGTGGCAGCGTAAAAGGCAACAACGCAAAAGAAATATTCTCGAAAGAAGATGTTGATGGCGGACTAGTTGGGGGAGCATCACTAAATGCCGCGGAGTTCATCCAGATCATACAAGGGCTTAAATAAAGACCCGGGGCGAACCGGGTATTTACACAGCAGCTATTAAGTATCGCATATTGAAAAAACTTTTATACCGCGGTATCTTCTGGCGGGGATTAAACTATCTCGCTGTTTTCCTGGTAACGATCACCGTGGCCAGGGTTTTCCAGGCAAAGGATAGCGGCCTGATAAATTATGCACTTAACAATCTTGCACTGGTAGTGCTGGTGATCAGTTTCAGCCTTGAATCCGCTACAGCTTATTTTATAGCAAAGGGTACGCTGCCCAGATCGGAACTGCTTGGCATTACCTTGCTGATGAGTGCCTGGTGCATCATAATTTCATTGCCGATCATACATTGGCTGTTAAGGATAGATGATGCATCCGCATTAACAGGATGTATCTTGTATTGTGGGGGAGTGGTGCTTTGCAATTATTTCAACGCCTTATACTATGTGCAGAATCAATACGTCTTTCCAAATCTTACCACGGTATTGTTCAACCTGCTCGTCGTATTGATTTGTTTGACTTTCCGTCCGGTGTTTTCAAACAGGGATGCTTCTATCTTCATCTTATTTTATGGTGCTGCATTTTTTGTAAACGGGCTTATATTGGCTGCGGGTTATCTGCACCGCAATGAATGGGAGCTTAGCTGGCCGGCATTATCAACAGCAAAACAAGTGTTCCGCTTAGCGGGACTGGCAGTGACAGCTAATATTGTTTTTTTCCTCGTTTACCGGGTTGACTACTGGTTCGTTCAACGCAACAGCAGTGCTGCTGATCTTGGTAACTACATACAGGTATCTAAGCTGGGGCAAATCTTTTTGTTATTACCGGGAGTGATTGGCACCGTGGTATTTTCCCGAACCGCTTCAAATACTTCGGTTGATGGTGTCCGCGAGTTGCAGGTGTTATCGCGGTTGCTAATGATGGCTTATACGTTTGCAATACTCTTGTTATTAGTAACCGGGCATTGGCTTTTTCCGTTTATATATGGTGACTCTTTTGATTCCATGTATCTGCCATTTTTATTGCTTTGCCCGGGTATTCTTTCGCTATCAACACTAACACTTATAAGTGCGTACAACGGGGGCCAGGGAAATATAGCGTTGAATGTGAGGGGTGCTTTGGTGGCATTGGTGGTGATTGTTGCCGGTAATGCTATATTTAGTCCAAAGTATGGTATTTATGCGGCGGCGGCCACCAGTAGCGTTGGTTATATTGTGTACCAGGTGTATATCATGTTGATGATAAAACGTCGCAACCCGGATTTGCAACTTAAGGCGTTTTTTCTGCCAGGAGCTGCTGATTTTACTATTATTAAGAATCTATTTGCCGGCAATGAAAAGAACTGAAATTTATACCGATGGTACCTACCTGGAAACAAAACCAGATTGGGATGAGAAGGATTCAGTATATAAAGTTGGCTGGTTAAACCAACTATTGACTAGACAACCGATTTCTATCAAATCTGTAATTGAAGTGGGATGTGGTTCAGGCCGCGTTTTGCATGAACTATCACAAACCATGGCCACGGATACCGCATATACCGGTTATGATATTTCTCCTCAGGCCATTAGGCTGGCTCAAAAATACCGGTCGGACAAGATCCGTTTCATTGAAGGCGACTACCTGGTACCAGGCACGCCCAAAGCTGATCTCATATTGATGTTCGATGTGCTGGAACATGTGCCTGACTATTACGGGTTTCTTGAATCGCTGAAGAATAAGGGAAATTTTTTTGCTTTTCATATTCCATTGGATCTTAGCTGTCGCACCCTTTTGAAGCCATATGTTATGTTACAGCAAAGAGATTCTGTCGGTCATATTCATTATTTTTCCCGGGAGATGGTGCTATGGATGCTAAAAGATACCGGCTATCAGGTTATAGACTGGATCTACACGAGCCAGGTAACTGATCCTAAACGAGCCAAAGGTTTTAAACACGCTGTAAAAAGAAGTCTGCGGGACATATCTTTCTCATTGAATAAAAACCGGAGCGCGGATCTCTGGGGTGATTATTCGATGATGATACTTGCCAGATAATCTAAATTTTTCACAAATGAAAGTCTTACACCTGGCGAGCTGGTATCCGAACAAAACAGGGGAACAGGAGGGCGATTTTATCCAACGTCATTTGCAGGCAATTGCGAAGCTGATCCCGGTGCATGTTTTTTATGTGGTGAAGGATGAATCCCTAGATAAAGCGCAGAGCCGATCGGTTACGCAGGACGGAAATCTTACCGAAACGATTATTTACTACAAACCCCATAAAACGGGCTTCAGGCGGATAGATCAACTTATTTCGCTCAGGACTTATTTAGGTGTTTTTAAGCAGGAGATCAAAACATATATGCGTGAAAACGGCCGCCCGGACCTGGTTCACGTACATGTTGCTATGAGGGCGGGTATGGCCGCTTTGTGGATGAAAAAAAAATTCAGGATTCCGTTTTTAGTATCGGAACATTGGTCAGGCTATTACAAGGTGGATCCTGATAACTATTTCATGCGTGACTGGTTATTCCGGTTTTTCAGCCGGAACGTGATGAGCAATGCATCCTGGGTAACAGCTGTATCTGCTGACCTGGTGAAAAAAATTACTGAGATCTTTGGCGTCACCAATACTTCCGTTATTTATAACGTGGTGAACACAAACCGGTTCAACTACAAACCATTGGCCAATGTTGAATTCAGGTTCATTCACATTTCAGACCTGCACCCGATAAAAAACGTCAAAGGTATCTTCGCGGTGCTTGCAAGATTAAACCAGATTCGAAACGACTGGAAGATGGTGATCCTGGGAAGCAATGACCCCGCCTATCAACACCTCGCCACGAGGCTCGGCATTCATGAACGAATCGAATGGAAGGGTTCTGTCGGGCATCATGAAGTGCCCGGGGAAATTCAACGCGCCGACTGTTTATTGATGTTCAGCCATCACGAAACGCTCAGTTGCGTAACCTGCGAATCACTTTGCTGTGGAGTGCCGGTGATTGCTACACGGGTTGGCGGACTCCCTGAAATTGTAAATAAATCAAACGGGAGATTATGCGAACGCGGGGATGAGAATGGGTTGTTACAAACGATCCTTGAACATTTGGATAGCCATCAACATTTTGATAGACCCGCTATCGCTGCTGCGGCGGCTGCTATGTTTAATGAAGAGCTGGTGGGTCAGCAATTCGTTTCTTTGTACCGACAGGTGTTGATTGGAGCGGGAAATCAGCACCTTCAGATGACACCGGCAGTAAAACCATAAAACCTTATCCACAATTGCGAGGTGATAACACAGAACTGGTCGTTATCTTCAGCCAAGCACTCCCAGGCAGTGTTTTTGGATTAAGGGGTTGATTGTAAGCCTCTTGAACCTGGGGATATTGTTTCAGCCTGGAGACCCACAAACTCTCCCGAATCCGGCTAAAATCATTTAGTTTTGCAGCCAATTTTAAAGATGAGCCAAGGAATGAAGAACATCCGTAATTTCTGTATAATAGCGCATATTGACCATGGCAAAAGTACCCTGGCCGACAGATTGCTTCAAAGCACGGGCACCATCAGCGACCGCGATATGATGGACCAGGTACTCGATGACATGGATCTCGAGCGCGAAAAAGGAATTACGATCAAGAGTCATGCGATCCAGATCAACTATAAACAAGATGGCCAGGAGTATATCCTGAACCTGATCGATACGCCCGGCCATGTCGATTTCAGTTATGAAGTGAGCCGGGCACTTGCTGCCTGCGAAGGCGCGCTTCTCCTGGTCGATGCCACCCAGGGTATCCAGGCTCAGACAATATCCAATCTTTACCTGGCACTTGAAAATGATCTCGAGATCATCCCCGTGATCAATAAGATCGATATGGATGGTGCCATGATAGACGAGGTGCGTGACCAGATCATTGAACTGATCGGTTGTGAACCTGGAGACATCCTGCTCGCCAGTGGCCGTACAGGTATTGGGGTAGATGGAATACTGGAAGCAATTGTACAACGTATCCCTGCTCCACAAGGCGAACCTGATGCCCCGCTACAGGCCCTGATCTTTGATTCTGTGTTCAATTCGTTCCGGGGGATCATTGTTTACTACCGTATTCTTCACGGTGAGATCCGCAAAGGGGATAAAGTAAAATTCGTTTCGACCGATCATGAATATGAAGCTGATGAAGTAGGTATCCTCAAACTTACGATGACACCAAAACCTGTCGTTAAAACAGGCGATGTGGGTTATATCATCACGGGTATAAAAAATGCGAAGGAAGTAAAGGTAGGTGACACGATCACCATTGCAAACAATCCGAACCCCCAGATGATCCAGGGATTCCAGGAAGTAAAACCAATGGTTTTTGCTGGTATATTCCCGGTAGATACGGAAGATTTTGAAGAGCTGCGCGATTGTATGGATAAGCTCCAGCTAAACGATGCTTCGCTTAGTTATGAACTGGAGACTTCCCAGGCGCTTGGATTTGGTTTTCGTTGCGGTTTCCTCGGAATGCTGCACATGGAGATCATCCAGGAAAGACTGGAACGGGAGTTTAATCAAACTGTAATCACGACCGTTCCCAACGTTAGTTTTATTGCTTATACCACCAGGGGTGAGAAGGTAATGGTGAACAACCCGATCCAGATGCCGGATCCAACCCAGCTTGAAAGAATTGAAGAGCCTTTTATCAAAGCACAGATAATCACCAAACCCGATTATATCGGGAATATCATGACCCTTTGCCTTGGCAAACGTGGTATCCTGATCAACCAGAGTTATCTTACTACGACCCGGGTTGAACTTATATTTGAAATGCCGCTGACTGAGATCGTGTTTGATTTTTATGATAAGTTAAAGAGCCAGACCCGCGGTTATGCATCATTCGATTATCAACCCATAGGATACCGTGACAGCGACATCATCAAAATGGATATTCTTCTGAACGGAGATAAGGTGGATGCTTTGAGCGCACTTATTCACCGGGCGAGGGCAATGGAATTCGGGCGCAGGCTTTGCGAAAAATTAAAAGAGCTCGTTCCACGTCAGCAGTTCCAGATTGCCATACAGGCCGCGATCGGCGCGAAGGTGGTGGCAAGGGAAACCATATCTGCGATGCGTAAGGACGTAACCGCTAAATGTTATGGTGGTGATATCAGCCGTAAACGTAAGCTGCTTGAAAAACAAAAAGAAGGTAAGAAAAGGATGCGCCAGATAGGCAACGTAGAAGTTCCCCAGGAAGCGTTTTTAGCGGTGCTTAAGCTGGACGAATAGAGGAATTGGAGCGTAAAGAAGCGATAAGCGTAAAGAAGTGATGAATTGAGAATTATGAGTGATGAGTGAGTTTTGAATGAAATTCAGTTGTGTGTTCTATAATTATTACTGCAGAGTAGGATAATCATTTAAAGCAAAAAGCGGTTTCAGATTGAAGCCGCTTTTTGATGTTTTATATCACACTCTCAACTAAGATCACTCAAAACTTATTCATAATTCATAACTCATCACTCTTAACTTTCTTCTCCGCTTTCTTCTCCGCTTTCTTCACCGGTTTTTTTGCAGGGGGAGACGCCGGAGTTTTAGCCCGGTCAATATTTCTTTGCGAAGCTTCTTCCAGTTTTTTCTCATCTATATTTCCCTGTGCATCCCTGATCTTTGCATCTGCGGGCGACTGGCCATCTTCCAGTTTGAAATTGAAGACCTTGTCAACATGCAGCCACTGACCATCTTTCCATTTAAATCCTTCATAATCACCATCCGGAATATAAGTGTCAGGTTTATTGGGTTCTTCGCTTTCAGAGATGAGGTGATCGTAAATGATCATGTCGAGCTCTGAGTCGTAGTTGAAAACGGTCTTTGCTTCTTTTTTATATTCTATATTAAACCGGTGCTGTGATGGCTTCTTCACGGAGTCCTCCTTAAACGAAATAACCTGTCCACCAAATACAGGTTCGCCATTATTGTTAAAGGTCAGCACTTCGAGCCATTTCTTGTTGCTGCTGATCGCAAAATCGTCAAAGCCTAATAGCGTGTAATATTTTTTACCCTGGTGTTCTTTCAGAATGATGTTATAATAAATGGCTCCAATCCAATTGTTCCTGTTCCGGACCGAATCCAAAGGTTTGGAAGAAAACATCGAGTTGTCGAACAGGGGAAACAGCTTCAGCTCGCCATCCGGGGTATTCATTTGTATGGCCCCTTTTTGCATGTACACATATTCATCTTTTTTCATCTGCCAGGTAAAGATGCGGAAAGTGCTATCGGGGGCATAGAGCCGGGAAATGTTGATAGAATCGAAAGGGTAGAAGAAGGCATTTTTTGTTTTCAGCGCCCGCACAAAAGTTCTTACGAAATTGCTGTCAGCGCGGAATCTCTCTGCCGGATTGGGACTAAAAACCATATCACGGGAAAAACGCGCAAGGCTATCCTCCTTCTTACGCAACTGTCTACGGTCGGCTGAACTGATCTTCTGGGCATATGATGCACTGAACGATAAAAGAACAGTACTGAAAATCAGCAGCACCGCCATTTTAGAACGATTATTTCGGGTAATGATCATAATTGCAAAACTAGACTTTCTGTACGGGTGAATATACCCGAACGCGAAAAGAATAGTAAAATTTTATGATAACTGTAAAGCTTTTGCAAAACTGTACAAACTGTCGAAAACAAGGTCGATTGAAGCCTTGTGGACAGCATGATCGGGATGGGTAGTGGTGAGAAAAATCGTATGCATCCCCGCATTGCGGCCAAATTCCATGTCGCTGATGTTATTGCCGATCATGATCGACCTGGAAAAGTTAATATCAGGGAAATCCCGTTTTGCCTCTTCTGCCATACCTGGATTCGGTTTACGGCAGCTACTCTCGTTATCAAGAGAAATGCAATAATATACTTTTTGAATATTGCCACCCGCAAGGCTCACATCTTTCAGCATTTGCTCATGGATCAGTTCCAGGTCTTCTTCCGTCATCAGCCCGCGGCCAACTCCACGTTGATTGGTAGCCACCACCAACCTGCCAAAACGTTCGGTAGCTATTTTCAGTGCTTCGGGAACCCCTTCATAAAAAATGAATTCATCATAGTTGTACACATAATCCTCGTGTTTTTCCTTGTTGATAACGCCGTCGCGGTCAAGAAAAAGCGTCCAGGATTTATCTACTTTTTTAAGGTCTAACATAGGTCGGGTATTATTTAAAATCTGTTTGTGCCTGTTGATAATCTGCGGGAATGCCGATGTCGATAAAGTATCTGTCCTGAATTATGCCAAACATATTTCTCTCCAGGAACAAAGCTTCCAGGTAATCTTTTTCAAATGAAAACTTTTCAGGTAGAGCTTCTTCCAGGAAAGATTCTACATTAAGCGCATAAACCCCTCCGCTGATCAGGCCAGTTTGATAAAACTGTTTTTCTTTGAAGCTGCTGATTTTGTTTTCTCCCGAGATCTCAACAACACCGTATCGCTCAAAATTTTTCATTGGCTTCAATACGATGGTACAATCTGCAGAAGCTGATTCATGAAATGCTGAAAGCTCTTTAACATCTATCTTGAAAATCGTATCGCCGTTTAATACCAAAACATCTTTATGCCTGGCATTTCCTGCGGCCAGTTTTATAGCACCACCTGTGCCCAACAAATCTTCTTCAATGGAAAAATCTGCGATCAGTGACGGGTAGTTTGATCTCACAAAATCAATGATTATTTCGGATTTATAACCCACCGCAAAGATAAATTCATTGATACCCTGCAGGATAAAATAATCAATCACATGTTCCAGGAAAGGTTTGCCGGCTACGGGTGCCATGCATTTTGGCAGATCGGGAACGGCCGACCTAAGCCTTGTACCGAGCCCTCCGGCGAGCACTATTGCCTGGTTAATCATAGCTCATTGATTTTATCTTTTACTAACCCCTGAAACATCCCTTTACTAAACTTTCTACTATGCTTTCGCAAAATATTGTTCTTCTACCAGCTCGCAAATGATATGACCCAGCAGCATGTGGCTCTCCTGTATCCTGGGGGTATTTGTTGATGGAATGTCGATGAGGTAGTCACTGAGATCTTTCATTTTTCCACCGGTTTCGCCTGTCATACCAACAGTAATAATACCTCTATCCCTCGCCACCTCAAATGCCTTGATGATGTTTGCCGAGTTGCCGGAGGTGGAAAGTCCAACCAGGAAATCCCCCTTCATTCCAAGGCCCTTGATCAATCGTGCATATACAACATCATAGCTATAGTCATTAGCGACAGCTGTGAGGTAAGAGGTGTTACAGTGTAATGCCTCAGCTGGTAATGCATCCCGGTCAATATAAAACCTACCCGAAAACTCAGCAGCGAGATGCTGGGCGTCAGCGGCGCTGCCACCGTTTCCTGCAAAATAAATACGGTTGCCATTTCGCAATGCTGTTACCATTCCGGTCACGATCTGTTCTACGCGTTGCAATAGTTCTTCATTGTCAAGAACCATCGACTTTACTGAAACGGACTCCGCTATAATTTTTTTAATCTTGTTATTCATAGTATCTGTTGTTTATAAACCAGGGATCATTCAGCTCTTCTTCAAGCCGCCAACCGCCATTATTGCATCGGTTAGTTTGTTCCAGGAATACTTTTCTTTTTCGACGCGAAGATGAGGAATAAAAAAACTTTCGCCTAATTCGAAAAAGCGCAGGATGGCCGTGGCAATCGATCCGGGCTCCGGTTCGCAGACAAGACCTACCTTCTCGTGGGGCACAAGTGTTGGCAGACTTCCCACATTGGTTACAATCATTGGCTTTTCATAATGATAAGCCAGTGGCGTCACGCCGCTTTGAGTAGCATTGCGATAAGGTTGAATGACCATGTCGGCAGCCCCGAGGTAATATTTCACTTCACTGTCGGCAATAAAGTTGGTTCTGAGAATAAGCCGGTCAGCAATCCCGAGGTTTCTTATCTGTTCCTGGTAAGGCGCTTCGTTTTCATAGAATTCACCAGCTATCAAAAAGCGGATCTCGGCGGCTGCCGGGTATTTGTCTTTTAATACTTTAATGGCTTCGAACAACAGATCCAACCCCTTATATTTCCTGATGAAACCAAAAAACAACACGATCGGCTGATGAACAGGCAATTCAAGTTTAGCCCGGGCTTCAGACTTCGGAACCGGGTCGCCAAAGTTATCGTATAACGGATGCAGTACCTGTTTGGCTGGTTTGGTAGGTTCAAATGTCCTCAGATCATTCATCACTTTTTCACTCATCGTTACAAATGCATCACAACTCTTCAGGAAGTAGCGGGTAAGTGGAACATCGCCCGGCCGTTTTTCGTGAGGGATCACGTTGTCTGTGATGGCAACAATACGGGTATGTTTGTTTTTCCTTACTCTTCTTAAGATTGTACCAAGTGCTGCTCCCATAAATGGCAGCCAGTATCTTACAACAATAAGATCAGGTTTTCTTTTTCTCAGTTCCTCCCCAACCGATATCCAGTTCAATGGGTTCACCGAATTTATCCGGGTGTGTATATCAAGATCCGCAGGCGGCGGCTCAGACGAATACTGTGTTGTACCAGGAAATAAAAATGAAGGGTATTGAAGCGAGAAAGAATATATAGAACAGTTATCCCCCTGGTCATTAAACGCTTTTGCAAGTCTTTGATCAAAGCTGGCCAAACCTCCCCTTAAGGGGTGGGCAGGACCAATCAAAACGACATTAACCGGCATTAGTCGAACCCTGCTTTTGTTTCAATCAAATAATTGTTCCTGGTTATTGAATTTCTTGCAATCAGCTCCCCAAGAAAACCTGCCAGGAATAGCTGTGACCCGATCACCATAGCAGTCAGCGATATATAAAAAGGCGGACGGTTGCTCACATATCTCGACGGATCCACGATTTTGCTAATGATCAAAAATATCACAATACCAAGACCCAGGAGAAAAAACAACGTTCCCATCAATCCAAAAAAGTGCATGGGTCTTTTGCTGTATTTACCAACAAACATGATAGATGCCAGGTCGAGAAAGCCGTTGATAAAACGTTCCCACCCAAACTTTGTTTTCCCGTATTTACGGCGACGATGCTCAACCACTTTTTCACCGATCTTCCGGAAGCCGGCCCACTTGGCAAGTACGGGAATGTACCGATGCATTTCGCCGTACACTTCGATGCTTTTTACAACTTTTTTTCGGTATGATTTCAATCCGCAGTTAAAATCATGCAATGGTATTTTCGAACTTCGCCTGGTGGCCCAGTTAAAAAATTTAGAAGGGATGTTTTTTGTCAGCGTATTATCGTACCTCACTTTTTTCCATCCACTCACCATATCAAATCCGTCTGCGACAATCATATTAAAGAGTCCGGGGATTTCATCAGGACTGTCTTGCAGGTCGGCATCCATCGTGATCACCACATCACCTTTAACGGCTTTAAATCCTTCGTTAAGGGCGGCTGATTTGCCATAGTTGCGTTGAAATTTGATTCCTTTGATATTGGGATCAATCAGGCGAAGTGATTCAATTACTTCCCATGAGTTATCAATACTGCCATCATCGATAAGGATGATCTCGTAAGAATAATTTTGATCATCGACTACACGTTTTATCCATGCACATAACTCAGGCAGGGATTCTTCTTCATCACGTAAGGGTATAACCAGGGAAAGATCCATTTATTAAAATTGATTTTCGAATTCAGGCTTTTTCTTTTTGACGATAGCCGCGATGATCAGGGCAACGATGAACCATCCGATCAGGCTGACAAGCACACCTAGTAATATGTTTCCCGGACTTAAATTGTCAGGGTTGTCAAATTCAGCCATTGCTTTGTCGATGTCCTCTTGTTTGGTTCCCATCTTTACCAGGAATTTTTCCATTCTGACTGCCGCATCCTGGATCACCGCTTGCATGAATGGTACATCAATTACGTTAAACAAAAGATAGCTGAAGAGTGTATCAAGTACTACAGAAATAATGAAAATTATGAATACAGTTTTGAGGGCTTCCTGGAAGGTAATGTATCCACCCTGCAAGCTACGCTGTTTGTATGCGCCAAGGAATCCAATCAAAATCGGAATTACATAGCGGAGATATTTAAGCGGACTGGTAAACCATTCAAGCCCCGCTATATAAAGCAAGAGGGTCAATAGAATAACGGCTATTCCGCAAATCACTCCATAGACAAGGCCAGTGTTGGTTTTCATTTGTTCCATTTGTTGTTGATTCAGTTTATGATGGGTTAAGTTGGGTTGATAGTTTTTATCGATGTATTAAACAGGTTGCATACTGTTGTGTGCTTTGATGAGCTGGCCCTTGTTCAGAATTCCTATTACTTTCCCATTCAGGTTCATTCCCATAAACGCACTGTTCCGTGATTTGGACCTGGTGTTTTTTACATCAACAACGGAGCTTCCGTTCGGATCAAAAATCGTCATCGAAGCCTTTGCATTTGTTGATATGGTTGCTGTTGCCAGTCCAAATATTTTCCGGGCATTTAAGCTTAACAACTCTACAATCCTGCCTTCATTCATATCCGGAAATACTGATTTCAACACAGCATAACTTGTCTCGAGCCCGATCATCCCGTATTTCGCATACTCAAACTCCAGTATTTTGCTATCGTATTCGTGAGGCAGGTGATGGGTGGCGATACAATCGACCGTTCCTTCTTCCACTGCCTGTTTAAGCGACACAATATCGTTTTTTGTTCGTAAAGGTGGATATACCTTGAGATTTGTGTCGTACTGAACCAGGTCATCGTCGCTGAAAAACAAATGATACGGCGTAACTGAACAGGTTACCTGTATGCCCGCAGCCTTTGCGCGCCTGATATACTCAAGTGATTTGGGCGATGTTACCCCGGTAAAATGAATCTTCGATTCCGCATACCTGGCCAGTTTGATATCTCTCGCCACCAGTAACTCTTCGGCCATCATTGGTTTGCCTGGCAGGCCAAGCCTGGTGGAAACAATGCCTTCATGCACCAACCCGTTTGCGCCGACTGTTTTGTCATCAGGGATCTGGATCACAACACCATCAAAGGCCCTGACATATTGAAGTGCCTTCAATAAAACACCGGCAGACTGTACCGGGTTAAGCCCGTCGCTGAAAGCAATGGCCCCGCTGGATCTCATATCGATCATTTCCGCCAGTTCTTTGCCTTCACAATTTTTGGATATAGCGCCAATGGGATGAATGGTAACGGGAAGGGAAGCCGATTTGTGACATATATATTCCACCTGCGATTTAGCGTCAATAACCGGCTTTGTATTAGGTATCACAAAAACATCGGTATAACCACCCGCTGCGGCAGCTGCACTGCCTGTCTGAAGCGTTTCCTTGTATTCATAACCGGGGTCAGCGAAATTGGCAAACAGATCAACCCATCCCGGGGAGACACAGATATTGGTTCCACTGATCAATTCATCAACTTCCGGGCTGAGTTCCGGTTGAATATCCCTGATTGTTCCTGAATCTATAAAAATATCCTGTACGGTTCCGTGAGCGGGCGATAAAGGATCAGTTACCAGCGCTTGTTTTATGAGGACCTTCATGTAAAAAAAAAGTTGAGCGAAGATAAGGCATAGCTTGAACATGGACCTAATACTTTGTAATTGATGGGATTGAGAGAATCGCTGGCATAGTATAATTTTTGCGGATAGTAAATTTGACGTACATTTGTTGCCCGGTTTTCATGGCCGGCCAGTCAGTTTCAGCCACAATTGATTGGAAAGTTCGGGAAGTGGCGCAGCCCGGTAGCGTACTAGCATGGGGTGCTAGGGGTCGCAAGTTCGAATCTTGTCTTCCCGACTTCGCCCGCCGTAGCTTTAGCGAAGGCGGGCTTTTTTATGTCTTGTAGGGAGGGTTTCTCCGCCCGGCGGGCTTCGTCGGGCGAGGCCCGACAAGAACAGCTGTCAAAAGCAATCATACCCTGTAAATATTGAGTATTTACAGGGTTTTTTCATTTTAGCCCTGTTAATTGCTGGCATAACGCAGTAGCCGAAAGTTTCTTTTAGACGCTAAAGCGAGAACTTATTTATTCGAACAAAACTTTGCTGAACAAAGAAGAAACACGAAGCAGCATTTTTAAGTACATAGAATCGTGGTATAACCGACAGCGCATGCATTCCTTACTGGAGTACTTATCACCTGATCAATTTGAATATGAACAAGAAAAATTATCTTCAACAAAAGCAGCTTAATCAAATCTCCGGTTTTCTAGGGCAAGTACAGCTTGTTGGTTATTCCATAGTGGTTGTGAACTAGTTATATTTTACTTAGTTCCGGATCTAAACTAACCAGTTGATCGTCCGCTGTGACTGAGAACAATTTTTGCAAAATATCGCTTAGAACTTAAACTTCATAAACCATGCGTCTTCCGAATAAGAATCGGAGTGTCCATGGATATCAAAATCCCGACTCACTGTGAAGCCCACCACAATGTAACCACCTTGCTTAGATTCAATTGCCTTGTATGCATAGTCGCCCATGGATCCTCCGATCAATTTTTCGCCTAACATTTGTCCGGAGGAATTTAATTTAAAAACCCAGCCATCTTCTTTTCCAAGGCCGGTTATATTGGGTAAGGGGCCAAACGTCGAACCGGCGAGAACATATCCGTTATCAGAAGTTGGTGACACCGAGGAGATCAGATCTCGTCCGCTTCCTCCAAACATCTTTGACCAGAGGATTTTATGTGCAGCGTCTACTTTTATTACCCACGAATCATAGTCTCCAAAACCGGTCTGAAGGACGTCTCCACCACCTTTGCTATTCGTAACACAAGCAATAACATACCCTCCATCCGTTGTACTCGTCACACTTTCAACTGCCTCATAATACTCACTCCCAAAACATCTTTGACCGGTAATTTTGCCACTGGCGTCAAGGTTAACTACCCATGCATCTGAAGACGAAGGATGATTCCCAACAACATCGCCATCAAAACTTCCTGTTGTACCTATTGTTGTATAACTCCCATCGGCATTTTGTTTGATGAACGAGAAATAATCAATATAACTTCCTCCATAAGTTTTGCTCCACAGCAGCTTGCCATCTCCATCAATCTTAATCACCCAACTGTCGACAAATCCTTTGTTTGCCGGAATGTCTCCATCTGCACTTTGGGAACCTCCACATGCGATATACCCACCGTCTGCGGTTTTTGCAATCGAACCGATCCCATCCCCATTAGATCCTCCATATAATTTCTGCCAGAGTAAATTGCCGTTTTCATCGATTTTGATTATAGTTCCTTTTGATACGACAGGACCGAGAGATCCGGTGAGGAGGTATCCGGAACCGTGCGCATAAATCAGTTGCCCGCCAAAATCTCTTTGATCAGATGCAAGTTTCTTTTGCCAGATTATCTGGCTGGTGGGGTTAAACTTTACAAGCCATATGTCTTCTTGTTTAGATCCCCCCGGTGCATCACCATCCTTACTTGAAGTGTATCCGATGGCAAGGTAATTTCCATCAGGAGTTGCAATAACGTCATTAAAAGAATCAGGTTGAGATCCACCAAATGCGTTCTTAGTACTGTCTACTGGGTCCGCACCCGCTTGTGAAATTTCAATCTCGACCTTTGGCTCCTGGGCAGATGCCACGGGGCTGAAAACAACTATTGCTTTTTTTACGCTGTCTCCAAGATTATCAGCTATACAAGAGATTGTTACGGTATCCGTTTTGCTCCCAGTCACTTTATTAAACGAAAGCCATGAAACGCCTGCGGTCTTGGTCGTTATTTTCCAATTTACATTGCTGCGAATAACGATTACGCCGTTTTCCCCTTTTTTTGCGCTAAAGCTTAGAGTCGTCTTGTCTATGCTAAGTTCAGCTGCTGGTTCAGCAGTTGAGCCTATAGGAGCTTTTTGACAACATATCAATAAAGAGAAGGAACAATAGATAACAAAACGCAATGCTGACATTAGTGACTTTTTTAATGGTAGGTGGCAGATACGCGTCAACAACGTTTTTGAAAATCTTTGCGAAGTGAAAGAATCCAAACAAGTTCGTTAAGATAAAAACTAAATTTTTAGAAAACTAACTTTTCGCCAAAAAAGTCGATGGAAACCTGTCGCGGCTGTCATTTGCCGAGACCTATTACTTGCAATCATTAGTACCGAATTCCTGTTTCACAAATCATTACGGACTTGTGTATTTAATTAGGACCCCGTAATTTGACGGACACTTGACCGAGGCGCCTTCAATAAAACTTTTCGGCTGTCCTTAGTAAATCTACTCTATGATAGTGAAGCTTGTTATTTTTCAGGTTCTGTTCTTTTCTTCTACCCAAATTTTTTGTCAGAAGTATTTTGATTTTTTTACACTAATGTTGTAAACTCCCCTCTTTTTAGTACCGGAGTGATCTAGAGTTTTCCAAGTTAATGATCATTTTGGTTTTCAAATATTTTATCCACTAAACGGCTCTCTTCAATTTGAAAAGGATTTCCGTTCGCCGTTTGTGGATAAAGCTGGGGTGCATATTCTGAGCTTTTGTACCATAGCTCAACATAGAGCTTTGGCGCAAGGTACCCAAGCGATTTATGCGGACGTTCGGGGTTGTAATCATGTCGCCATTCTTCACTCCGCCATCTGGCTCCAGATAAGGTAAAGAACAGGTGTGGATTGATAAGTTCGCCACGCATGCTACCATTTTTTCCTTCCACATAGGCATTCTGTGTTGGTTTTCTTGGTTGAATAAATTGAATTGTTATTTTATGGTCATTGCACCATTCATCAAGTAGCCTGCTGATAAACTCAGGGCCATTGTCGCAGCAGATATTGGCTGGGATACCACGTTCTTCAATCGGTTTTTGAAGGATGCGTATTAACCTCCGTGCTGGCAATGACGTGTCAATCTCGATTGCAAGTGACTCCCGGTTAAAATCATTTATGATGTTTAATATCCGGAACTTCCTGCCATCAGCAAGACTATTGGACATGAAGTCAATGCTCCATACCTGGTTCGGCGCCGTTGCCGCCATCAAGGCTTGCTTCACACGCTCGGGCAATCTGCGTTTAACCCTGCGACGCAGGTTCAGCATCATGTTGGTATAAACTCTATGGATCTTTTTATGATTCCAGGTATACCCTTTATTCCAGAGCCGGTAACAACATTGCCAAAATCCTTTAGTAAC
Organism: Flavitalea antarctica; assembly: GCF_054461535.1. Classification (NCBI taxonomy): domain Bacteria; kingdom Pseudomonadati; phylum Bacteroidota; class Chitinophagia; order Chitinophagales; family Chitinophagaceae; genus Flavitalea; species Flavitalea antarctica. The sequence continues at coordinate 23,924 of NZ_JBTLQG010000041.1, forward strand.
GTGTTTAGTAGTAAGCGCGGCCAACGCGTCCTGAACTTCAAAATCATCTTTGGGTTTTGCCTTGTACTGATAGGTGGTTCGGGATAAACCTACCAATGTGCACGCCTTTCGGATACTAAGCTGCTCATCTACGATCAAATAGTCAGCAGCCTCCCTTTTCTCCTGGGGCGTTACAACTTTTTTTCAATGAGATTTTTTAATGCGCGGTTTTCAATGCTCATCTCAGCAAACATCTTTTTGAGTTCGGAGTTTTCCTTTTCGAGGTCGCGCATCCTGGATATATCGCTGGCTTGCATCCCGCCGTATTTGGCTTTCCAATTATAGAAAGTCGCGTCACTGATTCCCAGTTCCCTGCAGATTCCTTTGACCGCGATACCCGCTTCTTGCATCTTAATTGCGGCCACTATCTGGCCCTCGGTAAATCGTTTCTTTTGCATAAAACTTAAAATTTAAAGTTAACAAATTGCCAGTTAACTCTAAATCACCGGGCCGAAGTTTGGGGAAGCCGACAGCTGGGCTTGGCCGTATTAAAATCAACGAAGGAGTCAAGATCTTCAACACCATTTACAATGATGATATGGATCTGATGCGTAATTTCAAGATCCCTATCAGTATATTCTAGATCTCGAAATGAAATGTTTATCGTATCCAAACATAACTATTTTCCCTGATGCTTCATCCTATCTCCTAAGGTCTTATCTGGGTTACTATCATAACGTTGATCATTCTTCGTATTACGCATCATCTTTTTAAAGTCAGGCTGTGGCGGGGGGAATTTATTTTATTCAGGTATTGCTTTACTTCTGTGGAATACTTGCTCAGCTGCACCAAATTAAAATAGATCATGCTGTGTCTGTATACGGCAGAACTCTTGATCTCATAATTTGTGTATATTCCGGCGAACTTGGTTCTTCATCGCTTTTGGTGAAAGTATACTAATTAACTACACTTTTACTTCAACTAAACCTTCTTGCTTGTAGAATTCAATTCCTAGCTTCCTAAGCAGGTTATAAATCTGGGCACGCTCGTAACTGATAGCATACTTGCTTTCAATCCAACTGGCAAGTAAAGGTCCCGTCCACCTGTTCTGCTCGTATCCATGGTCTGTAGGAAGCTCTTTGAGCACTAGTTTCTTTATTCGCTGCATTTGAGCTTTTGATAATTGTGATTTTCTTCCCCGACCTTTCCTGTTGCGTAATCCATCTACTCCTTCCTCTTCGAACCTGTGTACCCAGGTAGTTATTTGCTTAAAACTGATGTTGTGCATTTCTGCCAGTTGTCTGCTCGAATGGCCCAAAGCGACTTGGTACACCAGGTACAATCGTATCGCTACAACAAAAGACTCGTCAGCTGTCAGTAGTTTTTTAATAGCTGCTGGATCATACCCTTTAACCTTCATTGGAGCATTACTCATTTTTTTTCGATTTCCTATTACAAAAGTATAAATTCGATGTGTATTTGATTAATATACATTATGCTGTTTCCAGCCTTCCTTTTACCCGACGCACTACAACTTAAGGATTGTTCGCTCTCTTTGTTAGAGGGACATTTAATAATTAAAACATCCTCTTGCCAAACGGCATCCATTTGTCCCTCTTGTGGTTGTGTCAGCGAACGGAGTCATAGCAGGTATAAGCGTGTATTAGGCGATCTACCCTCTTCAGGATATAGTGTTCGGGTGTTAATGCTATCGCGGAAATATTTCTGTGATAATCCTGATTGTACACAAAAAGTATTTACCGAGCGCTTCAAAAAGGAAATATCTCCGTATCACCGGCGCTTTAACCGATGTACAGAATTATTAAGAAGCCTGGCACTTGAACTTGGCGGCAATAAAGGATCTGCAATCGCTTACCTTACTCACTTGCCAGTAAGTCCTTCAACAATATTAAGGGTAATAAAGAGACTAGAGCTGGTTGTCCCTCAAATGACATCTGGGATTATTGGTATAGATGATTGGGCTTTTAAGAAAGCTAAAACTTACGGGACTATCATCGTTGATTTGTATCCAAATAAAGTAATAGACTTGTTGCCAGACAGAGAAGCTGCGACTGTATCTCAGTGGTTTAAAGGTCACCAGGAAGTAAGGGTCATTTCGCGGGATCGCGGTGGGCCTTATTCGAAGGGTGGTCGGGAAGGAGCCCCTCAAGCTATCCAGGTTGCCGACCGTTTTCATTTGCTGATGAACCTGGGAGAGGCAACAAAAAAGATGTTCCAATCTATGGGAAAGGAACTCACAAAAGCATTCACACTTTACAATAACCCAGAAGCATCAACAACCCTTCCGTCCGCCACAGAAATCATCAGTTTGAAAGAACAAGAAATGCCTACGGCCATGACCTTTGCCATGAATTCCAACCCGGAACTTCTGCTACGATTTAGTAAGGTAAAAGAATTAAAAGACAAGGGGTATACTATCAGAGCCATCTCCCGAAGTCTGGGTATAACGAGAATTACCATTAGGAAATACCTCAGAATGGATTTCCTTCCTAAAAAAACAGGAAGCAGATCAACAAATTTTGATGCATATCAAGGTTACCTTTTACAGGAAACCAATGCAGGTAGACTTTATACAGATCTTCACGCAGATATAGTAAAGCTAGGTTTTAACGGTGGCTATACGCAGTTTTGCAACAACATGAATATGCTATTAAAAAGCTATAAGATAACACGACCACATCACAAGACAGACCCCTCCATTATAAAAACATGGTCGGCTGGTAAGTTGTCTTTCTTGCTTCAAAAGGAACGAGCGGAATTAACAACAGAGGATAAAAAGTTTCTGGGTCAACTATGTCGCCAATACCGTGTGGTAAACCAAACTGCAAAACAAGTCAAGCAGTTTAAAAAATTGTTTCGAGATAAGCAAGAAGGATCGCTGCAGCAATGGCTCAATGATGTGGAAAAATCAATATCAGGCCTCAAGGTGTTTGCGAAAGGTGCCGGTAAGATCATACTGCCTACCTCCAGTTTCTCAACACTTCCACTGCCAGATGAGCCATCGCTGTAAGGAACAGCCAGAACTCTGGTGGGAAGTTGATCCTCTTCTTTTCCATCTTTCGAATTTAAAGGTGAATGAATGGGTCTATAGTTGAGATCGATGGATGGATACAAAGATACATCCGGGGGAAGTCGGTATCGGAGAAATCTATCAACATCGTGGGGATTAATGCGGAATCCCAGAGGAGTTCGCGTGGGTGCGAGTTCCACCGTATTTCTTTCTAATTAATATTCTCCATAATGCTTAAGGCACTATAAGACTAGAACCAACCAGACGCTTTTCTAGGATTTTCCGCTAAAAGTGACCACACCTGGGGATTTTTTTAGGATCATTCTCGTGATGTTGACCGGCATGCTGTCGTTCCGGCGTTGTTGACCAATTTCATATATTGAGCCCAGTCATTCCGACAGTAGTGCCCACCTGGAAGGGAAGTTTTAAGTAATCGTTTGCTTCGCAGTTTTCTATAAAAATGCTACACTAGCATGGCTGGACAAACGATTAGCATGAGTAATTTAAAAGAGGAGATCAGGCACAGAATAAATGGTGTTGTGCTTCAAACAGTTACCGAGGCCGTTAGGATCTCGAGGAATACCTTAAAGAGGTATTTGGGTTTTTTAAAGGTTAAGCACTTGAACTGACAGGATCTTGGCCACCTGATGACATAACGCTGGATAACCTTTTACAGGATCCTGATCCACAGGAAGAACAATTGATTCTTGCTTCATTTCAAAAATTTGCAAACTGGCTGCCGATTATGCCCGGCTGGAACTACAGGGTGCGTCTCTATCTACCACGTCCCGAGATATTAAATCGCAAATGAAAATTTCCAGAGGCAGACTTAGTGAGCTAATGATTGGAAGACAGCTACACGATTGAAGTGTCAATTTGAAGATTGGATGCAGTTAATTTGCTCTTAATGATTCTTGAGGCCTGAGTGTACCCGCCTTCTGAACCATCTACGAAATGAATATGTCCATTATTCGTATTTCTCACATAGCAAGACATAATCGATGCACTGCTAATATGCAAACCATAAAATATTTTTTTCGTCAGTTCCATTTCTGTCAGATACGCTTCTAACTTTTCCCGCTGAGAGGCAGTGCCTGAAATGACAGTGCTGATTTTTCCGTCAATGACCAGCGTATTAGCCATTTCAACCAACAATCTTAGAAATCGTTTTCCATTTTTTGTACGCAAATAAATATATCGATAAGCATATGCGATTTGTGCTTGTATAAACTTTATCAGGCGAAATCTTCCAAATTTGACAATTAATTCTGTTCTTATGCTTTTGTAAGTAGTTTGCCGACGAAGCTTCAATATTGAAATTGGTTGTCTTTGCTTCGCCGAACCATAGATCTCATCGAGTTTTTGCATCACATTTCTGAAGGTTGAAGACTGGCGAAAGCCCCTCCTGGCGATGACTAACAGCGCCACTACTTCTTCCTGGTTTTCAGGAGGAGCAATCCTATCCCAACGACACTCCATGCCTGACAGATCTAACTCGTTGCCCTGGGGCAGATATTCATCTTGAATACCGCTAACACCCTTTATTAGCCCTTCTGCATAGTTTAATCCATTCCCTAACATCACAGGCATTGAAAAGACAGATGATCTGCTATATTTTGAGATGTTCAGCTCATAACCCTCACTATAAACTTTTTTAACTGTAATGGTCCCTGTGCGGATTTCCAGGTTAAAATTCGCCAGGGACCTTTCTTTATATAAGAATAATGCTTGCATGACTGGTGAGATCATTACAGGTGGTACAATAAACGAAGCACCATCTCCACCAAAAAAAAATGGAACGTCGATACTCATTTTGTAAGCAATATTTAATACAGTAACTATGCTTCCTGTAGCAACAACATTAACTTTTTCATGTTCTCCGTTTAATACCGAATGAGTAGAATCTTTTATATCAGTAATAACAATATGCCAATCGGAAGGCACTTTAATAAAAAGTTCTTCATTACTTAAAAGATCATCTATCCCTATACTGTTTGGTGCAATCTGAGTATAAAATAAATCTGTATTTAATTTCATAACTAACAATTTTAAAAATATCAATTTTAATTTCTCATACACATGCATATTTGCATCAGCATTTAACTGTCTAAAAATGCGATCGCTTCCCTTACAAAAAGTTACGGATATTGAAATAGTGATCCATGACCGGAATCAGGATACAGACTCAACTTTGCATTGGGTAGGTATTTGAAAAGTGTATAGGAGTTAATCGTTGGGACTACAATGTCGTTACTGCCATTTACAATCCAAACGGGATGTTTGATTTGGCGTAATTGATTCATTGCATCAGGGTCAGGGGCTGCCCAATCTAAGATCGATGCCAACTGGGCCTGCACTGCAATGCTACTTGTTTCCGGATCACGATCAATAGTACGCTTATTAATTCTCTTCAGGGATTCTTCGCCCAGGGCGCGACTGCTGTTCGTCGTTTCGTAAAAAAAATACAACTTTTGCTCATCTGGACTGAATGCCTCAGAATCAGCTATCAGATTTACTATGCCTGAGATACCGACACCGCTTTTCGGCCCTGCGCCTACAAGTATCAGCTTGTTCACCAAGGCCGGCTCTTTCAATGCAATTTCTTGAGCAACAAATCCACCCATTGACAAGCCTAGTAGGTTAATACTATCCAGATTCAACGCTTTGAAAAACTTGATGGTGTCATCTGCCATTTCTTGGATTGTACGAGGTGTTTCACCAGATGAGCTACCAACTCCATTGTTGTCAAACAGGATAATCTCAAAACTTTTCGACAGGCCATTTGTAACGGCTGGATCCCAATTGTCCATTGTCCCGGTGAAGTGCTGTAAAAGAACCAAAGGGGTTCCGGTGGGCCGCCCGAACCTTCGATACGCGATGGCAATACCGTCCACATCGATAAAATTAGTCTGGGCCGTGTGATGCAAATCTGTATAACTGCTGTTTTTCATCTTGATATCGTTTATTATTTAGTTTAGCCAAATGTGAATGCAAACGCCTCGACTGCGGAGTCTAAAAACACGATTTCAAATTGACGACCTGATATAGAGTTTTGCTGTCGGATCAGTTGATAAAGTCTCTGTTCCGTTACTACTCCGGTGCCATTGCTGTCAACATCATTCCCATGAGCAAGACTTGGGACTTCGCCATCAATCAGGATCTTAAATCTTATGGCCTGTCCGCTTATTGACTGTCCCATCCCCAAATGAAGATCACGGGCGTGAAACTGACATGCAATACTTCCACCGGTTTGTCGAAGAATGATGCTTTCGTTTTTTATAACCCACTGGCCCGACAAGGCCCACTGCAAGCCCCACTGATTAAGTTTTAAAATTGCCGGCATGAAATAATATTTAATTCCGAGTCGCGGAGCTTTGCCCGGCAGATACGAAGTTTTGTGTTCGAGTCTGACCGAGATAGTTTTCAAATGACTTGAGATTGTCCCAATCTGCGGGGGCTTCAATCTTTTTTCGCTCGATACTGACTAATTTATTATTGAGATTCGAGGTTCCTGATGATGCCAATAGTTGTTGTATTACCCTTTCGCAGTCCAGGTAGGCGCCTTCACCGAATTGTTGACGCCGGATCTTGCCATTACCATCCAAAATATAAATTGCCGGCCAGAAGTTGTTGTTAAAGGCCTCTGATATTATGCGATCGTTGTCTATTGGAACCTGGTAGCCGACGTCCCGGTTGGTAAACGTGCGACGAACATTTGCCAGATTGTGTTCGAAACTGAATTCCGGAGTATGAACGCCGACCCACTACTAACCCGTTATCTTTATACTTATCAGACCACTCACGTATATAGAGTAATTGCCTAAGCCAGTTAATACTGGTATAGTGCAAAAGTTGATCAGAACAACCTCATCTTTTAGGGTCTATGTATGCAACCTTTGCGTGTTTAACCAGCTGTTAGCTCGCAAAGTGATAATAATTCACCATCAATTAGTCGGTTCGCATAAGCATCTCCGGTTTTGCTTTGCGCCCTTGCAGGTTCGGCAATTCCGAGCGTAATGGCCCCCACTGCCAGAGACAGATTCCTTAAAAAACGCCGGCGATTATACAGATAAATTACTTGACATAACTTAAATCTTTTCTTGTTGTAACTACCTGATACCTGGAGGAGCCAAATTCTTCTTATATCTGCAATGCAGCCCTTCTGACACTTTCACAGACATTTCCATAGGAGGTATCAGCCTATATAATTTTAAAACCGATTAACTTCTACAATCGTATTTGCGAAACGCTCTGGTGCTTCCTGCGGAGGATTATGACCCGTATTTTTAAAAAAGAGATGTTTGTATTTCCCGGTAAACTTATTAGCATAAGCCGATGGAGGTGGGTGCGGTGCTCCATTGTTGTCACCTTCGATAGTAATCGTTGGAACGTTTATTACCGGGACGCTCGCAAGGGAACGCTCTATGTCATCATATCGTGACTCACCAACCTCAAGTCCAAGTCGCCAGCGATAATTATGGATTACGATATCAACATGATCCGGGTTTTCCAACGACAAGGCAGACAGTTGAAAGGTCGTGTCGCTAAAATTCCAGCCAGGAGATGCCAACTTCCAGATCAACCGGGCAAATTCTTTTCGATTAGAAGTATACCCTAAGCGGCCACGCTCAGTGCTGAAGTAGAATTGATACCACCATTGAAGCTCAGCAGAAGGTGATAGCGGCATTTTGCCAGCAGCGGGGTTGCCGATGAGATAACCACTGACTGAAACCAAAGCTTTACACCGTTCAGGGAATTGAGCGGCCATGATGCAAGCAGTTCTGGCGCCCCAGTCAAATCCGGCGATGACCGCCTTTTTTATATCTAAAGCGTCTAAAAAAGAAATCATGTCAACGGCAAATGCAGCCTGTTGCCCATTGCGTTTACTGGAAGTTTCTAAAAATGTGGTTGTGCCATAACCGCGCATATGCGGGATATATACGCGAAATCCGTGTTTAGTCAAATGAGGTATCACTTCTGAAAAGCTGTGAATATCATATGGCCATCCATGCAACAAAATAACCGGCGGACCATTCTCTGGTCCGGCTTCGGCATAGCCGATATCTAATACTCCTGCTTTAATTTGCTTCACCGGCAAGGCAGAACGTACAATGGAAGACCTCCCCTTCAACATTGGTTTCATGCTTAAACCTAAAATGGTAATTCCACCACCTGCTAATACTTTGCCTGCATTAACAATAAAATTCCGACGATCCTGGTCTATTGAATACATAATGTCCGATTAACAATTGATGAATTTGTTACAGAAAAAAACAGGTGATAAAAAATTATAGGGATCCACAAAATTGTTAGCTGATCGCAGCTACCACCTTTCAAATGTAGTAGTGGAGGATATAGTTAAACAATGACAAGTTAGCCGAACAGGTCAGTATAAATCGTGAAGCAGTCTTTCATAGCCCTGAGATTACCAAACGCTGCCACTTAAGCAAATCCTGCAACATTTTGGACGTTCTTGAAATGGAGATTATAGGTACCTATGTCTAACAGTTTTAATTCAACACAAAGAAACAGGATGTAGCTACCGACGCTTGCTAGCGAAGGGACTTAAACGCCGCACGTACTTCCGTTGTAAACAGAGCTGGTTCTTCCCAGGCGGCAAAATGACCACCTCTGTCTACTTCGTTCCAGTAAATCAGTTTGTGAAAGCCTTTTTCTGCCCAGCTGCGCGGTGCACGATAGATTTCGCCGGGGAAAATAGTTACTGCGACTGGAACTTTTGGAATATCAAAAGCATTGAAAGGCCCGCCGCCCAGCTGCGTTGCATCCCAATAAGAACGTGACGAGGATGTACCAGTATTTGTGAGCCAGTAAAGTGTTATATTATCGAGCATCTCCTCATGGCTGAGACTCTTCTCAGGGTTGCCGCCGGTAAACGTCCACTCAGAGAACTTGTCATAGAAAAATGCGGCAAGTCCAACGGGAGAGTCTGCTAAACCATAACCCAGTGTTTGTGGACGTGTATTCATCATATTTGCATAACCGAATCCTTTCTTATAGAAAAATTCCAGGGAAGCATAGGCTTCCTTTTCTGCCTCTGAAAAATTAACTGGCACCTTATCCCCGTTCTGCAAAAGCCTCAACACTTCATTTGGCACTGTTCCTGGCATATTGATATGAATACCTAATAATCCTTCTGGTGCGTGGACTGCCATTATCTCTGAAATGATTGCACCCCAGTCGCCTCCCTGTGATACGTAACGCTTATATCCAAGTCTTTTCATCAGCACATCCCAGGCAGTTGCAATGTGTAGTGGGCCCCAGTCGGGTTTTGTAGGTTTCTCTGAAAAGCCGTAGCCGGGAATTGAAGGTAGCACCAAATGAAATGCATCTTCAGCACGACCGCCATATGCAGTTGGATCCGTAAGTGGACCAATAACTTTTAGAAGTTCAAATATGGAGCCTGGCCATCCATGTGTCATAATCAATGGAAGGGCATTGGGATGTTTTGAACGAACATGGATAAACTGAATATCCAGGCCATCAATTTTTGTTACAAACTGGGGTAGTGCGTTGAGTTTTGCCTCAGCTTTACGCCAGTCGTAGCCGTTACCCCAGTGTCTTATCAGGGCTTGAATTTTTTCAAGTTTTGCCCCCTGGGAATGATCCTGTACTGTTTCACGTTCAGGCCATCTTGTAGCCAGCACACGTCTGCGAAGATCGGTAAGCTCAGCTTCAGCGACATGAATGTGGTATTTTCGTATATCCTCTGACGTTAGTGTCCTGGTCGATGTATTTGTCTGTCCATTACCTGCAACGACTTGTAGCAGCAATGTTCCGGCAACCGCTATCGAAGCAATAATTCTTGTATTTCTTTTCATGTTACGTGTTTTTAGTTTGTTTACACAAAAGTATTCTGGGACAGATCTTCTGGCCAACCAACAATCGGATAAGTGGACGAATTCGTGCTTCAACCCGTCTTTTCTGTATGTGAAGAACCTTGGTCCTACGCTTCAATATCCTATCCGGGCCTTTATTGTTTTTTTTTGATAACTTTAACCCGATCACAATGCTGCCCACCGAAAGCCTATAGTTGGTAATGACATTAAGTGCCTGCTGACTTTTTTTCTCACCCGCGTAGTTTGATGATCATAAAATCAGGGAGTATATGAAGAGTCTGCTGACTATAGGTATCGCATTGACTGTTGCGGTTTCATTAATCGCTCAAACTTCCTCCGTTAATACTTCAACTTTACTTTTAAAAATAAAAAAAAGCCGGGCCGATTCCAATCGGGTACGCTTGCTGCTCATCCTTGCTGACCATTATATCACCGAAACTGAAGTAATCAAACCTAAACCCGATAGCGCCTTGACTTTGCTGCTGGAGGCGAACAGGTTGGGGGAGATGAGTACATCTCAAAAATGGCGAAATGAGAGCCGCCGGATGATTGGGCGATACTATTTCAAAATGAGGGATTCTAAGAATGGGCAGAAATATTTTAAAAAAATTATCAATGAACTGGCAACATCCGGCAATGATCAGGAGGAATTGCTCGTTTGGGAAGAGCTTTCAATGCTTGTACCTTCCCGGGACACTTCGTATCCTACCCGGATAAATTGCTTTGAAAAAATTATCACCCTTTGTCAAAGGTTGCACGATAATGTAAAGGCAATAGATGCGTTGAAGAGCATTGCCGATGTGAATTTAAATCATGGTAAACTGGATACTGCTGAAGTTCAACTATTCGAAGTCCTGGCGAAGTTTAAGGCAATTAACAACCCGAATCTTCATTATACCTTTGATTTGCTATCTGTGATAAACAGGCAAAAGGGTGATTTTACCAAGGCTCTTTTCTACAATTTGAAGAGTATTGAAAGTATGGAGGCTACGAAAGACATGTATGCCGCTATTTTATTTTATAGCCGTCGTGCAAATATGTACCGCGAATTGGATCAACCACAAAACAGTGTTATATGGTATTGGAAAGTGTTCAGTGACAGAAGATACACTAAGCCTGTTAATTTGTATATGTTCAGAGATGCGGGGTTTTTAGTGCGTGAGTTGATAAAATTAAACAGAAGTAAGGAGGCTCTTGCTTTTATTCTTGATGTCTCAAGGAAAAATAGCCCAAACGGCTTTTATGCAAAAGCCAGCCTTAGCGCTACTTTGGCTTTCTGTTATCATACACTGCGGCAGGACAGGCTGGCGGACCTATATTACCTCCAGGCGATTCAGTCCATCAGCAAACTTGAGAACGACAATGAAGTGACTGCAGATGTTAACTATGAAATTGGACAATTTTATTTTGATCGCAGGCAGTATGGGCAAGCAGTGATTTATCTGCAAAATGCTTTAAATGTTTCGGTTGGTGTTAATACACTTGCAACGATCAAGGATATTCATCTGAAGTTGTATGCAGTTGATTCAGCACAGGGAAAATATGCTTCAGCTATTGCCCATTTGAGGCTGTATCAGGCGATCAAAGACTCCATTTTTGACGAAACGAAAAGCAGGCAGATAGAAGAACTTGGAGTGCAATATCAGACATCCCAAAGAGATAAAGATATCAGGTTACTTAACACTGAGAATCAACTGCACCGAAACCGGGTCGCCCAGGCGAATATGAGGATGAAGATAACGTCGGCAGGGGCTGCTTTGTTACTTATTATTGTCGGGTTGTTGTATAACGGGTATCGGCTAAAACAAAAAAGCAATGCAAAACTGAAAATCCATCAGAAAGAAATCGATGAGAAGAATATTAGCCTGGAGCATCTGATAGCAGAACAGGCGAGGATATTGCAAGACAAAGAATGGCTGATCAAGGAAGTCCATCATCGGGTAAAGAATAATCTTCAAATGGTAATAAGCCTGCTAAACACTCAGTCGGCCTATCTTGATAATGATGCGGCAATAGCCGCAATAAAGGATAGCGAACGGCGGATACAGGCTATGGCCCTTATCCATCAGAAGTTATATCTGTCTGAAGATGTTTCAAAAGTAGATATGCCCATTTACATAAATGAATTAATACAGTATCTGAAAGATATTTTAAGCCTGGAATCGGATATAATATTTACCCAGCACATTGATTCTATTAAGCTCTCTGTAGCACAGGCAGTGCCTATTGGGTTGATACTTAACGAGGCCATAACCAATGCAATAAAGTATGGATTTTCAGACAAACAGCGCGCGCTTATTAATATTTCGATGTATCGCGAAAGCGCTGATTTGATGATTCTTTGTATTGCCGATAATGGGAGAGGTTTACCGGACGGGTTTGATTATACTCAAAGTAGTTCTCTCGGGATGAACCTGATGCGATGGCTCGCCAGGCAATTAGGGGGTAGTTTTGAGATCCTGAACAATGAGGGAGTTGAAGTGATTATCAAAATGACGGGTGAACCTGATGGAACTCCCAGTCAGCAATCGGGTATGGAAAGTGATAGGGTGCAAAACTTTGTTTATGATTAATAAAAAGATACTGATTGTTGAAGACGAACTTATTGTTGCCAATGATCTTCGACTGACACTGGAAAAGGCCGGATATATAGTTTCCGGTATTGCAGCCTCCTTCCAGGAAGCGTTAAACATTGTTCAGATTCAGCAGCCTGACCTTGTATTATTGGATATCTATCTCAAAGGCAAATTGACAGGAATTGATCTGGCACGTCAATTACGGCAATCAGCTACTCCTTTTGTGTACTTGTCTGCAAATTCAAATCAACAGGTGTTGGAGGAGGCAAAAGCGACTGAACCTTTTGGATTTCTGGTAAAACCTTTTAGGGCAAAAGACTTATTCGTAACAATTGAAATAGCATTTTATAGGCATGACCATAGTATGGAGTCAAAATTGCACAAGGAAAATCAACTGGAGAAGCACCTTAGCTTTATTGGATTGAGCAGCGATTCCGGAAAAAAAAAGTTACTGGCAACGGCAATTGCTTTGCAGCCTCACATTCCATTTGACTACCTCGCGGTGTGCAGAAAGGCTTCTGACGCACATCCCTATCATGGCCACGGCTCCCTTCGGATTGGTTTTGAACAATACCAGGATGTGGGGGCTTCGGAATTGGCGACAATATCGGGGCTCGATCCAAAAGAGCTGCAAACAATACTCGCGGCATCCCCGCTTGAAGAAAAAGCAGGATGGTACAACAATGACGAGTTCGAAACAATTTGTCGTAATAATCCCTTGAAGAGATTGTTTGCGAAAACGTTTCAGTTGGAATCAGGTATATCGATTCCTATTAAGAGATTCCCTGCTTATTCTTATTCTTTTTCACTTTACAGTTGCAAGAGCCATGTTTATGACCCAGGCCATTTATTACTATTGCAACGATTACAAATTTTGTTATTGACCATATTGGATAGTTGTTTTCTTTCTGATTCAACGATTGTAGGGGGAGGCAAGGAGAGCAATACGGAGCCGCGGAGCGGCGCCATTGCGGGATTTAAAGGTATCATTGGAAATAGCCGCCAATTGTTGAATGTGCTAGATCTTGTGACCCAGGTGGCCCCATTAAATACATCCGTTTTAATAACAGGTGAGAGTGGGACGGGCAAAGAACGAGTCGCCGATTGTATACATGGTCTTTCACCACGTAAACTTAAGCCGTTCATAAAAGTGAATTGCGCAGCCCTTCCTGCCAGCTTAATTGAATCTGAATTGTTTGGTCATGAGAAGGGATCATTTACCGGGGCAACCGAACGAAAGGCCGGAAAATTTGAACAGGCAGATGGGGGCACCCTATTTTTAGATGAGGTTGGGGAAATGAGTTTGGATATGCAAGTGAAACTGTTACGAGTATTGCAAGAAAAAGTAGTTGACCGCATAGGGGGGAATGGGCCTATAAAAACTGATGTCAGAGTGATTGCAGCAACTAATTGTAACCTGGAAAGAGAAGTGGCTCACGGAAGGTTCCGTCTCGATCTCTATTTTCGTCTAAACGTGTTCCCCGTGCATCTCCCGCCGCTTCGTGAAAGAAATGAGGACATTCAAATCTTAGCCATTCATCTTGCCAAGGAATTCAGCACGAGGTTTAGCAAGGCATACAATGGAATCAGCCGGGAAATGCTGGATGCATTAAAGACCTATGAATGGCCAGGGAATGTAAGAGAATTGGAGAATGTCCTGGAGCAGACGGTGATTTTGAATGATGGAAAGTCTCCCTTAGTCTTAAAAAGGTCACTTGAACCGATTGAATTGGATACAAAAATTCCCGGCAGCAGTAATACTATCAATGCGCCAAAGACTATTTCCGAAATTAGAAGAATCCAATCGGACAATGAAAAGAACCATATACTTGCGGTCCTCAAACAAACCGGCGGCCGCATCCGGGGTGCTGGTGGTGCGGCAGAAATTCTTAACCTGAAGCCCACAACACTTGAGTCCAGGATCTCAAAACTAGGCATCCGAAAGGATGAGACCTTCCATTAATTTCGGATTCCTCCATTCAAGTCCGCATTTTTCGGAGTTTATCGGAGATATTATGAAGGCGCTTCACATTGACGAGTTCTCATAATTAACTGGTATCCAACAGTCCGACTCAGGTTACTGTGGACTTCAATAATTTGGCATGTCTATAGCAGGTACTGAACATGTTACGATATGCTGTCATTTGTGTTAGATGATTTCCGGACAAAGATGATTGCTGTAAAGCGTGACAAGATTCCATCTTTGATGGCTTCTGCGCTTGCAAACAAATCAAACATGATGAATTCTCAATTGAAAACAATTGTCTTTGTCACGGGGGCTTTCACTAGTAATAAGGTTTGGGATGCGTGGAGAGTCTTTTTTGAAGCCAGGGGTTATATCACTATAGCACCACCATACCCTTACAAAGACGCATCTGCGGGAGTACTTCGAAGACGTCACCCGGACGTGTTGCTTGCCTCTGTTCATTTAAGCCAGGTAATCGAACATTATGCATCGGTTATACAGCAGCTTCCTGAAAAGCCTGTATTGATAGGACATTCGCTCGGCGGATTAGTTACACAGGTACTCATTAACCGGGATCTTGCTGTTGCGGGCGTGGCCATTCATTCCTTCCCGCCGCAGGGCGTAGTACCCTATGAATTGACGTTTTGGCGATCATGGTGGAAGGTATTATGTCCATTCACCTCGAAAACAGAGACATATTTGATGTCTTTTAAAACATGGCAATATTTCTTCACAAACGGAATGGCTCTGGATGAACAAACAACAACTTATATTAATTTATTAGTGCCGGAATCTAAGCTGATACTCAAAAATAGTCTACTCGCGAAGATAGCAATCGACTTTAAAAAGCCCCATGTTCCCTTATTGCTACTCGGAGGGAGTGCTGACAAGTCTATACCTGCATCACTGAACCGGCGTAATTTCAAAATGTACAGATGTAAAGATTCAGTTACCGATTTTAAAGTAATGAGAGGGCGCAATCATTTTGTGGTTTGTCAGCCCACCTGGCGGCAGGACGCGGCATACATACTCGCATGGTTAGAGAAACAGTCGCCGCAGCGATAAAGTTTACATTGATTAATGGCCTACAGAACCCCCGGACAGTAAATTCCAACCTGAACTTTTTGAAAGTGAAAATGAAAAACGGACTTATTCAATCTGGTAAATAAAACGAAATAAAATGCAAACTCAATCTAAAAATGTTGGTTTGATGTCTGGTAAGTATGCCCTAAGATCAGTTTCGACTGATGGGCGAAATTATCCGATAAGTGATCATTTTGAGAAGATAATGGACCATAAAGATTTCCTCAGCGAGAATAACCTGGCCGTGTTAGACGCGCTCCTGTCAAGACTCGTGAGGCCTGTAGCTAAAACGAGTTTCCTGGTATTTAGTAAACATAAGTATATCACAGTGCCAATCGAAAACATCGCCTTTTTTTATATCAGGTATGAATCTGCAACAATCATGTGCTTTGACATGCGGGAATATCCTGTAAATTACTCGTTGGAGCAAATTCAAAACCTCTTAACGGTTAACCAATTTTTCAGATTAAACCGGCAGTACCTTATTAATTTCAATGCGGTAAAAGAAGTAGAGCATTATTTCGCCCGGAAGTTATTAGTGAACCTTACCGTTCCCGTGTCTGAGAAATTGCTTGTGACAAAGGAAAAAGTCACCAGTTTTCTGAACTGGCTTGAAAACAGATAAATCTTCATAGATATCGCTTTTTGATTCCGGTATTGCCCCTTTCCGAATATTCAGCCCTCTTACAGTCCCCTTCACTATCAACATCGTCCGCCTCAACACTTTGTTGGTGGTAACAGCCCTGATCAGCAAATATATTTGACAAACAATTTTATAACAATTAAAAATCTGGCAATGGAAAACAACTACTCCAATCCGGTCATAGAAGCACTCAATAAACCCGGGGAACAAAGGAAAATTGAGACAAAAAAAGTTCACTACACTGGCAAAACCCATACGACGGGCGGGCGTGACGGCGCGGCGCGCAGTTCTGATGGCCGGCTGGATATAAAGCTTGATACACCGGGTACCTCCGGAACCGGTACTAATCCAGAACAACTGTTTGCAGTAGGTTGGTCGGCTTGCTTTATGGGAGCAATGAGGATTGCAGCGGGTCAGCTTAAATTGCGCTTTCCGGCAGATGCTGCTATTGATGCTGAAGTGGATCTATGCAATGAAGGCGGCTCATTCTACTTACAGGCGAGGCTGAATATTAGCCTACCTGGATTGGATCGTCAAGTCGCCCAACAGTTGGTTAATGCGGGAGAACAGAATTGCCCATATTCAAAGGCAACGCGTGGTAATATAGCTGCGACCTTCAACCTGGTATAATTTACATTGCTACGATTGTCAACCCGGTTTTTTACATTCGGATCTTGACTGATAGTAATTTAACCAATGTGGTCATGAAATCTGCTTTTTAAAACCAGCATTCAAAAAAAATAAATCAAAAAATATGAATGATTTAATTAAGCTTGCTATCGATGCGCATGGTGGGCTCGATCGATGGAGACAGTTTTATAACGTTAGTGCTCACCTCGAGGTTGGAGGTCTCTTGTGGGGAATGAAAGGCCATGCGGGTGTGATTGAAAGCGTCGATGTAAAATTGAACCTGCTGGAACAGAAAACTTCACACATTCCGAACAGCGCCTGGCATACGGTTTATACACCAGACCGAATAGCAATTGAGACGGCTTCCGGAGATATTGTTGAAGAATTGTATAATCCAAGGGCGTCTTATCAGTCACACGCATGGGAAACAAAATGGAGCAACCTTCAGCTGGCTTATTTCAGCGGTTATGCCACCTGGAACTATTTTAATACACCTTTCCAGTTTGCAAGGCCGGGTTTCACAACAATCGAAATCAAGCCATGCGAAGAAAATAATGAAACATGGCGTCGCCTGGTCGTAACATGGCCCAAAGACATTCATACCCATAGCAGGGAACAAACACTTTATTTTGATGGAGATGGTCTGATAAAAAGGCTCGATTACCGGGTGGAAGTGGCGGGTAACACAGCTTGTGCACATTATTTATCCGATTATACGAACGTAGCCGGAATCATGGTGGCAACGAAAAGGCGGGTGTATCCTGTTGATGAAAACAACCACTCACAGTTAGATGCTCCTGTTATCGTTTCAATCGATTTTAGCGATGTAGTGTTCCAGTAAATGTTCGATGCATTAAATATCTTATCTTTAGAAAGTTATCGGTAAGATCCGGAAGCGCTATGGCATTATACCCGGATTTCAGTTTCAATTCAAGTGACCAGCCATTGTAATCAACCACGACGCCCCCTGATTTGAATTGGTTAAGGTCACGAACAAAGAACTAATTATTGGTGGGTGTCGCACTTAGCCGAATATTCACTACAAGTTTACAAGTCACAGGTAATTCAGATTAAATAGATACACAAAACAGGGATTTGCACATTTCACTGGTCGATCGGCGGAAGCTAAGGCAATGGAAGAATTCTAAAGCCTTGCATTATCTGGCTTGCACCTGAAATGTAACTTCCGATGGGAATATGAAATGGTTGATATTGGCAGGATATGAGATTCCTTTGCTAATGACTACCGCCGTTTCTTTGCGTAAACAGGAAGGCCATCATTACTAACATACGCAAGTATAGAAGACAAATTCCGTAAGTTTTGCGATTCCTATACTAGTTACTGGCCTTCCGATAAAATAAATAAATCTTTTTGTTATCTTTCAATTGTTCTTTATTGGCCAGTGAGTCATTCGGTGAGTCTTAGAATCCTCTTGCTGCAAGACATTGATATTAAAATTTTTATAGGGTAAGTTCGAATCTTGTCTTCCCGACTTCGCCCGCCGTAGCTTTAGCGAAGGCGGGCTTTTTTATGTCTTGTAGGGAGGGTTTCTCCGCCCGGCGGGCTTCGTCGGGCGAGGCCCGACTGCTATCGAGCACGGCGCTTTGACCATTTCAATCTTGGGGAAGCGGGCTTCGCCCGCCGTAGCTTAGCGAAGGTGGGCTTCGTCCGCCGTAGCTTTAGCGAAGGTGGGTGGGATTCGTCGGGCAAGACCGGGCATATCAGTATTGTTAACATCATATTTATTGAAGGAGCTGCGGCGAATTGAGCAGGGATTTTCCCATGAGATTTTCAGACATCTGAAAAAAAAGTTTTTTAGCGAAATTGACCGCATAAATACGTGAGCTCGCACATATCTTCAATTTATTTTTGAAGGGTGCATTATGTTTATATTTTGAGATGCAGAGACGGCAAGCATTATACGGGTTGTACGTCTGATTTGAAAGAAAGATATCAACGACACTTTGATGGTCATGTTCCGGCGACTGCGAAGAGATTACCGGTCGAGCTCATATTTTATTGTGCATTTGCGGATAAGTACAAAGCTTTTGAATTTGAATCTTATCTCAAGACCGGTTCCGGAAGAGCGTTTATGAATAACAGGTTTATTTGAATACACCCGCCGATATTGTGTGTAAGAAGGATATTTCAACAGAAAGCGATGGCATTGAGGTAGACAATATCACAGGGTGAATTGAACGAGGATGTCTTTTTCATAGTTAGGTTTTTTGGGTTATTCGTTGATGTGGTCTAAAAGCCTTGCGAGCCGCAGGTTCGCTAGAATTATCAATGCCAGGTTGATACTTTTAATGCTGGAGTTTTGGGCTTGAATTTGTTTTTTATGACCAGCGAAAAAAAACGGGTGTTTGTTGACGTTATGCTTATGGTTATAATATAAATGCTTCCTGATTATGATTTGTTCACCTCAAGATATAACTACATGAAAAGTGTTCGTCCATTCGGTGTTAGCTTACCTTTTTTCAGGGACTTTGGTCACCAGGTAAATTCAAAACACAGGAAGCAAAAACATAGCCAGGCAGATTGGTATTGTTGCGTTATAGTTCCTGGCCGTGATTTTGGATGTAGCGTTAAGACCTTTTATCTAACTTTTTGTATTAGTCGTTTAATGCGGTTGATATACAAGCCAGATTCCAACTCCATACGTTTCTCTTGAATAGAATGATTTTGGCCGGTATGGACCACCTACAATACCTGGATTAAATTCAATACGACCAAAAATCTGTTTATGATAAAGATCGTATTCAAACCCAAGTGGAAACATTAGCTGCCATTGAAAAAAGTTTTTCCCTTTCAAAGCGGGTAGATGGGTGGATGTTGTAAAAAATCCATCTTGATTTGGAAAATGGACGATGCTATCCCATCGTTGTTCATAGTTGTGAACCAATGCAAAACTCCCCTGACCATGCACGCCTGCGAGAAACTGAAGTTTGCCGGAAATTTTGAATCTATGATTAAGACCCAAATTAAGCCCAAAGAATTGTTGGTTCTTAGTAAGAATGTATTCGTTGACAATTGTCATTGTGTCCCCGGGCCAATAACGTTGTTCAACTGAACCTACGTGGGTTGTAAATTGACTGGTAACAACTATTCCTGCCTGCAAAGTATGTGTCTTCCAGAACCTTGATGACGAACCGGGTT
>NZ_JBTLQG010000042.1:0-42796 GCF_054461535.1 Flavitalea antarctica
AGATAGGCCGGGTCCTTCCGGACCACTTCCAGGCTATCCTTTTTGCGGTAATCAAGAATCTCGTCTGTCTGCAAAGGTATCGGACGTATGGAGTCCCAGTGACCTGCCGGCTTCTTGTTGGAACCTTCATTAAATTTCATCACCGTGTTATCCCAAAACTTTGGAGCGAATTCCGGTGCTATATTGTATTGTGAATAAACGTTCACGAAGTTGCCATATGCGTCAAAGCCCATCATCTTTATAGAAGGATAAATCACCTGGGTTTTGATGACCCACAGATCTTTGTCAAACGGAACATAGAGTTGTTCAATTTTAACCGTGTCCATAATCTCCAGCTGGGATTCTTTGCTAAGTAACAACTGCACGCTGTGGATCCTCCAGTCGCCTTCAGTGATATTGATGTACCCGCTGAACATCGGTTCATATTTCCGACGGGGTATAACTTTTATTTTGTTGATCTCTTTGCCTTCTTCATAAAAGACGCCTTCAAGTTTATACCGGTAAAAATTGAGCGCATTTGAAGCTATCGGGGAAACGAAACCCCTGGGGTTAAGATTAGTACCAACCTTTACATTGTTTTCATAAAAAGAGATAATCTGGGGTGAACTGAACCCATAACTGTCACTGTTCCCACTGACCCGGGTGGACAGCACTTCAATTTTCGCCCGGTTCGGTTTCATGACCGACAGTCTTGCATACGTTTCAGACAGGTAAAGTATTTTCTTTCGGCTGGTATCGCCATCTTCGAAATCAATCTTCTTTCCAAATAATTTATTGGGATAATCCCTTAATCTCAGCTGGCCCTTTATATAAACATCGCTTTGAAATGCGTCGAGCTGGTTCAGATAATATGGCCGCATCCGCATAGCCTCACGAATAATTGCATAAGCGGGATCAGGTCCGCCAGGCTTCACGACTACGGAATCCAATGAAAAGGCCTGTAGCCGGAGAACAAAATCCATTTCCATGGGTTCAGAGCGGCTGATAATGGTTTTTTCTTCACGGATATAACCTACGTACTGGCAGATGATTGTATATTGGCCCGAATCGAGATTTAAAAAGTAACGTCCTTCATTATTGGCGGTTGTGCCACGGGAAGTACCCTTGATCATTAAGGAAGCGAACGGAAGTATCTGACCTTTTTCGTCTTTAACAAGTCCGGTTACCCGCCCTGCCATTGCGTCGATTGAATAAACCAGGAATAGCAGGCAGAATAATGGTAATTGTTTCATATGTAATGATGCTCACGAAAATAACGGCCAGACAGCACAAAGCAGTTTTTTAGATGAGATTTGTGATTTTTTAACATATCCCAAAAAATCATGCCGCCATTGGTCTTTTGAGCCGGGTCCGGAGAAGTGCACCGGTGAGTGATGCCATTCCGGTAACAAGGCCACCAATAAGGCCGGTAATTAAGATCATGAGTAAAGGTTGTTTTAAAGTAAATAATGCCCCTATACGGGTAGCTAATATGTGTTCATTTTTATAGTCGATAACAAAAGCAAGACAAAACCAGAGCAGAAAACAAGCGATAAAACCTGCCAGGAAAGCCGTTGCGGGTCGTAATTGAATCAAATAACCGGTGAACAGTCCGACCGGCGCAATGATCCACCACGGCAATACCAGGCCACCGAGATAACAAAGTGCCATGGTAAGTATAACAGCTGATGCAAACCGGGCAGAATTTTTCATTACTCCTTGTTAAACGCAAGGCATTGATTTTTCCTTGCTTCTTGTTAAACGCAAGCCATTAAGTTGCATTATTTCTTGCTAAAGGCCAGCGATTAACCCTTCAGTACTTCTTATTAAATGTTGCAACTAAAATGTCTTATTGCTTCTTATCAAATGCAAACTATTAAAATGTCTCATTACTTCTTATTAAACACAAGCGTTGACTTAATCCTTTTATCATTTTTATCTCCGGCGGTCATTATCCAGGCTTTGTAATAATTTCCTTTTGCATATTCGTTCACAAAGTTGTCGTAATATTTGCTGCCTGGATTTCCTGACTGACCACCCGGATAAATTACCCATGCCTGATTTGGCGAAGTGAGTTCTACTACCATTTTCCAGCTGGGACCATGGTTATGCTGTGTTGCATTAACCACATGAACTCCGCCCCCGATGTTCAGATCGCCCCTGGAAAAAGGAAGCAGTTCCTGACCTAATAAATGATAAAGCGTGGTGTTTTTATAGGCGCCCCAGGATGCATGATTTTTAACGGCCAACTGCTGTACAACAGATACAGCCGATTTAAAGGAAACTGTCACGGCTTCAGTCAACGTTTCCTTCTCCCTGGTATTCATATCGTCAATATAACTAAACGAACTGTCTTTTAACAATGCCTCGATCAGTGTTTTTTCATGGGGATTGAGACCTACTGCCCTGAGCGGTTTTAATTCATCGTGCCATACAAAATTCTCCAGACTGTCGTACCAGATCTTAAAGACGGTCGGTGCTATTGTTCCTGCATCACTGTAGTAGTTCCATTTTTTTAACGAATCGGCGTAAACGGCTTCAGCAGATGATAAGGATGAATATTGCAGGTGTTTCAGGAATAAAGGCATAGCTGTTGCGGCAAGAGTATTATAGTTATCGTTCTGCAGGTTCATCATATCCTCTGGGGTTACCGTATGCATGCCTTCCAGTTGCCTGTTGATCCTGATGCCCCTGTAGAGATCATAATCACCCGGGATAAAATAGGGATAATCACCCGCAACGGAACGCTGGTTGGCACTGCTTACATAACCCCGGGCCGGATTTAACATGTGTGGATTCTCCGACTGAGGAATATAGCCCTGCCAGGTATAACGGTTATCAACATACGGCAGGATATACAGGCCCTGTTGCTGCCATCTCGCAGGAAATTTTCCCTGCTGCCATAAGGCGATATCACCGGACACTGAAGCAAATACGAAATTCTGTCCCGGGCAAATGAAGAATTTGATCGCCTCAAGATATTCAGCATAATTTTTTGCATGATTCAAGAGCCGGATAGCGCGCATCTCATTGCTTGGTTCATGGGCTATCCATTTTACAGCATAGGCTTTGCCGGGACTGATCCTACTCTCGAAGTCATGGTCAAACATAACCGGCCCCTGGTCGATATACGCAACAGTATCGTACACCGTGTTGCTACCTTTGATATGAAAGATTTCAACTTTCAGACTATCCACTTTTTTCCAGCTGTTATTAAACCAATAACTTGTTTTCGACCTGTCTTTGAATTGCACCTCGAAATAATCGCGCACATCGCGGCCGGCGTTTGTAACACCCCAGGCGATGTAGTCATTGAAGCCGATGATTACTCCGGGGCAACCCGGAAAAGAAACGCCATACGCATTCATCCCCGGAGTGGAGATCTGCATTTCGAACCAGACGGATGGTAAAGTAAGCTCAAGATGAGGGTCGTTGGCAAGTATTGGTTTACCACTTTTAGTACGGCTGCCGCTTACTGCCCAGTTGTTACTGCCATTTGCAGGATTCGGTTTTTGAACTTCAGTGAGCGGGATGATATTGTAGTTGTTTATGTAGGCGGAATCTGCGTCGGCTGGTTTTACGGGGTTTATAGTCGCAGCGGGGAACACTGTACCCGCCGGAATTACCGGGTCGAGCGAATCTGAAAGCTGGGGAAACAATATCTTCAGCTGCTCATCATTAAAAAAGTTTTTTGCATAACTAAGCGCCAGGTCATTTTCGTTAGACGCCAGTGTTTTGGCCATTTGTTTTGCAAAAAGTGCCACTTTGAGAACGGTCCATTTTTCCGGGCGGTATCCCAGCAGTTTATATTCAAGCGGAAGGTCACGATCCCTGAGTCCTTCAATATAATGATTGACGCCGGCAGTATACTGGTCAAAGGCATTTTTTGTGGTGCTGTCGGCTTCGGTTTCCCGCAACATGTTCTGGGCGGCGAACACCATACCCATTCGTCTTTGCTGCCTGTCAAACTGCAATGCCCGTTTTCCCGCCACTTCGGATATCCGGCCGGCAGCAGCATAGGTCTGCATTTCCATTTGCCATAGCCTGAACTTTGCGTGCAGGTAACCCTGGATAAAATATGCATCGCCTTCTGATCCCGCAAAAACATGTGGTACCAGCCTGTCATCGAAATAAACTGTCGATGATCCACTTAGTTCCTGGAGATCAAATTCGCCTGAGTAGTCTATGTCGGTTGCTTCCGCATTTTTCCAGAAACCATGTTGGGGACTCAGGAATCTGCCAAGTGCAGGTACGCTGCCCAAATTCGAATCCAGGACCACTACAAGTGCGCAGGTGATCAAGGCCGTTAGTATGAGAGGGAGATTCCGCATGTACCTAAGTTATGAATCATTTTAAGTTTCTGAGTTAACCCGCAGGCAAAAAAAACTACCATTAAGCAGGTATACCAGGAAATTGTGCTTCAGACCAGGTGGGGCGAGAATGTTATCAGAAAGGAAATAGTAAATCTTCTTGTCTTGCGCGCAGCCACATGATTAAAAAATGAACAGCTGGCACCTTTTACCTGGCAAGCTTCCTGATCAGCAGATTGACTTCAGCAATGGTATTAAAACTATGCAATACTATTCTCAGGCGTTCGGCGCCTCTTGGAACTGTAGGATAAAGTATTGGCCTCACGTCCAGTCCCGCTGCCAGAAGTTCCGCTGACAGCTGCTTTGCATTTTCATTGCCGGGAACTAAAACACCCTGAACCGGCGTAACACTATCCAGCTTCTGAAAACCAGGACTGGCAGACCGGAACATCTCAATCAGGTGGCCGAGCTTCAATCGCTCTTCGTTCATCCCCGGGAACAACGCATAGCTTTGTTGAATGGCTATCAGGGCAGCCGGTGGTAACGCGGTAGTATAAATGAATGCGCGTGAAAAATTTACCAGGAAATTTTTCAAACGAGCCGACCCGATGACCACCGCGCCATGGCACCCGAGCGCCTTACCAAATGTATGGATCCGCGCAAAACACCAATGCTCCAGTTGCAGCTCCTGTACCAAACCAGCACCCCCCCGACCAATCACCCCGGTAGCATGGGCCTCATCTACGATTAGTTTAGCATTATACTTATCACAAAGCCGGCTGATTTCAATCAGCGGTGCCTGGTCACCGTCCATTGAAAAAACGGATTCTGTAACCACAAACACCGTTCCGGTAGCGTTTTTCAATCTTGATTCCAGGTCGTCAGGATCATTATGCCTGAAAGAAAAGGATTGAGCAGCACTAAGACGTATGCCATCCCGGATGGATGCGTGACTCAGAAAATCATAAATGATAGTGTCTCCTTTCTGGGGAACGCAACTAAGCAATCCAATATTCGCATCATATCCTGAATTATAAAGGACCGCTGCCTCCGCATTATGAAAAGCTGCGACCTGGTCTTCAATCTTCATCGCGAGGTCTGAGTTGCCGGTCAGCAATCTTGATCCCGTTGACCCGTTTGCATAATGCGATTCCCGGTCTCCGGGCGGAGTTTTTTTTGCAACGCCCAGGTAATCGTTCGAACTGAAGTCAGTTAAATGCTCCCGGACTACAAGTTCCCGGAAACTTCCTTCACTGCGACGTTGAGCCAGCTTTTGTTCGAGAAAATCATCGTTAAGCATAATTTCAAAACTACGGCAACTTTAAGGATATTTGCCTGATCCGGCTTTGTGAATCACTCATCGCCGGACCAATGAATGCTATGACCGATCCCATATCACAAACGAAAAATATACTTGGTCTTCAACTACCCACAGATCCCCGGTGGGTTGATCTTGCCGGTATGTCACTGGAGCATATTCTTACCGATCACGCTTACTGCGAACAGAAGGCTGCCAACACCTGCATTTCCCTGATCACCCGGTTCAGTGATAAAGAAAAACTGGTAAAGGAACTTGCGCCTATTGTAACGGAGGAATGGGGCCATTTCAGGCTTGTGCTGGCTGAACTGCATAAACGCAACCTTAAACTGGGCAAACAGCGCAAAGATGAATATGTAAATGCCTTACTCGCTTTCCAGGTAAAAGGGGGCAGCCAGGAAGATAGTTTTCTCGACAAACTATTGACCATGGCGCTGATCGAAGCACGCAGCTGTGAACGATTTAAAAGGCTAAGTGAAGGACTTGATGATGAATACCTGAAAAATTTCTATCGCCGTTTCATGGAAAGTGAAGCCGGGCACTATCACCTCTTCATTGAACTGGCGGAAACCTATGTCAGGCCGGAAAAGGTTAGAAAACGTTGGCAGGAATGGTTGAAATTTGAGGCAGAACTGATGCAACAACTCGAGGTGCGCGGAGACAGGATACATTGAACAGCACAAATTGAAATAAACCGGTTATTCATGAATGATAGTATTCTAAAAAAAGCTGCTTCCCAGTTTGGACAGGGCGAACCTTCAATAGAACCTTTTGGTACAGGTCTGATAAATCACAGTTACCGGATTACATTTACGGACGGAACTATGTTGATGCTGCAATGTATTAACCAGGCAACATTCAGTCAGCCTGAAAACATCATTCATAATTACAGGGCTATAAGCGAAGAACTACAAGCCCGCGGCCACAAAGGCGTTCCGCCACTGGTTACTACCAGGAAGGGTAAGTATTTCTGGGTCGATGAAAATGGTAATTTCTGGCGTGCTACCCGTTTTATAGAAAACTCGTATGCTGACAATGTAGCGGCATCGGCGAGCAAGGTTTACCTGGCGGCAAAATGTTTCGCAGAATTTTCGGCTGCGCTCAACAGGCTGGATCCTGAGAAACTGGAAATCATTATTCCGGGTTTCCATGATCTTAACTATAGGTATGAACAGTTTGAACAGGCTATCGCTTCTGCAGGTATTAACCGTTTACTTAAGGCAACGCATGTAATCTCATCACTCCGCGAAAGGTTTGACCTGGTCAGCTTTTACCGGGAAGCGGCAGAAAATACAGCCGAATACCCGGTAAGGATCATGCACCACGATTGCAAGATCAGTAACATACTCTTCGACAAGGTAAGCCACCAGGTTATCTGCCCGGTGGATCTTGATACGGTTATGCCGGGCAGGTTTTACTCAGACATCGGTGATATGGTGAGAACCATGGCTTGTTCAAGAGAAGAAAACAGCACTGAATGGGAGAACATAGATATCGTGCCGGAATACTACCATGCCATAATTGATGGATATGTTGATGGCAGCCAGGGTAATCTAACGAGAACGGAAATGAATCATATACACTATGCCGGCCGGATGCTTATTTATATGCAGTGCCTGCGTTTTGTCACCGATTTTTTAAATAATGATATCTATTATAAAACGACTTACCCGGAGCAGAACCTTAACCGCGCCCTCAATCAGCTTATCCTTCTCGAAAAACTCGAAGAGTTCCTGAAAATAAATGAGAATTAACGGCTTTCATTCAGGAAAGCGCTGATGTAAAATCGAGGTGTGGATATTTTGACTGCAATGCAGTAATTTTCCCAAGAAGGTTTTGTCTGAATTTCTGGTCCGCAGGTGTGTTAGCATGCAATGGCCTGTGATTTAGTGCCGCATTAATCTTGTCTATTTCTTTAACTAGCTCAAGGGTTGATTCCTCAAAGGCGGCCAGGCTAAATGCTTCGAAAACAAAATCTATCGCCTGTTCGTTTGGATGCACCATATCTTCCTTAAAGAACCGGTAATCCCGTAGCACATCAATCACCAGTTCAAAGGCCGGAAAATAATAAAGCTTTCGGAACTTCTGAACTATATGCTGAACTACTTCGATCAGCCTTGACTTACTGAGGTTGTTTTCGACAAGTCCATCCCGGACATAACGCACCGGGCTAACAGTAAAGATTATGCGAACTGATGGGTTGAAGTGAAACAGCCGGTGAATACAGGTATCAAGCGAAGATTTGATCTCTTCAATAGTGAGCAGGCGTTTATTGAATGATCTGGCCGGGGCTTTATGGCAGTTGGCTACGCTTTCCCCTGATTCTACGAGCGAATAGGAAAATGCCGAACCAAGTGTGATGAATACCCAGTCAGCCTGTTTCAAAAACTCGTGTGCCTTCTGCTGGGATGCATTGATCGTGTTGAGCACCGCGTGATCGTCAACATCCGAAAAACTACCGTGGTGCTGCCAGCTGTGCCAGAGATCGTCCAGGTACACAAGATCGGCGGATTGATAAGTTTTCTGTTCAATGTATGAAACCAGGCTATTGGTGATGCTGACAGGATCATAAATGATTCCGTTGGGATTTTGCAGCGTATCAAACTTCAGTGCAGCCAGTCTTTTACCGATGTTTTCAGTGAAACAGGAACCTATCATAAACATCCGGTGGTGGTGCCGGATCGGTTCCTGAAATTTGTCCGGGGTGAAACTTAATTGAAAGTTCATTTTATAAAAAGCTTTCCTGCGAGTTCGCCGGCGGTTTCCAGCGCCAACTTGTTGATACCAGTATCAAAACCCTTACGCTCAAAATACGGGATCATTAATTCTGTGTTCATATTTCCAACAAGCACGTCATCTGCCATCGGGCAACCACCGATACCTTTCAGCGCGCCATCAAAGCGAAGGCAACCCGCATCAATCGCGGACTGTAACTTTTGCTGCCAGTTGTCCGGGCCGGAATGCAGATGCACCCCAAATTCCTGGGCGGGCATCGAACTGATGAGATAGTCGGTGACGGTAAAGACATCTTCGGCCGTTGCCAGTCCAACAGTATCAGCGAGAGAAATAACATCAACACCCAGGTCCGTTATTTTCTCAACCCACTCGTAGACAACCTTCGGCGAATAGGCATCCCCGTAAGGATTGCCAAAAGCCATGGACATGTAAACGACAAGTTTCTTCTTACTATTCTTACAGATAGCTGCAATTTTTGCTACGGTTTCGAGCGACTGCTCCATGGTCGCATTTGCGTTGCGAAGCTGGAAAGTTTCAGAAACCGAAAAAGGGTAACCCAGGTAATTGATGTGTTCAAACTGAGATGCATCTTCCGCGCCTCGCAAGTTGGCCACGATGGCAAGCAACCTCGTGGTAGATTGTCCTGTGTCAAGACCAGCAAGCACTTCCCGGGTGTCTCTCATCTGGGGGATCACTTTAGGAGAAACAAAACTTCCAAAATCGATCGTATCAAAACCGACTTTCAGCAACGCATTGATGTATCGGATCTTGTCACCTGTTGGAATAAAATGATCCCAACCCTGCATGGCGTCCCTGGGGCATTCGACTATTTTGACGCGTTGGGTCATAATCTTTGCTTCATCGCTTCGAAAAGAATAATACCAGTGGCGACTGATACATTGAAAGAATCAAAATCCCCTTTCATCGGGATGCTGAACTGTGCATCGGCCGCTTTATTCAAAAATGGCTGCACTCCTTTTTCCTCGTTACCCATAATTACACAGAATGGCTGTTTGAAGTCGATGTCGAAAAGTTTCGCCGGCGCTTTCATCTCCGATGTGTACACAAGGATGCCGTTCATATGCAATTCATCAACCGCCTTAAGCAAGCTACTCACACGGCAGATATTGATCTTTTCCAGTGCGCCTGCTGAAGCCTTCATCGCATCTTCATTAAGTGCTGCTATCCCTTTATCGGGAACAATAATAGCCTGGGCACCACAACAAATCGCGGTACGCGCTATTCCTCCTATATTCCTCACGTCGGTTATGCCATCAAGCATAAGGAACAACGGCGTTTCCCCGTTACTTACAACCTGGTCTATCACCTGCTGAAGGTTCATATATTCAACGATGGCAGCCTGGGCGATAACGCCCTGGTGATTAGCTCTTGAAAAGCTATTCAGCTTTTCAACCGGAACCTGCTGGATGGGAATGTTTTTCTCCTGCGCCAATTTGCGGATCTTTCCGATCGAGTCGCCACTTACATTTTGTTGAAAAAGGATCTTATCGATGGCACGACCATTTTCGATTGCCTCTATCACAGGTTGTCTTCCTATAATAATAGCTGACTTTTTTGATGCGCCGGGCTTATTTGATTCTTCCATCTTTTATCATCAATTGTACCTTCAATATCGCAGCTACTGAAAGTGAATCTGTAATTTTGTTTTCCTCTACCAGTTGATAAGCTTCGGCAAAGGGTATTTTTATAACCTGCAGTTGTTCTGTTTCTTCGGGACTTGATGGTCCCATCTTTAAATCACGTGCAAGATACACGAGACCAAACTCATCTGATACTGAGTTTGAAAGATGAATTTTTTGCAGGATGCTCCAATCTGAAGCAACCAGGCCCGTTTCTTCCATCAATTCTCTTTTTGCTGACTCCAGGGGATCAACGCCCATCACCCCACCTCCTTCCGGTATCTCCCACGAGTATTCATCCAGCGTGAACCGATATTGCCCTACGAGATAAGTATTGAGTTCCGAATCAAGTGGCAGAACACCAATAGCCCGGTTTTTAAAATGAACCTTCCCATAAATGCCCTTACCCCCTGAAGGATTTATTACATTGTATTCTGTTACCTGGATCCATGGATTTTCATAGACGGGTTTTGAATCGATAATTTTCCAGGGACTGATTGTTTCACCTGCAGGAACCATAATGCTTTTGTTTGGCCAGTTACAAAATACGAAAAAAGCCCCCCAACATCATGTACGGGGGGCTTCATTTATTTAAGACTGATTATCTCAGACCAAAAGCTTTTTTTACTTTGGCAACGTAATCCAGCTTCTCCCAGGTGAAAAGTTCCACGGTCTTCTTGACGGATTTGCCATCAGGAGCGGTGAAGGTTTTTTCAACCATAACCGGCTTGCGGCCCATGTGGCCATAAGCAGCAGTTTCACTGTATATCGGGTTACGCAATTTTAAACGTTGTTCAATAAAATATGGACGCATGTCAAATGTGCTTTCAACAAGGCTCGATATCTCGCCATCAGACATATCCACTTTTGCGGTACCATAAGTATTTACATAGATCCCCATTGGTTTGGCAACTCCGATTGCATAGGAAACCTGCACCAGTACCTCATCACAAACACCGGCAGCTACCAGGTTCTTGGCGATATGTCTTGTTGCATAAGCAGCGGAACGATCAACCTTTGAAGGATCCTTACCACTGAATGCTCCACCACCGTGTGCACCTTTGCCACCGTAAGTATCAACGATGATCTTGCGGCCGGTAAGACCTGTATCACCATGTGGACCACCGATTACAAACTTACCGGTTGGGTTGATATGATATTTAATATTGTCATTAAACAACTTACCGTATTTCCTGTACTTTGATTTTACTCTTGGAATCAGGATGTTTACGATATCAGCTTTGATCTTAGCAAGCATCTTGCTCTCTGAATCAAAATCATCATGCTGGGTAGAAACGACAATAGCGTCAATTCTTACCGGCTTGTTATTGTCATCGTATTCAAGGGTAACCTGGCTCTTAGCGTCCGGGCGAAGATATTTGATCGCTTTATTTTCCCTTCTGAGTGCCGCGAGTTCAATTAAGATTTTATGCGCTATATCCAGTGCCAATGGCATGTAATCATCCGTTTCATTGCTGGCATAACCGAACATCATACCCTGGTCACCTGCACCTTGTTCTTCCTTTTTCTTTCTATCCACTCCCTGGTTGATATCAGCGGATTGTTCATGAATAGCAGAAAACACACCACATGAATTTGCTTCAAACATGTATTCACTTTTTGTGTACCCGATCTTGCGGATAACACCTCTTGCTATCTCCTGTACATCCAGGTAAGCTTTCGATTTAACCTCACCGGCAAGAACAACCTGTCCGGTAGTTACCAGGGTTTCACAGGCAACCTTGGATTGAGGGTCAAACGCAAGGAAATTATCTATCAGGGCATCGGAAATCTGGTCGGCCACTTTATCCGGGTGACCTTCGGAAACACTTTCAGAAGTAAATAAATAAGGCATGATTGTTTTATTTGATAAAAATAGTAAGTGTCAAAAGTTAGGGAAAACTTAAAAATCAGGCGCAAAGATAAGCGTCCATCTTAAATTTTAGAATAAATAATTCTAAGGTACATTTCAGAAGATGGATGTGTTCCCCCGCCCAGTATTACCCTGCCATTAGCAATCTGTGGATTCAGAAATAGCTGACCACCGCTTTTTCTTTGCCTGTCGATTAAGGTATCCAGGTTGTTCGCGCTCGCTGTGCCCCCGGGGATATAAATACTGGAGGTCTTGTAAGGCGCATAAAGCCTGAGCGTATAACTTTGTTCTTTACGGGTAACTATGCCCTGAACATATCTCGAGATGTCGAAATTATACTCATTCTTATTGGTAAGAAATCCCCCGAACAGTGTGAGATTATAAGAACCGTTTGTCGCATTATAAGTGAAATCATTCTGAATGGTCTTAGCAACATTTTTTGCGCTGTCCCAGGCATCAAGAAACAAATAATATGGAACCTGGTACACGGAGCCTGGGGGAGTAATGTTTTTTACCACCAGTTCTGCCCTGTGAATTACCCGGTTCGAGAGACCCGGTAAAAGGGGAATTTTCACTGTCGCATAGGTACCGGGTGAAGTTGCTATATAGAGCCTGTCATCAGAATCCGATCCATTATTTATTATCGCTGCTGCTTCTGATCCTGTAATCGTTCTCTGGACTTTATTAAGATTACGCAGGTTGCGGAAAGTGAAGTTTGTAACGAGTGCAGAATCTACAACTCCGCCCCACGATTTCGCTTTATAATAAATGGTCAGCTTTGTGTTTTCGGCATTTGCAAGATTAAAATAAGCCAGCGCGTTCTGATTACCGCCTTGTGGTATGAGCCCAAAGCCCGGGAACGCAGTTTTGAACGTTGTATCGTTCAGGTATACATTGGCCTCGTAATTAATGAAGCGCTGACCAAATGAATTGTCCAGCCGGATACGCATCTGATTTCTCACAACCTGGGTATCCTTTCCTTTCTGGATAACAAACTGATCACTCAGCCTGTCGAAATTCTGCGTGTGCGTCTTAAGCAAGGGACCGAGATTGATGCCATCGTTGCTTATAAGATATCCATTGATAGAATCTTTGAAACGCGGATCATCCTGTAACTCATATACACCAAAAGTCTGGGTTGAAGTACTATCTCCGTATGTGCCGGTGAAAGCCATTGACAGTACAACCGAATCAACCTGCCTGATGCTGTCACGTGTAATGAATGGGTAAGCAAAGGTTGCAGGGGAAAGACTAAAATATATACTTCCTGATAGCCTGCCGAAAGCGGGATCATTCTGGATCACACCAATCGCATGATCTTCATCGTATACTATTCTTGAATCATCGCTAAGAAGAAGATTGTTTGTTACTACCGGCAAAATAGTATCGAATGTCTGTATATTGTCTACCGCAGGAATAAGACCATTGCCTAAGTCTGTTGCATCAACCCGCGTACAAGAAGAATAAACGGTAATGAGAAGAGCTAAAAGAGATAAGGGGGTTAAAGTTTTCCTATTCACAAGAAGTTTGTTGTATTATTGATTTCAGATATATCACTTACTTGGCAAGATCGGAATACAATTGTAAATAGTCTGTTAAATCAGCATCCGTGCTATGTGTAAGGATTTTTTTACCCCTCACCTTCCCGAATTCTTCGACCAGTTTTTTGTCAATTTTTTCCGCGCCAAAAGTGATAGCATCCGCGTAGGTTGCACCCCCCCGCTGTAACGCAACATTGTTCAGATCTTTGAAAGGCTCAAGATCCTTATCTTTTATATTAGGACTTATGTTTGCAATCTTTAAAAAGTCTGCGCTTAACTTTTCTTTGAAGCTGTTATTTCCGAGTGTATAAATCACCTTACTGTGAGCAAACACAGGTTCCTTTTTATATGCGGTTTTAAGGTATAATGGAATCAATCCGGTCATCCAGCCACTGCAATGAATGATGTCGGGCGGCCAGCCAAATTTCTTGACGGTCTCAAGAGCGCCTTTGCAAAAAAACACGGTTCTCAGCCCATTATCATCAAACCATTTTTCTGCTTCATCGTGGAAGATGTACTTTCTTTTGTAGAGATCTTCGTTGTCGAGAAAATAAACCTGGAGACGGGCATTGGGAAGGGAAGCAACCTTGATCTGAAGTGGGAAGTCATCATTGTCTACCGATACATTGATGCCGGACAACCGAACAACCTCGTGTAAACGATGTCTTCTTTCATTGATCATTCCAAACCTGGGCATAATGCAACGCACTTCATATCCACCCTCATTCGCTTTTATCGCCAGCTTATTCACTGTTTCTGAAAAATCAGTTAGTTCCAGATAAGGCGACATCTCGTTGGCAATAAATAAAATTCTTTTCTTTGTCAGCATTAGGATAATAAATTGGTTTGACTCCCGATTTGAAAATCAGCTGGCAAAGGTAAGGTTTTTTTACGGAAAATTTGCCTCAGACTAAGTCTTTACAGGGTTTAGAGTGATATTTGCACCCTTGTATGAAACCTCTCTGGTTCCCACCTAACGGTTTCAACAAAGGAAGAGCAGCGTTATGGCTGTGTGAAATTTCGCCGGTCCTATATATAAAATCAAATAATGATCCTCTTTAAAAGAGCAGACTTAATTCACGAATACCTGCAAAAACTATCATCGGATGGGGCAACGATTGGCTTTATTCCCACAATGGGAGCGCTTCATGACGGTCATCTGGAACTTATAAGGCAATCCCTTGGTACGGGAAACCTAACGGTCTGCAGTATATTCGTAAACCCGACGCAGTTCAATAATGTTACCGATTTCGACAAATACCCCAAAACGCTGGAAGCTGATTTAACGAAACTCGAAGAAGCAAAAACAGATATCGTGTTTGTACCTGATGTAAGCGATATCTATCCCGACGGGCTGAAAAATTTAGAAAGTTTTAACCTGGGCTATCTTGAAACTGTGCTCGAAGGCAGCTCCAGGCCCGGCCATTTCCAGGGTGTTTGCCAGGTAATGAAGCGATTGCTCACTATCGTTAACCCTCACCTGCTTTTCATGGGTCAGAAAGATTATCAGCAGTGTATGGTAGTCGCCCGGCTCCTTTCTTTTATGCATTCGCGTACAAAATTGATCACTGCTCCTACGGTCAGGCAACCAGATGGCCTCGCAATGAGCAGCCGGAATGCAAGGCTTTCCACTGAAGGGAGAAAAAAGGCGGTGGCGATCTATGATACGCTCACATTTGTTAAAACAGCTTTAACACCGGGTGACCTGAACAGCCTAAAGGACCAGGCGGGGAAACAACTGAGTAATAAAGGATTTAAAGTTGATTATGTAGAGATTGCAGACGCAACCAACCTGAACCTGGTCAGCTCCTGGGATGGGCAAATACCCTTAGTGTGCCTTATTGCAGCTTTCCTTGAAGAGGTCCGGCTGATTGACAATATGATTATCACCCCCAACCCCGGTCAACACAACAAATAAATCAACTGATTGTAATATTGTGCACCTTAATTTTGCCATCAATTTAATTTCGTTCTAATACTATGGACATAGAAGTTCTGAAATCCAAGGTTCATCGCGCGGTAATAACGGAAGCTAATCTCAACTATGTAGGGAGCCTTACCCTCGATGAAGATCTTATGGATGCGGCCAACATGATAGAAAATGAAAAGGTCCAGGTTGTTAATGTGAATAACGGATCACGTATTGAAACTTATATTATTACCGGTAAGCGTGGATCGGGCGTTTGCTGCCTCAATGGCCCGGCTGCGCGCCAGGGGGCCGTGGGTGACATAGTCATCGTTATTTCCTATGCCCGGATGGATTTTGAAAAAGCACGGACATTCAAACCGTGGATAGTCTTTCCAAAAGCCGGAAATCAGCTGTAATGAAAAAGAAGCTCCAAAGCCTTTTACAATATGTATTTTTTCTCGGGTTTGGAGTGTTCCTCGTATGGTGGTCGCTTCGGAAAATTGACAGTAATGACTGGGCCGAAATCAAAAAATCTTTTGAGAGCGCCAATTACTGGCTCATTGTTCCGGTCATTATTACTTTGTTGCTGAGCCATCTCAGCCGTGCCATGCGGTGGAAGATCCTGATGGAACCGCTGGGATATAAACCGAGGTTATCGAATACGTATATGGCGGTGCTTATCGGCTATATGGCTAACCTTGCATTGCCCCGGCTGGGTGAAGTGCTGAAATGTACGATCCTGGCCCGCTACGAAAAGGTTCCGGCAGATAAGCTAATAGGTACAATTGTGGCAGAACGCGCGTTTGATGTGGTTTGCCTGATCATCGTGATAGCTATAACAGTCATTGTACAGTTTGATCTTATCGGGAATTATATCAGTACGTTGCTTGGTTCCATCTTTAATGCCAGGACCTCATCATTTTCGCTGACAAAAGTGTTAATAATTGTGGGCATCCTGCTGGTTGTGATCTTTGCAATATGGCTGGTATTTAAGAAACTCGCTCATATCGACTTCATAAAAAAAATCAGACTGGTGCTGAAAGGCATCTGGGCCGGTGTGATAAGTGTCCGGTACCTGAAAAATAAAAAGTGGTTTATCTTTCATTCGATCTTTATCTGGGTGATGTTCCTGCTGAGTGTTCAGATCGGTCTGTGGGCGTTGAATGAAACATCCGGCTATGGCGTTGAAGTCGCCTTGTCTGTGCTGACCACCGGCAGCCTGGCCATGATCATCCCGACACCAGGAGGAATCGGAGTCTATCCCATTTTTGTTCAACAGACAATGTTGTTATACGGACTAAAAGAAAACATTGGCTTTGCTTTCGGCAGCCTGATGTGGGGAGTCCAGTTTTTCCAGATGCTGCTCAGTGGATTTATTGCTCTTTTGGTGTTACCATATCTTAACAAAAAACCAGGACATGAAAAAAGTTGACTTCATTAATAGCAAGATATTCGACTTGCCTACACTACTGCATATAGTGCAGATACTGAGGTTGCAAAGTAAAACGATCTCCTTTACCAACGGATGCTTCGACATCCTCCATCGCGGACATATTGCTTCCTTATCAGAAGCAGCAAAACAAGCAGACTTCCTGATTGTAGGACTTAATTCAGATCTCTCGACAAAAAAACTCAAAGGTGAAGGCCGGCCGGTGAATGACGAAAATGCCAGGGCAATTCTTCTTGCCTCAATTGTGATCGTTGATGCAGTGGTAATATTTAATGAAGACACTCCGCTGGAACTGATCCGGGCAATTAAACCTCATGTGATTGTAAAGGGCGGAGATTACACGATCGACCAGATTGTCGGCGCCAAAGAGGTGATTGCAAATGGCGGGCGTGTAGTTATCAATCCTATCGTACAGGGATTTTCATCAACCGGCCTCATCGAAAAGATCTCAAGACTCTAAGGCGAAAATTTTCTTTATCCGTGGGAAAACCACCTGCCTTTACAAAATACTTACCTGCCCATTACACTCATAACTAACTCATAACTGACTCATAACTCATAACTCATAACTTCTTCACGTACATCTTTTCCACTTCAAGCACGATTTTCTCGATCTCACTGTCCTTGCCTTCCACTTCATAAGGTTGCTTCAGGCTGCTGTTGTAAAAAAAGGCGACTGTCTGATATAATCTTGCCGTTACGCCTCCTTTGTACTCTTTGATAATATCATAACAGTTATTACCCGTTTCCCGGTTAATGAGCTTCATCAATACCTTGCCCTGGTAAATGGAAAGATTAGTCAAAGGATCGGAGAATTCTTTTTTAAGTTCCTTTTCACGGGACTTGATATATTTCTTCCGCTCACTCTTACTGTTCATGCCAGCAAGTTTGTAATTTATATCATTCAAAATGATACCTGCCCTGCGGGCATAGGGATAACATACATAAACCGCGTTTCGCAGCCTATTGTAAGCTTCTCGTTTTTTCAGCAGATGAGGTGGATATTTCGCCTGGACCCAGATCCATTCCAGGGTTTGTGCTGGAACAATCTGATTGTCAAACAAGGTAACCGGCACAGGGATCGTGTCGTTTGGGCCAAGTTCGGGCAACGGGTAATTTTTGAGGATGGAATCAGGAATGTTCTGGGCAACAGAAAATTGAGCAGTTGCCAACCAAAATGCCAACAACGCAACACATTTTCCCGCTATTTCCCGGCATCTCTTCATGACTGTAGCTAAAATAATAATAATTCTTTTATTATTATACCCGGTTCAGGCTTAAAGTAACCCATCCGTGAATAAAATGACGGCTATCAACTCGTGATTACTGCATATACGTTAATAAACGAAATCCGGACCAATAACGGGACAAATTCTTTATTATTATCGCAACAGCCTGACCCTGCGGGAAATACTCATTACAAACCCGACAATCATGAGAATTGTTCCCAGCCATACGAGGTTAATAAAGGGAAAGCGTAACACCTTCAGCGCAACAAAAGGCACCAGTTTTGTCGAGTCTTTAACACTGATTTCAATTCGCTGTGCGTCCGCAACGCGTGACAGACCGACCGCAAGCCCTTCAGCAAAAACGGTATCGATGGTGTATTTTACCTGGTTATTGGTGAGCTGATAAACAGGATTTGCCTGTAGCTTCCTGCCATTGGATGCATGAACCGTGATCTCGGCCATGATGGCGGTGTCTTTATCTGTAAACTTATATTTGGCATTATTCGGGTTAAGCGTTACCCTGTCAAGGGTCATAAAGCCATTTGAGTAAAAGATAGTATCACCTGGCTTTACGGTGGAGCTTACAAAACTTGCAGTATCCTCGCCTTCCTGCAATTTGGAGCTATGATTGATATAAGTAAAAATGTCACGGTTCCAGTAATGCTTCGCGTCCGGGTTATTTGAGATGCCCTGGTCGCCTTTTGTATTTCGCATCAGATCGGGATACAGCGTAAATTTATCTGACCCGTCTTTTTTCTCCATTTCGATATGAAAATAGATCTGCCTTCCATTATTGATGCTGCTGTCTGCTACATAAGTCGCGTAGTACTCACCCATATCATTCTTCACGCCATGATAAAGGGTCAGGTTCTCCATGCCTGTTCCGGTGATCTTATTGCCCTCGCCGAAGTTCAGGGGATTGGTACGGTTAATAGATAAGATCTCTTTTTTGGAAGATGAAATAAGTATTCCGACCAGGAAAACACCGAAGCCAATATGCCCCACTGATGCACCTGCAACTTTTAGCTTGCCCCTGAGCCCGGTCCAGATATACGCAGCATTGCTGACCGCTGTATACACGCCAGCGAAAATGGCAAGATGTATCGCGGCAAGAAAGCCGATCCCATAAGTGTCGTAATTAATATTGCCCCAGTAACTGATGGCGCCGCCAATCATCAGCGATAACACGGTTGGCACAAGGATCTTTTTGCCAAACTCCGTTTTATTGGTGTTCTTGTATTTTAAGAACTGCGTGACAGCTGTCAGCACACCAAGTACGATGGCAACAAAGATGACTATGCGGTTATAAAAGAATTCGACATCGGTCCCGACGTTGAAACTGGTGTTGAATATTTTGTTGATGACAGGCAGTGAAGTAAAAATCACAATAAACAGCGAACACAAAAACAATATCAGCGAACCGATAAACATCCAGAATTCCCGCGAATAGGTATTCTCTTCTTTGGCAATCGCAGGTATTTGTTTGTATCGTTTCGCAAAAAATGCCATTGCTGGTATTACAAACAACAGCACTCCTATCCGCAGCTGCCAGTTGAGTCCCTGGCTGGTGAACGCATGCACAGAAGTGTCGGCAAGATCCCCACTTTTTGTAAGGTAGTTGGAATATAAGATGAGCGGAAATCCGAGTAACAGGAACAGGTAAGAAGCACGTAAGGAGTGGCCGGTAGAATTGTAGATCAACACGGTGTGTATTCCGGCAACCAGCACCAGCCATGGTACCATGGAAGCATTCTCGACCGGATCCCAGGCCCAGTAGCCACCAAAGTTCAGCGATTCATACGCCCATCTTGCGCCCATCATAATGCCCAGGCCAAGGATAGCCGCAGAAAAGAGCGCCCATGGCATAACAGGCTTCGTCCAGGTACTGTGTTCCTTTTTCCAGAGACCGGCAATGGCATAGGAAAACGGGACCACGGTGGAGGCGTAACCGAGGAATATGATCGGGGGATGGATCTGCATCCAGTAATTCTGCAGCAGTTGATTCAGTCCATTTCCATCGCGGAAAACCGGCAGCGTCAGGTAGTTGGCCATATCCATAAAAGCCGGCTGCATATAACGTGTCAGCAAAAACGGCGAACTACCCAATTTGATATCGAAGAAGTGAATACCAAGTACCATGGTGGCCATGTAGACCTGCGCAAAACTGATCACGGTCATAACCGGTGCCTCCCATTTTTTGGAAGTGCGCATCAGCACGATACCCAGCACGCCATGCCAGAAGGCCCAAAGGAGAAAACTACCCTCCTGCCCTTCCCAGATACTTGCAAACAGGTATCCTGTCTTCAGTGATTTATCCGAATGGTTCCAGGCATAGTAATATTCAAAATAATGATTGGAGATCAGGTGATATATGATACCAAATGTTACTGTCACGGAGACGGCATCGATAATAAATGCAATCCTCGCCATTCGCTTCCACGAGGCAGCGATCTCCTCCGTAGTGGCGGTTGTCGATTTGAAGTAAGCAATAGTCGCTACAAGGGATGCAACCAGGGAAAGTACAACCAGGAAATGTCCTAGCTGCCCCGGAAACAGGTGTTCACCAATATAATCCATCAGTTGAAATTAATTTTGACTCAGGTTGTTCTGCGCGGCTTTGGGATCATCTTTATACTTGGAAGGACATTTTATCAGGATACCATCCTTCCGGGTGATCTCAAATACATCACCATTCATTTTTCCTTTGATAACTATACGTTCACTTTTTTCCATATCATAGGGCTTTTCGAAATAATAAGCCACTTTAGCTTTATTTCCGAGGGAATCAATGACGTGGAATGAAGTATAATTGGGATTGCGTGCCGGATCGTAGATGATAGGTTTATCGGCCGACTTATCAAGCCTGGCGATGATGGTTACATTTTTACCGGCCTTCTGTTTTGCGGAAGCAAGTGTTTCGTAACTCGACAGATCCCCCATTGTGCTGATAAGCACCGCAATCACTATACCTATACAAACAAGGATGGCAATATGTATTTTCTTCATAATGATCTAGAATTCATGGCAAAGCTATGACAAAAAATGCAGGCAAACTGTTCGAAAAAACAACGAACCGGATTAAATAACATGGCCTTGAAATTAATCACCCCGCCTGAGAATAGTTACAGAATAAACAACCTCCCGTCAGGTGTTTTCATGACCGGTTGTAAAACCGCAAAGATCCACCGATATCTGATACCAATTACTTATAAATAGTTAAAAACCAGCCTGCCAGCGCACCCGTTGCAACCCCCGTTATTTATTTTGCAACTTATACATACTGTTACTACCTTGCAAATCGTTTTGAGTAGCAGAAATTAATCATGACAGATTTATCCCATTTCGATAAAAACGGGGCAAGCAATCCCGATAACAACATATTCGGGCTCCCCTTCACAGAAGAAGATTCACGTCTCATTATCCTCCCTGTACCCTGGGAAGTAACAGTAAGTTACAGCGCCGGTACGGCCAGGGCCGCAGACCATGTATTTAAGGCAAGCATGCAGGTTGACCTGTTTGACGCAGATACCAAAGATGCCTGGAAGCAGGGTATATTCATGCGGCAGACCGATAAAAAGATTCTTCTGAAAAGTGATTATCTCCGCAAAGAAGCTGAATTGCTGATCGATTATATCTCCCATGGAGAAATAGTTGACAAGAATACCTTCATGTGCAAGTCACTCAAAGACATAAATGAAGGCGCCGTTTACCTGAACCAATGGGTTTATGAGCAAACCCGGGATCTCCTGAAGGCGAATAAACTGGTGGCACTACTCGGTGGCGACCACTCGGCCCCTCTCGGTTATTATAAAGCACTGGCAGAAAAACACGGCGAGTTTGGTATACTCCAGATCGATGCGCACTGTGATCTTCGTACCATGTATGAAGGTTTCAAATACAGCCATGCAAGCATCATGTATAATGCGCTCACCGAGATTAAGGAAATAACAAAACTCGTACAGGTTGGTGTTCGTGACTTTTCAGATGAGGAATGGACCTTTGTATGCAATTCTAATAACCGCGTTGTAACCTATTTTGATAAAGACATCAAGGAAAGACAATTTGAAGGCGAGAACTGGAAACAGATAACCGATGAGATCATCAGCCAGCTGCCTCAAAAAGTGTTTCTCAGTTTCGATATTGACGGCCTTGATCCGAAACTCTGCCCGAACACCGGAACCCCCGTACAGGGCGGTTTTGAGGCTGAGCAGGTTTATTACATCCTGAAAAGAGTGCTCCAGAGTGGACGTAAGTTAATTGGTTTTGACCTGATGGAGATAGGGGTTGGAGACAACGACTGGGATGCCAATGTGGGCGCTCACGTATTATGGAAGTTATGTAATTTGCTCGTTGCAAGTAACAACTAGCCGATGGTCTACACATATCTTGTTACACTAAAAAATGAGAGCCGGAAATATGTTGATCTCATAAGCCTGTTGCTCTGCAGTGCTTCTGCCCTGATCTTTTTGCGCGAACAATTCATCACACCACAGAAAACAATTGTTTACCTGGTAGGCTTCCTGTTTATTGCAGTGCTGATAGCACGTAATCTATACCTGCTCCGCACAAATAACCATGAAAAAATTGCCTACAACAGGGCCTTGTTTTTCGCAGCGATCGTATGGACCGTAATGCCCTATTTTCAATGGCTTGTTTTTGTATTTGGTTTCCTGGGGCTGTTTGAGTTCCATGCAAAATTTCCTTTAGAGATCGGATTTACTGAGAAGCAAATCGTTTTTAATTCACTGATCAAAAAAAGATATACCTGGCAGGACTTTAACAACGTTGTTTTGAAAGACAATGTACTTACACTTGATTTCAAAAGCAACAAGCTGTTCCAAAAGGAAACGATTGATGAAGATGGCGAGGCAGATGAGGACGAATTCAATAGTTTTTGTGCGCAGTGCCTCCGGTAAACATTAATCCCCATTTTGATTATGGAATTCTAAGGATCCTGCATCTTCGCTCAAACTATCTGCGCATGAACTCACTCGCTTTACCAATTGTTCATCCCGCATTTCAAAATCTCAAACGATCGGGGAATCTCCTGCACCTGACCGCAGCTGTGCTGATATTGATTCACGGAATTACCCATATCATCCAGCCCGGCGGCAGCCTCATCTACTCCGGTTGTCTGCTCCTGATCGCCCTTGATATATTTTTGCTCCTTTTTGCCGCGAGGAATGCGCTGGAAGATCTGCCGTTGATAAACCTGTTTTTCAGATTTGTTGAGTTCATATTTTTCCTCGGTATAGGTACAGATCTCCTCATGCGAGGTACCTGGATAAATGGCGGCATTCATGTTTTACTAAGTGTTGCATACATCTATCTTTTTTATTGCGAGAAAAAACTCGGCAAAACGGAGTTTGTGGCCATTCATCACACCGGGGTGACCGTTCCCGCTTTACCCGACAG
The DNA here is from genome assembly GCF_054461535.1 of Flavitalea antarctica. Classification (NCBI taxonomy): domain Bacteria; kingdom Pseudomonadati; phylum Bacteroidota; class Chitinophagia; order Chitinophagales; family Chitinophagaceae; genus Flavitalea; species Flavitalea antarctica. The sequence goes on from NZ_JBTLQG010000042.1 coordinate 23,401, forward strand.
TAAATTTTTTATCTGGTCAAACATCTCTCATATCGAAGCGCACTACGATCATATCATAATCGCTACTTCTGTTCAGAAAAGTTATCATTTCCGTCTCAGGAAAAATCTTCAATTCGAAGAACTCGACCAAATTCACGAATTTTGCAGGCATTATCTGCAACAACGCTGAAACACAGCTGTCTGAGTGATATCGTGGGTCGATACTAAACGCCTGTTAATCATTTACTTTGGCATCTTCATCGGTGTTGCCGGTTTAAATCAATTGAAGAAGAGATGTCAATACAGCAGTCGCCATATATATTGTATTCCGATGGCCAGGGAAATATTTTTGAAGATACGAGTTTGTATACCGCCGGCCGCAGCGGCTGGGACGCATATCCTATTCCTGAAGAAGAATGGATAGAATTGCCGGAAGGCGGATCGCTGTATGAACTTCCGGGCCGTAAAGGAATCGGGATCGATGTAAACACCGGCGAGATGAGGCTTTGTGAAAAAGGCTGGGCGGTTGCTGCGTTCATACCACCCGCGCATACCGGGCTTTGGATCGCCGCTTATGAAACCGGGCCGGATGCACCTACTCTTCCACTTTTTTGTTATACGGCTGCCGGCTGGCTCGATTCGAAGTTCTATGTTCCTGCTGTCCGCATCGAGCAGGATATCCGCCAGGAATCGAGAGGCTACCTGGCAGATACAATAGAACACGGAGTTGAAACCTTGTTGAAAGCTTATCCGCAGAACAGGCTGGTCAAACACCTCGCCGAAAATTGCTGCCTCACTTATCATTGCCCCGCAGCAAGGAACTATTTTATAGGCAGATGGGAATGCCCCGTGCCGACCTCGCCCGCCTGTAACGCAAACTGCATAGGTTGTATTTCTTTCCAGCCGGAAGATGAGACCATCGTTTCCACCCAGGACAGGTTAAGGTTTAAACCAACGGCGGAAGAAATCGTTGAATTCACTGTTCCGCATTTAACCACAGCCCCCTACCCGATTGTCAGCTTTGGCCAGGGATGTGAAGGTGAACCTCTGCTGATGTGGGAAACAATCAGGGAATCGATTAGAGAAATCCGAAAGCATACCGACCGTGGCAGTATAAACATAAATACAAATGGTTCCAAACCGGATGCGGTGAAGGCCCTTTGTGAAGCCGGCCTTAATTCGATCAGGGTAAGTACTAATTCTGCCAGGAAACATATCTATGAAGCGTATTACCGGCCAAACAACTACCAGTTTGAGGACATCATCGAAAGCCTGAAGGTGATGCGTCACCATGGCGGCTGGTCAAGCATTAACTATTTTGTGTTTCCGGGCATGACTGACAGCGAGGAAGAATATGAAGCATTGCGCAAGCTCATCATTGAAACAAAGCTCTCGATGATCCAATGGCGCAATTTCAATATAGATCCCGACTGGTATCTTGGGAAAATCAATGTCGCTGAAACTGGTGAAATACTTGGGATCAAACAACTGATGGAGCTGATTCACGAAGAGTTTCCTGATCTGAAATTCGGATATTTCAATCCCCCGATGGAACGCATTACGGGTAGTTTTGAGATTGACTTCGCTCATTGATTACCGCTAGACACCGGCCCTAATTAATTGAATTGGCAAAAAAAAACATCTACATAGGTATAATACTGGCCGTAACTGCAACCATCGTGTGGTCAGGTAATTTTATCGTTGCACGCGGTGTCATAAAACAAATACCACCGGTCAGCCTCGCATTCTATCGCTGGTTAATGGGCTCCATAATCATACTTCCTATCGGGTACAAAAAGTTCAGACAGGAACTTCCTGTTATCCGGAGGTACTGGAAGTATCTTCTCGCCGTAGCATTTACCGGTGTCGCATTATATAATACGTTTTTGTACGTTGCAGGGCACCATACCCCGGCTATTAACCTTGCATTGATTGCTACCACCACCTCCCCGATCATGGCCATTGCGCTTGCGGCTATATTTCTTAAGGAGAAGATCAGTTTGCTTCGACTTGCAGGTTTATTGATTTGTATCGTGGGAATCCTGTTGTTGCTCTCGGGGGGCAGCATGGACCGTCTTCTGGGTTTTCACTTCTCGGTTGGCGACTGGTGGTTGCTGGCAGGTGCCTTGTGTTTTGCCATTTATAATACCCTGGTAAAACAGAAACCTAACACGATCTCTGCCACCAGCTTTCTTGTTGCCATATTCTTGGCGGGCACAATTATGCTTTTCCCGGCATATTTGTGGGAAATGAATCATACTGCCCCTGTAAATTTCGATATCAATCTATTCGGCATCATTCTTTACCTGGGACTCGGCGCCTGTGTCATTTCTTATTTATGCTGGAACGCTGCAATTGCGAGGCTTGGCTCGGGTAGAACCGCCTTGTTTGGAAATCTCATCCCTATCTTCAGTACGCTGGAAGCTGTACTGATCCTGGATGAAAAAATTCTTCCTATCCATCTTATCAGCGGCGCACTTGTAATTACTGGCCTGGTGCTCGCAAATATTGCTTCACCCAAAGCTCCTTTAGCATTGCTGGTTTCTAAACGTGAGCCTGGCAATCTTGTCACATCTTTACGAACATCAGACAAAGCCGATGACAACTGAACTGGTACTCTTATGTATCGCGGCTTTTCTCGCTGGATTCGTGGATGCAGTAGTGGGTGGCGGGGGCCTGATTCAAACACCGGCGGCGCTTGTCCTTTTACCAAACTTCCCGGTATCTACCGTTATCGGAACGCTGAAGATCCCGGCTTTTACGGGTACAGCATTTGCTTCCATACAATATGCGCGCAGAGTAAAGGTTCATCTTAAGCTGCTGATGATGATGGCAGTGATCGCCTTCCTGGCAGCGCTTGCCGGCTCTAAATTACTGACGCTGGTAAGCAACCAGTTTATGAAACCATTTCTGCTATGCGTATTAATTGCAGTGGCGGTATACACGTATAGCCGAAAAAATTTTGGCAGCCATGTTGAAAAAAATCTGTCCACCAACAAGTGCTTTCTTTATGCCGCTATCATTAGTCTCTTCATTGGTTTTTATGATGGATTTATTGGCCCCGGCGCTGGCAGTTTTCTCATCATTTGTTTTATCTCGATACTCGGACAAGACTTTCTGCAAGCCAGCGCACATGCGAAGTTTGTAAACCTCGCCACCAATCTTGGTTCAATTGTATTTTTTGTATCAGCCGGCAAGGTATTGTACGCGATTGCCATACCGATGGCTGTTTGCAATGCAGCGGGTGGCATCCTGGGTGCGAGACTGGCCATACTGAAGGGTAACAGGTTTATCAGGATCTTTTTCCTGGTGGTCGTTTGCCTCACGATACTGCGTTTCGCTTACGATATTTTCAGGTAGTGCGTTAAAGATTTAACAGTTCACGTTATAACGCTTTAGCAATTAGCATATTCTTTGCACCGTTATACAGAAACAATCTTAAATTTACCGGGCAAACGCGGGAACAAAATGGCAGTAAGCAATAGTTATATCACCGACAATTTCGAATCTAAGAAAAATGCAAAAGCAGGAGGTTACACCGCAGTGATCTGTGCTTGTTTGCTGATCATTTTCTTATTTGTGAAATGGACACTTCCGACCCAGCCGCCTGAGCCACCGGAGGAAGGGATCGAAGTGAATCTTGGCAACAGTGATTTGGGCCTGGGGGAAGATCAGCCAATGTCTCCTGAGCGGCCAGCCCCTTCCCAGGCAAGACCTGCATACACACCTCCAAAGGCTTCACCGGAAGTTTCAGAGCCGGTAAAAGATATCGAAACGGATGACAAGGATGAAGACGCACCCGAGATTGTAAAACCAAAGGTCACCAAACCTGAGGCAAAAAAAGCTCCCGAAAAAGAGGTTGTCGAAAAACCTGTCAGCAGACCGGCGCCCGTTACCAATCCAACTCCTCCTGCACCAAAACCAAAAGCGGTGTTCAAGGGAGTAGCCGGAGATGGTAAAGGCGGTAATGAATCAGACTCCTATAAAAAAGGTGGTAACCAGGGCATCGCGGGGGGTTCGGGCGACCAGGGTAAACCTGGTGGCAATCCTGACTCCAAAAATTATGAAGGTGGTGGTCGCGGAACCGGAGGTGTTTCGATTTCCAGGGGTCTCCAGGGACGTCGTGTAACCGGTGTACCTGCCTTTGAAGATGAGTTCAATGAAAATGCAAAGGTAGCGATGGATATCAGGGTGAATGAAAGCGGCAATGTTGTATCCGCCGAATACCAGCCACGAGGTTCCACTACTTCCGATGCATCTATGAAAGCGATTGCAAGACGTAAAGCCATGCAGGTCCGTTTCAATAGTGGTGAGGCAGAGTCAGTCGGAACAATCGTCTTCAACTTCCGCCTGAAGAATTGATCCTTTTAAGTATTCTTTTAAATCCTTCATCGGCGTTCCTTAGTTTTGTTATTGTATGAACTACGATGAAACGATCGATTACCTCTTCACGCGGCTTCCCATGTACAGTCGTATTGGTGCCAGTGCCTACAAAACTGATCTGACCAATACAATAGCACTTTGTGAATATCTTGGAAACCCACACGAGAAGATAAAATGCGTGCATATTGCAGGTACTAACGGTAAAGGTAGTACGAGCCATATGCTTGCTGCGATCCTGCAGTCTGCCGGTTACCGGACGGGCCTTTATACGTCTCCGCATCTCAAGGATTTCAGGGAAAGGATACGCATCGACGGCGCAATGATCGCACAGGACTTTGTTGTGAGGTTTGTTGAAAAGATCAGGCCGATGATCGATAAACTCGAGCCTTCCTTTTTTGAGATCACGGTTGCCATGGCCTTTGAATATTTTGTGGAAGAACAGATAGATATTGCAGTGATTGAAACCGGACTTGGCGGTCGGCTTGACTCAACAAATATCATCACGCCACTTGTTTCCGTGATAACAAATATCGGGATGGATCACATGAATATCCTGGGAGATACAATTGAAAAGATTGCCATTGAAAAGGGCGGCATCATAAAAAAAGGGATTCCCGTTGTAATAGGCGAAACAGATAAAACAACCGCGTCCATATTTGAACTGATTGGTGCCGCAAAACAGGCTCCTGTTTTTTTTGCGGACCAGCGCCAGTACGTTGCTGAATGGAAATACGAACACCATAAGTTAATGACGGGCGTAGACAGCCAGCACCATACAGACAGATCCAATTACCTGCTTGATCTTCCCGGTTACTACCAGACGAAAAACCTGATAACTGTACTGGAAACAGTGCACCAGCTTAGAATGATAGGTTATGACATTAACGAGACCTCCGCACAGACCGGGCTTTCGCAGGTTAAAACCCTCACCGGTCTTCATGGCCGCTGGGACGTGAAACGGGAGCACCCTTTGGTTGTGCTGGACGTAGCGCATAATGAAGATGGCATCAAACAACTGGTGGCCCAGATTGAATTAACGGACCATCATCACCTCCATATCATCCTGGGAATGGTGAAAGATAAAGAAATTGAAAAGGTCCTGTCATTGCTTCCAAAATCCGCAAAGTATTACTTTACAAGGGCACAGATCCCGCGTGCACTGGATGCAACACTGCTTCAGCAAAAAGCCATATCCGCCGGCCTGACCGGTGACTGTTATCCTGATGTGAACACTGCCCTGAACAAAGCAATCCTTCACGCAAATAAGTCGGACCTGGTACTGGTTTGTGGAAGCGTGTTTATAGTTGGTGAAGTGGAGATCTAAAGGTCCTTCAATTCCCCGAGTTTTCTCAATGCGTAGAGAAGGGTCGTGACATGCATACTTTGAGTAAGCTGGTTGGTCCGAAGTAAATCCTTAACCTCTTCGATCGAAAAAAGATGTATTTCAATATCCTCATTGTCGTCCAGTTCCTGCTTCTGCACCAACTTACCGCCGGTAGCGAGGTACATGTGCATCCAATTATTATTGGTAGACGGATTGGATGACGTTTTGCCCAGGTATTCATAATTATCAAAAACATAACCGGTTTCCTCCAGCAGTTCCCGCGCAATCGCATCCTTAAAAGTGGCATCGGTATCATCTACACATCCTCCCGGTATCTCAAAAGCTACTTCGCCCGAGCCGTGACGATACTGGCGTTCCAATATCACTTTGCCTTCTTCAGTGAGTGCAACGGCATTTACCCAGGTAGGAAATTCATAGACATAATAAGGCGCCACAATTTTCCCATCCGGCCTTTCACAGGTGTCATTACGTACGGTGAACCACAAATCTTTGAACAGATATTCGGATTTCAACGTTTTCCATTTCAGATCTTTCATTCAGGTCTTTATTTTATCGCTTTCATTCGGTTTTAATACAGGCATCAGCCTCTGAACGCTATCAATTCACTTCATCAGGTGATCAACAGTTATTTTCAACCCAGTATATACTCACCAGTTCTTTTGTTTTCTTAACGTTGTAATATGGGCCACATGATGTTTTCCATGCCATGCATAAGAACCGAAAAGGTTCCATAATGTGAGGTCCTGTTTCTTTTCAGGATGAAATACTGTCTTTGTAAAATCTGTGTCCGACATGGCTTCCAGTACTGCTACCCAGCGTAAATGCAATGCATGAAGCAAAGTCAGCGAAACATTGATGGGAACTGTTTTTGTATCCGCCAGCTCGGCCCACAAAGCTTCTTCATATGGTTTTATAGTTGGATTGTTTTCCGTAAGGCCAAGCTTGAACCGGATATATGCGTTCATATGGCTGTCGGCAACATGGTGTACTACCTGCCTGATGGTCCAACCACCCTCGCGGTAAGGGGTATCCAGCTGAGCCTCGTCAAGGTTCTGTATACTATGTTCAATCTGGCCGGGCAAATACCTGATATCGCTCAGCCATTGTTTTCGCTGAACTTCGGAGAATGGTTTTTCCATATACTTGCCGATGGGATAACGTGGGTCGCCGGTTTGTGTAGTCATTGCTATCTGTTGTTGTTTGCTGATTAACTTTCTGCCCGCAGATCGTGCCCTGTCAGATGAATGAACACATCTTCCAGGTTGGCTTTCTTTACTTCTTTAGGTCTCTCAAAACCTGTGGCAACCAGGTTGTCAACCAGTTTATCAGGTGTATCAAGGGCAATGATCCTACCTGCATCTATGATGGCCACCCTGTCACATAAAACTTCTGCTTCATCCATATAGTGCGTGGTAATAATGATGGTTGTTCCCTGCTTCCTGATATCGGTGATGAGGTCCCAAAGATTGCGCCTGGCCTGTGGATCAAGGCCGGTAGTCGGCTCATCCAGGAATATTATCCTGGGTTTATTGATAAGTGTGGTGGCGATTGAGAACCGTTGTTTTTGCCCTCCACTGAGTTCCTTGTATTTATTTTTCGCTTTGTCTTCCAGGTTTACCGTCTTAAGCAAGACCATCGGGTCAACATCGCGATTATAAAGTCCTGAAAAAAGCTGTATCAATTCGATCAGCGTCAGGCCAGGATAAAATCCGGATGCCTGTAGCTGAACCCCAATGATCTTTTTTATTTCATTCGGATCCTCGTCAAGATTGAAACCATTTACAATCACTTCTCCGGAAGTCTTCTCCCTGAGTGTTTCAATGATCTCAAGCGTAGTGGATTTACCGGCACCATTAGGGCCTAACAGGCCGAAAATCTCTCCTTCATGAACTTCAAAACTGATCCCCTTTACTGCCTCGAACTGACCGTATTTTTTTGTAAGATTCCTGACCCCTATTATAACCATGACTTTATTTAAGTAAGCACCCGAAACACCGTTTTGCAATTTAGTGAAAACATTTTTTGCCAGTTAGTTCATTAAAAATGTTTCCAGCTCTTCCATCATTGATTTACTGCCTATAAATAACGGGCTACGCTGATGGATGGCCGTAGGCTGAATGTCAAGCGTCCTTTGATTTCCATCGGTAGATTTTCCCCCTGCCACTTCCATGATAAATGCGAATGGGTTGCATTCATACATCAGGCGTAGTTTTCCCGAGGGATGTTGCCGGTGCAGCGGATACATGAATATCCCGCCCTTGATCAGGTTCCTGTGAAGGTCAGAAACCATACTGCCCGTATAACGTTGCGTATAAGGCCCGCCATTGGCTGCTGTCTTGCGCTGGCAGGCATTGATATAGTTTTGAACCCTCGTTTCAAATTCAAAGAAACTACCATGGTTTACGGAATAAATGTTTCCCGTTTCCGGGCATTTAATGTCGGGATGACTAAGACAAAACTCCCCTATAGAAGGATCAAGTGTGAAACCATTTACGCTGCGGCGGGTTGCATAAACAAGCATTGTAGATGATCCATAGACGATATAACCCGCTGCTATTTGTTTTACACCCTGCTGAAGAAAATCGGATTCATTGGCCAGCTCACCTTTTTTCGTCACTCTCCGGTACACGCTGAAGATAGTACCAATGGCTACATTGACATCGATATTGGCACTGCCGTCGAGAGGATCGAAAAGACAAACATATTTGGAATCCCGGTTCACCACATCATCAAATGCGATATAATCATCCAGTTCTTCGCTCACCACCCCGGCGCAGCTTACGCCGTGTTGAAGCACACCCATGAACTGGCTGTTTGCAAAAAGATCGAGCTTTTTTACGTCTTCTCCCTGTACGTTGATGGAACCGGCGTTACCAAGAATGTCCACAAGCCCTGCCTTGTTCACTTCTACATTAACCCTTTTAGCTGCCAGGCCAATGTCACGAAGTAATCCACTCAATTCACCCGTAGCATTGGGGAATCCTTTTGTTTGCTGGATGGTAAATTCGTCTAATGTGTAGATCTTCCGGTTGATGTAGTTCATACAGAGGTGATTTCTGGTATTAAACAAATGTAATCTTTGGCAGCGATTTGAAGAATTTTACGACATTTACCGACTTATCAATTTTAAACGGGATAACTATCATTCCGTGTAACGATCAATCAGGCAGCTAAGATATGGCCACAGAACCCGGGCACAACGTGTGTAAGGTTTGCAGGGAGTTTCATAACAAAATTTATAATCAACCAGGGAGAAATGAAAGTTTTCAAATTCGGTGGAGCAAGTGTCAATGGAGTGGAAAAAATAAGGCAGGCAGCAGAAATTGTTCGTTCTTATCAACCTGAAAAACTGATCATTGTCGTTTCGGCAATCGGCAAAACGACAAATGCTCTGGAAAAAGTAGCGGAAGCATTTTATGCGGGTAACCAGGAGCAGGCCCTTGAACTGTTCCGTGCCGTAAAACAAAATCATCTAAACATTGCAAAATTCCTGCTTGTTACCCATTATAATGAGACGCTGACCCGGCTATCCGAATTTTTTACAGAAGTTGAATGGCTCCTGCATGATAAACCGGTACGTGATTTCGATTATTACTATGACCAGGTGGTCTGCGTGGGGGAATTACTATCTTCCTGCCTGTTCAGTGCCTGGCTCAATGAAACAAAGCTCCCAAACACCTGGTTAGACGTAAGGGATATCATCCGCACAGATAACAGCTTTCGTGATGCCGTAATCGATTGGGAGTTTACGAACACAAGGGTGACTGAAAATGTTCTCCCGGTACTTGATCCGGTAGGTATTGTTGTGACCCAAGGCTTTATTGGTGCCACCAGTGAAAATGAAAGTACTACACTTGGAAGAGAAGGAAGCGACTATACAGCGGCTGTTTTTGCCAACATGATCAATGCTGTGGACCTCACCATCTGGAAAGATGTGGAAGGTGTAATGAATGCCGATCCAAAAACCTTTCCGGAAGCGCAGGTATTAAACGAGCTGAGTTATGACGAAGTAATTGAAATGGCTTACTACGGAGCACAGGTGATCCATCCGAAAACAATCAAGCCCCTTCAGAACAAAAATATACCGCTGCTGGTCAAGTCCTTCCTTGATAAAAATCTGCCTGGCACCAGGATACAAAACCGGACCCGGCCATCCCTCCCTCCTATCATCGTGATGAAACAATCGCAGGTGCTGATGCATCTGCATTCAAATGATTTTTCATTTGTCGGAGAGAAACTCATTGGCCGCCTTTATGACTTATTCGAGGAATATAAGATAGAACCAAGGCTCATACAAACGGGAGCCGTTTCTGTGCATATATGTATGGACGACAGGGAAGACAAAATCCAGAAACTCGCAGTAGCAGCTTCTGAATATTTCGAAGTACAGGTTGAAAAAAATCTTCGCTTGTTAACCATCCGGCATTACCGCGAAGATGTGCTGGATCAACTCACATCGGGGATGACAGTGGTACTTAAACAACAATCACCGGAAACAGTGCAGGTGCTTATGCGTTCATAATAAAAATCAATTTCAAATTGATGTTATCTCCCGAAGCTTTTTATAAAGAGAATTTACAGAAATATGAGGCCGCCCTAAAAAAAGTGAACAGCCGGCTGCTGCTCACCGCAACATTCAGGGGTCTGTTCTTTCTTGCGGCGTGCTGGCTTATCTACCGGGGGATCAAAGAACCTTCAGGTAACGCTGCAGTGGCGGGCGCAGGAATAAGTATTGTCTTATTCATCATCAGCCTCCGGCTGGCGTTGAATCTGCGCGATCAAAAAAACCTGATCGAAAAAATTTTATACGTCAACAACAATGAGCTCAGTATCCTGGAAGGTGGGCCCAATAAATTTGACAACGGCGCCTCCAACATTAATCCCGGGAACTATTCCGTAGATCTTGATATATTCGGACCCGGCTCTTTATACGGCCTGCTTAACAGGACGACTACAAAACTTGGCAGTGAATTCCTGAGCAGGGCGCTTCAGCAACCGATACTGGAAAAAGAAACCATCGAATCTTACCAGCAGGCGGTAAAAGTGATTGCAGCGCAGCCTCAGCAAAGACAACTGATAACCGCCCACGGTTTGCTTCATGATGAAAGAGAAGGCACGCTGTATGACATCCGCATCTGGCTGAAAGAAACAAACAGGATGCTCAGCCAAAAATGGTTGCAGGTTGTCCGATATCTTGTCCCGGCATTTAATATCTGGGCCTTTTATCATTTTCTTGACACCGACAACGTGGGCCCACTGCTGATAGGGCTCGCGCTGGCCTGGCTCATCATAGGCATCTTTTCAAAGTATATATTCGCGCAGCATGCACTCATTACAAAAAAGCAGGCTATCCTGGACCAGTATGCCGGGATACTAAAGCAGTTTTCACATATTGACCCCGGAACTGCGGAGCTACTCACAGATGCAAGGCAACAGGCTACGGACGCAAGCACCGGCATCTACAAACTGGCGCGTTTATCATCTTTATTTGATCAGAGACTGAACCTAATTGTATTCGTGGTTTTGAATGGCTTCTTCTTATATGATATCCAGGTGATGCTGAAACTGGAGGGCTGGAAGTCGACCTACAAAAACAGCTTCGACACCTGGATCGACATTGTCGGAAGAATTGAGTTACTCAATTCCCTGGGAAGTTTTTGTTTTAATAATCCCGGATATGCCTTTCCGTTAGTTCATGAGGAAATGTCTGTCCTGGCAAAGGAAATGGCTCATCCCCTCATTCCGCCTTCAGTGAACGTACCGAATCCACTTGACTTTGGCAGGAAGGAAAAACTGATCATTCTCACCGGCTCAAATATGTCAGGCAAAACGACTTTTCTCCGGACCCTCGGTGTTAACCTCGTGCTGGCACAATGCGGTGCACCGGTAAACGCGAAGGAGTTTGTTTTCCGGCCGATGATCATTCTTTCATCAATACGGGTTGGCGATTCACTGCAGGAAAACACATCATACTTTATGGCAGAGCTGAAAAAACTGCGCGCCATTATCGACAAGCTGGAAACCGGCGTCCCGGCTCTTGTGCTTATTGATGAAATACTGCGGGGCACCAACTCAGATGATAAAACCCACGGTTCGGAACAATTCATAAAGAAATTGATAAATTTCCGGTGCCTGACCCTGTTTGCCACCCACGACCTTTCCCTTTCAGTTTTGGAGCAGGAACTCCCGGGCCTGGTAGACAATTATTGTTTTGAAAGTATCATTAATGATGGAGAGCTTCTATTTGATTATACCCTTCGCCAGGGCGTTGCAAGGAATAAAAACGCATCGTTTCTGATGAAAAAGATGGGAATAATACGGGAATAAAAATCTTTATTCCGGGTGTGGATCCGGGTGTTTATGCTGCCTCATTTTAAGTCGGGAATGCTTATATTTAGTATCATTCTACCTTCACCTGATAAATCTTATCATGAAACGCTTATCCATACTTGCAATCATCCTTGCGGTAGTTTGCTTAAACACGCTTACCGCCCAGCAGCCATTTAATCTGGAACCCAAAAACCCGCGGCCGGGCGAAAAAATAACGATCACTTATGATCCGGCAGGTACCGAACTTTTCGGGGTTCAACAGCCGGAAGCTTTTGCTTACCTGTTGGAAGGCGCGTTACCGCTCGTGAAGCAAATCACACTGCAGAAAAAAGGAAACATCTATACCGGTGATGTCACCACGAATGACACGACAAAAGCAGTTTTCTTCACTTTTGCCCAAGATGAAAAGAGAGATAATAATAGTGACAAAGGGTATTTTACCATGTTGTATAAATCAGATGGGACACCCGTACCAGGGGCAAGGAAAAGTATTGGCCAGGGTTACAATTCCTATGGCGGGATCTGGGGAATGAAACGGGATGTTGATGCGGCATTGAAATGGAATAAAGAAGAACTCGGCGCGGACCCTTCCATTAAGCAAAATAAACCGCTGCAGGTTGCCGAGCTCCTGGCTTCCTCAAAAGACGAGGCAGACATCGCTGCTATAAAAGAGTCACTCGGAAATCTCGTAAGCAGTGCGACGGCCACTGAAGCAGACCTGACCGCAGCCAAAATGTATTATGCAAGATTCAAGGATAAGGAAAAATTTGTAGTAATTGACAGCCTGGTAAAAACGCGGTTCCCCGGTGGCAACTGGGTGAAAAACGAAAAAGTTGATAAATTTTATGCTGAAAAGGATCCGGCCCGACAGGCAGAACTTTATGACCAACTGAAGAAAGAAGGGTTTGGTTCTACAGACCAGGATAAAAAATTGCTAAGCCAGTTTGCCTATTCCATCGCTTCCAAATATTCAGCTGCCGGCAACCCGGAGAAAGCCCGTGATTATGCGGCTTTTGTTACAGACAAGGGAAGCCAGGCAGCGTTATATAATAGTATTGCCTGGAAAGAATCCGGGGAAAGTATCGACGGTAAACCCGGTAACCTTGAAGTTGGTAAAGAACTTTCTTCCAGGTCGCTTGAAATCGTCAAAAACATGATGACCGAAACGAAAAACAAGCCTCCTTATTTAACGGATGCACAGTTTAAGAAAAATATGGAGGGCACCTACAATATGTACGCCGACACTTATGCGCTTTTACTTTACCAGTCAAAGGAATATCAGAAAGCCTATGACATTCAGAAAAAAGTAGTGGAATCAACAAAAGGCAAAGATGTTTCCATGAACGAAGCCTTTGCAGCTTACACAGAAAAAATAAAGGGCTCAAAAGAAGCACGGAAAACGCTTGAAGCATTCATCCGGGATGGCAGATCATCGCCAAAAATGAAAGAGCAGCTGAAACGAATCTACCTGGCCGAAGATAATGCTCCTGACTCCTGGAACGGTTATATAGCAGCGTTAGAAGCGGTGAGCCAGGAAAAAGCAAGGGCCGGGATAGCTAAAAAAATGATCAATGAACCGGCACCTCCCTTTACCCTTAAAGATATCCAGGGAAATGAAGTTACCCTTGCATCGCTGAAAGGCAAAGTGGTGGTGGTTGATTTCTGGGCGACCTGGTGCGGACCTTGTAAAGCATCTTTCCCGGGAATGAAGTTAGCTGTCGAAAAATACCGGGAGGATAAGGATGTTAAATTTGTATTCGTCGATACCTGGGAGAATGGAGAAAAAGAAGAGATCAGAAAAAATGTAACTGAGTTTATTGAGAAAAACGCCTATCCTTTCCAGGTATTGATGGACTCGGATAATAAAACAGTGGACGCTTTTGAAGTGGAAGGCATCCCCACAAAATTCGTGATTGACACAAACAGCCGGATCAGGTTCAAATCGGTTGGATTCGGGGGTTCTGTGGATGGACTTGTCAGTGAGCTGGGAATGATGATTGAAATGGCCAAAGCCAATGGTTCCGGCGGAAGCGATAAAAAAGGGTTTTAATTGGGAGTCTCTAACACCTGCTCAGCCTGATAACGATAAACAACAGATATGAAAAAGACAATCACAGGTATCATCCTGTCCATAGCTATGGTTTGTGTTAGTGCACAAACCGATAATCCTGATTATGATAAAAAGCTGGCTGATTCCCTGGGTGGAGACGATTATGGAATGAAGTCTTACATATTAGTGATTCTTAAGACCGGGGAAAATGTGATCACTGATAAAAAGATCACGGACAGTTTATTTCGCGGGCATATGGACAATATCAATAACCTTGCGAAGAACGGCAAGCTGGTAGTTGCGGGCCCGCTGGGAAAAAATGAAAAGGCCTATCGTGGAATATTTATTCTCAATGCCCAAACTATCGAGGAAGCAAATGCCTTGTTACAACTGGATCCTGCAATAAAAGCGAAGGTTTTTGATACCGAGCTTTTCAAATGGTATGGCTCCGCCGCCCTTCCGGAATACCTGAAGGCCCATTCAAAAATTGAAAAAAAGAGGTTCTAATAACGGCGAAGCAGATAGGTTATCGGTAATCCCGTAGCGACGATCTGGATCACGATCGATTTGAACAACGGAAAAAGCCGGACAGGAGCTTCTGGAGTGTTTGACAGCGGTAATACTATTAAGTTCATAAAAAGGCAAATCAGTGAACCGTATATAATCCCTGCCAGGAGCCAGTTTTTTTTGACCCTTTCGTTTGTCGAAAATAACGCGAAGTAAAAAACTACAAAAATCAAGGTAATCAGGAAATGGAGGGCAAGACCAATGACTTCAAAGCTTTGGCCGGCTCCAAAGGCTTTCCTGCCATAGATTCCACTGGCGATAAAGCGTAATACCATAGCCGGCTTACCACCTGAACTAAGATACACGTTTAAGAATGCTGCCAGGATGTCCAGCACGCCGGCAACCAGTGTGGCAAACAGGATATAGGTAATTGCTTTTTTTGTCATTGCCGGATTCAGCCACCGAATCTACGAAAACCGGTTCAAAACATCAACGGGTTCTTCGGGTATACATGAGGTTTATGATAAAACATGTTGAAGCGCGTTGAACCAGGTCTTGTTTCCTTTTGCAATAAACATTTTGTAATCGATGATCAGGTAGATCGTCTCGCGATGGTGGCCCTTATTGAAAGTAATCCGCAGGGGCTGCCAGAACAGGCCGAAGTTTTTTACCATCGCCCTTGTAAATATTTCATCAAACCCGAGGTACAACTGTTCAAATTCATCGTTGTTGATGTAAAGATTCACATCTCCGACTATGGTTAATCCTTTGCCAGTGAGCATTATTTCACCCTGGTGCGAATGTATCGGGGTCATGCCGGAGACATGGGTAAGCAGGCGACGGACTGGTTCCTGCTGATTTATCTCGAAGTCGTAGCTCCATAAAACAGACCCGGTCAATAGACTCTCCATTTGATTAACGCATGTACTCTCAAAGGTATTTGAAATCACAATCTCCCGGAACTGTTTTGTTGCTTACTGTACGGCCCTATTGAACATTTATCACTTCGCTGTAGCAGCCATGCTTTTTTCGGTGATATAAACCATCAGCTGTGTCGCAGCAGTCAATGTTGGCGCAGCTAAAGGATCATTGAACAAAACATTAATAGGCCCTTCACCAAAATATAAACCATCAGAAACCAGGAAGGTCAGACGGACCATTCCTTTTGCCGGATGTGATCGTCTGGGATTACCCCAGGGTCCTATCTTTTTAATGACTGACTCGCCACTACGGAAAAGCGTATCAGTGATCTGGTTACCTTTTGTATCTTCTGTTGTTTCCCATACCAGTACTTTGCCCGTGTGGTTAATGTACCGGGCAGTTCCGTTTTGAAAGGAAGCCAGTACATCTAATCCATCGTCAAGACCGACCTCAACTACTACCCCAAATAATTCCTGGGAGGCAGGTTTATGACCGGCCAGGTTCAGCCGGTTGCTGGCAAGTATCTTTACCCTTGGATCCGACTTTTCATCATCAATGATCCGCTGCAAATCCGCAACAGAACTGTATGCAGCAAACAGCACATCAAAAGGATACTGGTAAGGTGAACTGATCTTTGTTTTATACAAGTCTGTATTATCACAGAACAGCAACTGGTAGATGATATTGGTTGATTCTTCTTTGTAAGGACCGGTAATAGTTTTTGTCATCATTTGTTTTTTTATAAAGATGAAACTATTAACCGGGCCCGGGCGGCTGCGCTTAGCCGGTACGCTTTTATGTTATGTACAGGGTGAGAATATTGAGTGGATGTCTTGCGAAGGGTTAATCCCAACATGCAAAAAGCTGCCCCTTTCGGAACAGCTTTCTGAAAATTAGTACCAGGTTTATTATTTCACTTCTTCAAATTCGGCATCTGTCACATTTTCTGAGCCTGCACCCTGTTGGTTGTTGCCAGGGCCATCAGGTCCTTGCTGACCACCCTGTGGACCACCTGCACCAGCCGACTGAGCTTTGTAAATCTCTTCAGAGGCTGCTGTCCACGCAGTATTCATTTCTGCGGTAGCGGCATCGATCGCGGCCAGGTCCTGTGATTTATGTGCTTCCTTTAGTTTGGCAAGAGCCGCTTCTATTGGTTGTTTTTTATCAGCCGGAATTTTATCGCCGTATTCTTTAATCTGTTTCTCAGTCTGGAATATCAAACCATCAGCCTGGTTGATCTTCTCAACACGCTCACGGGCTTCTCTATCCTGAGTTTCGTTCGCACGGGCTTCAGCCTTCATTTTTTCGACTTCTTCCTTGCTTAAGCCGCTACCCGCTTCAATACGTATTTTTTGTTCTTTACCGGTTCCTTTGTCTTTCGCGGTCACATGCAGTATACCATTCGCATCGATATCGAAAGTCACTTCAATCTGCGGTACACCACGGGGAGCCGGTGGAATATCGGCCAGGTTAAATTTACCAAGACTCTTATTCTGGTTAGACATTGGTCTTTCTCCCTGCAACACATGAATTTCCACACCTGGCTGGTTATCACTCGCAGTTGAGAATGTTTCAGATTTTTTGGTAGGGATCGTAGTATTTGAATCGATCAGGCGGGTCATCACACCACCATAAGTTTCAATACCAAGACTCAGTGGAGTAACATCCAGCAAAAGAACATCCTTTACCTCACCGGTTAACACCGCACCCTGGATAGCTGCACCAACGGCAACAACCTCATCCGGGTTAACACTCTTATTAGGTTTGCGCTTGAAGAAACTTTCAACAAGCTCCTGAACCTTAGGAATACGTGTGCTACCCCCTACAAGAATAACCTCATCAATTTGCGAAACACTCAAGCCAGCATCTTTTAAAGCCTGTTCGCAGGGTTTTAAACATCTTTCAAAAAGATTGTCTGAAAGTTGTTCAAACTTAGCACGGGTCAGCTTTTTTACAAGGTGTTTAGGCACCCCGTCGATCGCTGTTATATATGGTAAGTTGATTTCTGTTTCACTTGAAGACGATAACTCAACCTTTGCTTTTTCTGATGCTTCTTTCAAACGCTGAAGAGCCATCGGATCTTTACGCAGATCAACATTTTCCTCTTTTTTGAATTCGTCTGCCAGCCAGTCCATCACCACTTTATCGAAATCATCACCACCAAGATGGGTATCACCGTTAGTAGCTTTAACTTCGAAAACACCATCACCTAATTCCAGTATTGAAATATCGAAAGTACCACCACCAAGGTCAAATACGGCGATCTTATGATCTTTTCCACCTTTGTCAAGTCCGTAAGCAAGCGCTGCTGCTGTAGGCTCGTTCACTATACGACGTACATTCAGACCTGCAATTTCACCTGCCTCTTTTGTAGCCTGGCGCTGCGCATCGTTAAAATAAGCCGGAACAGTAATGACGGCTTCAGTAACCTCCTGGCCAAGATAGTCCTCCGCGGTTTTCTTCATTTTTTGAAGAATCATTGCTGAAAGCTCCTGTGGAGTGTACATTCTGCCATCTATGTCAATACGTACGGTATTGTTGTCACCTTTTACCACCTTATAGCTCCAGTGGCTGATCTCATTGGTGACCTCGTCGAACCGACGACCCATGAAACGTTTAACAGATGTAATCGTGTTTGTTGGATTTGTAATAGCCTGACGTTTTGCAGGATCACCTACCTTACGTTCGCCATTTTTCAAGAATGCTACCACCGACGGGGTTGTTCTGCGACCCTCTTCGTTTGCAATAACAACCGGCTCATTGCCTTCCATGACCGCTACGCAACTGTTGGTTGTTCCCAGGTCAATACCTATTATTTTTCCCATAACTGAATAAATTTAATGTTCGGTTAAATCAGTCAATGATTGTGCCATCCGCCTTCAGAATGCAAAAATGGCAGTATCAGGACAAGGACGGCATGACACATTGAAAATGAAGCAGAAATAGCAGAATTTTTACGGTGTGCCGTGGGGTTTTGACACCTTAAAGGTGAATTTCTTCTGGGTTAAATAACTGAATGCTACTACTATGACTGTGGTGAGCAATTTTGCTACTGTTGGATAAAAGCCGAACCGCTCAACAAACAATTTAATGAAGACATAATTGAGCACGATGCACGCGATCACCAGCAAAAAATATCTTCCCAGCTGGACCCTGCCCCTAAGCGTAGATCCGGTAAAAACAACATTCCGGTTTAAATAAAAGCCTGTAGGAAAAGTCACGATAAATGCGATAATAAAAGCGGCGATATAGGGACTAACGGCCCCAACAGGCGTATGAACTATCTGTTTATCCAGGATAAAATTATAGCACACAAAATAGATAATGATATCAAGCAGTGTATTCCCTCCTCCACAAGCTATGTACCGGAAGGTCTGCAGGGGCATGAAGCGCCTGAAAGGAGGATAAAAAAAATCTATTAACGCAATAATCCCGTGCTTCATAACCTTCCCTTTTCGAGGGCGCAAAGTTAGAAGTTAAAGACCAAGCAGCCAATTCATTTGCCTGTTTTAACCAACCCGTCGACCTTCACAAAATAAAGTTTAGAACCCGTTTGACTACAGTCAAGAAATGTGCTGTTTTGACGCGGGTTCACAAAATTCCTGCATATTTGACGTGGTTTTAACCCCCAAACTACCAGAAGGCTGCTCAGAATATGAGCAGCTTTTTGATTTCTATCCCAATCACCCGTATTGTGTTATTTTTGCCGCCTAATAGAATCATATGGGAATTGCAACGCAAATTCAGGATGCGGTCAGCCGGGAATTGGAATCGTTATACAACACAACAATAGAAAGCAGTGCTATCCAGGTCAATGAAACTAAACCTGAGTTTGAAGGAGAGTTTACGGTGGTACTTTTTTCTCTGTTAAAACCCCTGAA
>NZ_JBTLQG010000043.1:0-40228 GCF_054461535.1 Flavitalea antarctica
GTTTTAAAACTGCGTCATCGAGGTCCCCATTATCAAACAGCCTGATCCCGTGCACAAAACGGCCGCCCCAGGCATCTACTTTATAAACAGGAAACTCTTCTACAGGCTGAGACAAATACAATTTCAGATCCAGGGCCGACTTCATTGGGCGGATGATCAGAAAAGTCGTTTCTGCAACATAGACAATGCAATTTTGTGTTGCACTGGCCTTAACGCCCTTCCATTTTTAGATCTGCTGATTCAATTGTTTAAAGAGCGAATAAACAATTGGCTGCTTATTCTTAAAAACTGATTCGAGGGGCCGGTTTACGCACTGATGCCAGGCATTGGGCCGGCTTATGGTTCTTGTGCATTTTGGACAGGTCCAGGGCATAAAATTGGTTTATGGCGATTTCCTGAAGGAAAAATTTGCCCATCAATGTAGGTTACAATTACAAGTATTTCACCACCAGAAAATTACTTCTGGTTCACCGGTGTTTCGATCACCAGGAAGGATGAGCCGGCTTCACAATGAATTGGAATTTCACTTGTTTCCCACAACCCAATAGCATCCCGCGGTTGAAGATCTGAACCATCTACCCTTATCTTTCCTTCGATGAGGAAGATGAAAACGCATTTGTTCAGTTCGTTGAGCTTGTAAGTCTGTTCAGATTTTTCATCAAACTGACCAAGTGATAGCTTTGCATTTTGATTGATCCAGCAATGAGCCGCTCCCTCTTCATTTGAAATAATTGTTTTCAACTGGTTCTTTCTCTGGTCAGCCGGAAAATTTCTATGCTGATACCTGGGATGTATATTCTGCAGCTTTGGTTGAATCCAGACTTGCAGAAAGTTAACCTCTTCCTCACCGACGTTGTATTCCTCGTGCATAATACCGGATCCCGCGCTCATGATCTGCACACCACCCGGCTCTATAATGGTTTTGTAACCAAGGTTGTCAATATGATTCATCTTTCCTTTAAGTAGCACCGAGATAATTTCCATATTTACATGAGGATGGATTCCAAAACCTTTGCCTACTTCCATATAGTCATCATTAAAGGCAACCAATGTTCCAAAGGCGCTTTTGGTGGGATCATAGTAATCACTGAAGCTGAAACAAAAATTGCTTCTAAGCCAGCCTATGTCTTTTTTTCCTCGTTCGTCTGCTGAAAATATTATTGATTTCATGGTATGATTTTGAGACCGGTTCTTAAATATAATGATCAATGAGCTAAAGTCCGTAGTGAATACAATTCAACCAGCAGTTGGTTCGCCGGCTTCTGTTCCCAGATCACCCTGCCGGATGTTTTCCGTGGAATCTTTCGCCATGGCCGGGTACGGTGGTTCGTCTGCAGCAAAGTTAATGCGTGGGCTTCAGGCCGCCGGGGATACCACTGCAGGTCCGGCAGGCCTTTCCCTCACCGGCAGTATACATCCGTGCCAACAATGGTAGAGCTGTGGTTGATTTTGGTAATATTTGCGGTTTGCTGTATTTGGTTATTGAGCTGAACCAGTTGCAAACCGCCGCAAGTGGTTGACTAACAGAACTTCGGTAATCCGGCTAAATATTTGGTTATTGGGTTTGAAATGGAAAACACCGCATTAAAAACTTTTTTTTACGAAGATGTAACTTAAGGATTGTACAAACCGTATTACCGTGAAAGAACCTATTCTTATCCATAAACTTTCATCTATGCGTGCTTTAAAAGCTTCTCTCGCAGTTTTTTTATTGTCTATTGTATTTGATTCTTCGGCACAGGAAAAAGCAGTTGGTCATTTTCATAAAGTAGTCGTCAGTCCATATATCCAGGCGACTTTTGTTGATGGCGACAAGGAAAGTGTATCAGTTGATCATCTGAAAGTGGATCAAAGCAAACTGCACATTGAAGTATCCAACAGCACCTTGCATATTTATCTTGACGGGGCCCGGCATATACCAAAGAACGAAAAAGATTATTCCAACGGGCATGAAGAGAGACGTTCATTATATGATAAAACTTCTGTTGTGGTAACCATAAATTACAAAACACTGAATGAGCTTTCCATTCGCGGTGAGGAAGAACACCTCTTTAAAAGCCCGATTGCAGCAGACAAGCTTACGTTACGTGTTTATGGCGAATCAAACATAACTTTTGAGGAACTCAACCTGCGACAACTGCATACAACTATGTATGGTGAGAGTGTACTGGAAATGAAATCAGGGTCAATTAAGGAGCAGCATTATACTTGTTATGGAGAGGGTAACGTAAATGCCCTTGCCATCAACGGACGTGTGGGCCGGGTTACTTCCTATGGGGAAGCGGATATCAGGCTAAACGTGTCTGACAGGATAAAGATTACAGCGATTGGCGAGGCAAAAGTTCATTACAAGGGAAACCCGCAGATTGTAAAAGGCCTTAATGTTGGTGAAGTTTCGTTGGTTAAAATGGATTGAGCCAAATCTTAGTCGCCTAAATGTTTAAGTCTGTTGATGGCATTTTTATTTTGAGGATCAAATTTTAAAGAGTTCCTAAAACTTTCAGCAGCATTTTTTATGTCGCCTGCAACGAGGTATCCTTCACCTAAACTGTCATAAGCATTTGCCGATCCGGGTTAGTGTTTTGGATTTAACAGCAGGACATTTATTCCTTCCCTTATTCTCCCATCACCGCAACATTTTGGATTTCAGCAAAAGATTTATTACCGGCCTCATTTATCAGAAACTGTATATCTCTTGCCTGCGTTGCTATGTCGCTTGTTGTGTCACCCTCCAAGAATCGGGTCTCTGTGCCTCTGCTTGGGCTGGCAATTACAACAATTCCATGGCTTGCGAGAAATTCACATAGCGCAAAGTTCTCTACGGAACTAGCCTCGTAACCCGGTGAATATACTACTAGAGGCAATTTACTTTTAAAGGATCCGGAGCTCTTAAAGGCCTTTACTGTATCTTTTAAATTACTTCTATTACGGTCGGAATTACTGTAATAAAACCAATCCAGGATTCTTTCATCAGGCAATGTTTCCCATTCTTCCTCTTCTTTCAAAATCACCATATAATCCTCAATGGTCATTGTCCTCTTTTGAGATTCCTTCTGAGGAAACCACAAGCTTACAGGAATGGGTCTTGCCGTAATTTTTTTATCCCAGTCGCCTGCCCTTGCGTAGGTCCGGGTACTATCGTAACGGATATAATGTTTGAAACCAACATCATATTTGCCATAAGGCAGTGATAAATCAGAAAATGAAACCTGGGCATTCAGGCTAAGGAAAAATAAGATAGCTATAGAAAGAAATATAAATCTCATAGTCCATGTGTTTGTTTTCGTGAAGGGCATTAGCGAAACTTACCAGCGAGTGTTGTATTGTTATCGATGCGACGTCCCTCCGCGGTGAGAATGAAATTATATAAAATGAAAACAGATGCCGGCAGTAAGTTAATTATTAAGCTCCGGGGTGTAATATTTATCAAATTTGTCGTTTTATTACATCGCTTTTGAAAGCTTACTTATCTTGCCTTTATTTGAATAGCCAAAACTGTTTCGATTCGTTTGTCATTCCGTTAATTATACTTTTGTTGCATGTCTTACCAACACCTGACAGATGATGCCCTTGTGAACCTGCTAACCCGGTCAGATGAAAAGGCCTTTGAGGAAATTTACCTTCGCCACTGGCAACGGGTATTTCGCTTCGCACTGGGTAAGATATCAACCCAGGAAATTGTTGAAGACATTTGCCATGATGTGTTTCTTTCGGTTTGGCAGCGCCGCAGCCGTGTTGAAATTGGAAACCTCGAAGCTTACCTTATCCAGGCGGTGAAGTATTCTGTTATCAATTATTACAAATCGAGGGTAAGCGATGAAAAGCATTTAGGGGTTTACGCTAAAACCATCCCCGGTGACCGGAATGAAACCGAGGATGCCCTGTATTTCAACAGCCTGCAACAGGCATGGCTGGCTGCGCTTGACGCCCTTCCCGAAAAAACGAAAACCGTTTTCCAGTTCAGCCGCATCGACCACCTTAGCAACCGGGAAATCGCCGGCAAACTTCAGCTTACCGAAAAAGCCGTTGAATATCACATTACTAAAGCATTACGGCAGCTTAAAGGAGATCTGAAAGATTTCTTTCTTCTTTGCCTGTTGGCCCCCGGCGTATTGTTGTAATTTTTTTTTTTTAGGTGTTTAGGGATGCTTGCCCGCTAAGCTACTTCAACTACAGACTCGCTATTATGACCAGGAACGAATTCAGTCAATTGCTTCAAAATTATCTCGACGACCAATGCTCCGACACCGAACAACGGTTGGTGGAAAGTTGGTTTGCGCTACTTGACGACGAAAAACGCTGGCAGGCTATCCCCAAAGAAGAGATCAAGGCGATTGAACAGCGTCTCTGGAACCGCCTGCAGCAATCCATGCATGCGGGCGAGGCTGAATCAATCCGTGTTGCACCGGTAAAAAAAATTTTTAGACTTCCTGTAGTCGGCCGCGTTGCTGCAGCCGTGGTCTTTATGTTGGTTATTGCTACTGTTGTTTTTCAGGTGGGCAAAACCAAAACATCTTCCGATGCAATGGTAGCAAAAAACTGGATTCGCAAGGCAAACGATACAAAACAACCACTTACGGTGGTGTTGAAAGATGGCAGCTCACTCGAGTTGGCAGCCGGCACCGCCATTCAATATCCTGAAAATTTTGCCGCTGACAAGCGGGAGTTAAGGATAGAAGGAACGGCCTTCTTTCAGATCAAAAAAGACACTTCCCGACCCTTTTACGTTTATTCCCAGGATATCATGACACGGGTGCTGGGCACAAGCTTTTGGGTCATTTATGATAAAGTAACTGAGCAATCCGCAGTAGAAGTAGTGAGCGGGAAAGTAGCTGTTTACAAACAAGCTGCCGTCACAAAAGCTGCACAGACGGAAGGAGTAGTGTTAAAGCCAAATGAAAAGGTCATCTTTAACAAGAAAGATGAAGTGCTCATCACTGCCCTGGTAGATACGCCTGTTCCTGTAGTTGCTGATTCACTGGAAACTATACCGGTAAAAACTGCCTTCGTTTATGAAGAAACGCCGCTGGCGGATGTGGTGCGCGACATGGAAAAGGAGTATGGTATTTCTATCATCCTGGGCGAAGAAAAACTGAGTACGCTCCGGTTTACGGGAAATATTTCTTCGCTGGATTATTATACCAAGCTAAAAACTATTTGTAAATCTCTTGGAACTGCTTACGAGATCAAAGGAAGCAGAATTTTAATACAGGAGAGATAAGCTATATCTGCGACAGAGATAGGCTCTATCATTTCTGAGAACCCTTTTGTTTTTTACTGCTCTAAACGATTGCTTATGAACACGCATTTTCCTGCGCATTGTAATTCCACGTGATTTTGTAAACAAAAATGGCCAGCCCTGTTGCAGCAGTGCCGGCCGTTCATTTTGCCCGAAACGTTTATCTCACGAACAAAACTTGGTTGAAATTATGCCAAATCATGGAATTATTGCTCTAATCAAGCTTGCAATGCGACTGACACTCATCCAGATTTTTCTCGTCACTGTTTTTTCATTGCACTCCTTTGCCCACGACATAAAGGCGCAGGAGATACTCAATAAGAAAATCAGCCTGAATGTAGATAACGCGGAGATAAAAAAATTGCTGAAAATAATTGAGAAAAATACGGGAGCTTCCTTTGTTTACGCGCCGGATATCGTGAAATCGGCCCGCAAGGTGTCGGTGTTCGTTGAACAGAAGCGGCTGGGTGATGTGCTGAACGAGGTGTTTGCATCCGTCAATATTAACTATGCTGTAGAAGCCGGCAATATCATTGTGCTGTACCCTGGCAACGACCCGGGCACAGCGACATCTCCCGCAACCTTCGATCGGCCGGTATCCGGCAAGGTCACCGACGTTGACGGTAAACCACTCGATGGTGTCAGCGTAATGGTTAAAGGAAGCAGCCGTGGCACCACTACAGGTGCCGATGGAACTTTTCGCCTGCAGGTCGCCGATGACGATGAATACCTTGTCTTTTCAAGAGTTGGTTATACTAACCGCGAAGAAAAAATCAACGGGAATGTTATCGAAGTAAAACTTGCTGCGGGTACACTGAACTTCGATGAGGTGATCGTGGTTGGTTACGGCAAACAGCGCAAAGTTACCAACGTCGGGGCCCAGTCTTCTATCAGCACCAAAGAACTTGTTCAATCGCCGGTAGCAAACATCTCCAATTCACTTGTAGGACGGATGCCCGGTCTTTTCGCCATTCAAAGCAGCGGCGAACCCGGCGCAGATGCATCTCGCCTGCTGATCCGCGGCATCGGCACTTTCGCCGGTACCGGCGCACCACTCATATTAGTGGACGGTATACAGGTGGACAACTATAATAATATTGATCCCAACGAAATCGAAAGCATCACCATCCTGAAAGATGCTTCTTCCACTGCGGTATATGGCGTACGGGGGGCCAACGGCGTTATCATCATCACCACCAAAAGAGGCCGTACCGGGACACCGGTTGTGAGCTATACATTCAACAATGCTTTCAACAGCTTCACGGCTCTGCGCCAGAACATGAACAGTTTTGATTACGCTACCGCGTTCAACCAGGCTATTAAGAACGATACTTATGTAAACGGCAACGCTTATACGCCACGATTTACTGACAACGATCTTAAGCTTTACCAGGACGGGACGGATCCTGTATTTCACCCCAACATGGATTGGTGGAATTATATGACCAAGGATGTTTCCACACAACAGCAGCACAATCTCTCTATCCGGGGCGGAAGTGAAAAAGTAAGGTATTTTATCTCAGCTGGTATGTTTAACCAGTCTGGTCTTTTCAACAACACAGAAGTGGGCTCGGGTTTTGATGCGCAGATCCGCTATAAGCGCTATAATTTCCGCTCCAATTTCAACTTCGATATTACACCGCGACTGAAGGCAGCACTTGACCTGTCTACACAGGTTGAGAACCGTACCGGTAATGCGGCCAGTACCACGGGAATCATCAATCGTATATCCACTGCCGCACCGTTTTCTTCACCGGGTATACTGGATGAAAAAATCGTAACATTAACCACCAGTGCCGCCAATGGCGACAACGGCAGCAACCCCGTAACCGGTTTGTACACCTCGGGCTATAAGAACGATGTACGCAATTTTATTAACACCTCCCTGAGACTCGATTATGATCTCGGTTTCATCACGCCCGGCCTCAGTACTCATGGTATCATTGCGTACCAGACCGCTAACCGTAAGATCAATTCATATAATAAGCCGTTAGTAACCTACATAGCCAGGACGTTGCCTGATAACTCGGTTATTTTTGCACAGCAGGCGGACGAGCAACCATTCAGCTTTACCACTTCCAGTCCTGATCGCAACCGGCGCATCACCGGCGAGTTTGCTCTCGATTACCGCAGATCATTTAACGGTCATTCCGTTACCGGTCTTTTACTATACAACCAGATCAAAACCCATGACCCGTCTTTTGCGTTCAGCGTACCAAACGGGTATCAAAGTGTTGTAGGCCGTGTGGCTTACGACTACCAGGGCCGTTATCTCCTGGAGTATAACGCATCTTACACGGGTACAGAAAACTTTGCTCCGGGACAGCGATTTGGTTTCTTCCCTGCTTACTCTGTTGGCTGGGTACCTTCATCAGAAAAATTCTTTCCAAAAAACAATGTCATCACCTTTCTTAAATTCCGTGGTTCGTACGGTGAGGTCGGGAACGACCAGCTGAGCAGCGACTTTTTATACAACAGCAATAGCCGCTTTTTATATCGCCCTACTGCCTTTACGCCTGCCGGTAATTATTACTGGGGCGTAGTCGGGAGCAATTATGCCGCCTATCCCGGTCTTCGCGAAGGCCGGGTGAACAACCCGGGACTCACCTGGGAGCGGGCAATTAAAACCAATATCGGCATGGAGGTCTCCTTGTTCCGAAGTAAGGTGAGTATAGTGGTGGATGCATTCAGGGAGCAGCGGGATAACATCCTTGCAACACCCCAGTCAATATCTGCACTCGCGGGCGTAACCCCTCCGGCACAAAACCTGGGTAAGATGGATAACCAGGGCATTGAAGGTGAGATTACTTACCGCAGCAACTACAAACGTTTTAATTATTGGGTGAAGGGAAATATGTCATTTGCCCGCAACAAAGTGATCTTCCAGGATGAAGTGCCAAAATTATATGCTTACCAGAATCGTACAGGCAATCGCTTCGGTCAACTATATGGATTAATTGCAGAGGGCCTCTATAACAGCTGGGAGGAGGCAAACGAATCGAAACGGCCGGTGTCAACTTTTACTAATGTGAACCGTTTGCAACCGGGCGATATTAAATACCGCGATGTTAATGGTGATGGATTGATAAACACCTTTGACGAAGTGCCCATCGGCGACCCGTTGATTCCGGAAATTACATATGGGCTCTCATTTGGTGGGAACATCAAAGGCTTTGATTTCTCGGTTTTGTTCCAGGGCGCTGACAAAGTTTCCATTCAGTATAGCCGTCGCGCGAACCAGGCATTCCATGACGCCGATCCCGCTGCTGCCGCTGAATATCTTAAGGAAAGCTGGAGTCCTGAACGTTATGCCGCCGGACTGCCTATCAACTTTCCCCGCCTGGCGGTCGGTAACGGGGCAAATGGCTTTACGCACAACTATGTAAACTCTACTTACTGGATTGTAGACGGTCAATATCTGCGCCTGAAAAATGCCGAGATCGGTTATACCTTTTCTCAGTCATTCCTGCGCAAAGTTGGTATCAAAACCGCCCGATTCTATGTGAATGCGAACAATCTTATTACATGGAGCGGTGCCCTTCCCGGCATTGACCCCGAAACACCCAACCTGGGTGCAAATAATGAACCTTATCCGCTGGTGCGAACTGTAAACACCGGCGTCAACATCACTTTCTAACCAACGCTGTATGAAAAAAAATCTGCTGCTGCTTCTTGCCTGCACCGGGCTATTAGTGACTTCCTGTAAAAAGGTTACTGAATTCCTCGACAAGCCGCCGGGAGTAGACATTGATGAAGATGTGATCTTCTCTTCAAAGGTCGAGGTGGAACGCTACACAGCGACTATGTACCAGTATGGCCTGCCATCGCCGTTGCCGTTGCGGGCATCTGAAACAGGCATTCCCGCCGCCGCCCTCGTAATAGGGACCGGCAACAACACGATCTCTGCCGGCATTACTGATGAAGCCGAAGCCTCCGAAGACTTTTCTTTCACCCAGCTTTGGAACGGCGGGAGTATTACTCCTCAAAACATAGTGGTGAATGAAGACAACCGGTACTTCCTCCGGTGGCAGGCGATCCGCGCAGCCAATATCATTATTGAAAGAATTGGTGAAGTACCGAATGCCGATGACACCTATAAAGACCAGGTAACCGGCGAAGCACTTTTCATAAGAGCGATCAATAATTTTGAAATGCTCAAACGCTACGGTGGCTTTCCACTTGTAATGAAAAGGATCGTGGACTTGGAAGATTCAAAGATTCCACGGAGTACTTTCGAAGAGTGCGTAAATGCTATCTCCAGGGATTGCGATGAAGCAGTAGCTAAGTTACCCTCTGTTCAACCCGCACAGTTTACCGGCCGGGCGCACAAAGGAGCCGCCCTTGCGCTCAAAGCCAGGCTGCTGCTTTATGCCGCCAGTCCTTTGTTCAACGCCGCCACTCCACCCATTAGTTTCGGTTCAGCTGAAGACGATAAACTGCTCGGCTATGGCAGATTTGACAATAATCGCTGGAAGGCAGCGGCGGATGCTTCGAAGGCGGTGCTGGATTGGGCCCAGGGAGCAGGCTTAGCACTTGTAGACGTACCGGGCAAACGGATTCCGGTTCTCGCTCCCGGTCAACGGGTTGACGGAAACTACCGCACAGCCTGGGAGCAAAACGATAATTCAGAGATCATTCTCGCAAATAAAGTGTACGGCACGGCGAAAGGACTTACCTCGTTTCCCTGGCAACACGTTATTCCCCGTTCCAACCACGTTACCAACGCTGGTGGCTTTTGGGTGGGTACATCGGTTACTTTCAATTTTGTGCGCAAATACGAAAAGCGTGATGGCACGCCTCAAACCTGGAACCCTGCCGGAGGCAACAACCTGTTACAGAAATACGCCGAACTGGACCCCCGCTTTTCCCAAACCGTGCTTTATGTCGGTGCCCGGCTGCATGCTAATGTAACCCAGGTGCAGATCTGGGAAGGAGCGCTGAGTAACAAAGCAACATGCAAAGGTGGGCATTGGATGTTGAAGTGGGTTCCCGATGCCTTGCCATCCGCTAATCAGGTTGCCAATATCCCGATCTTCAGGCTGAATGAATTTTTGTTGAGTTATGCTGAAGCCATAAACGAATATAACAACGGTCCCAACGCCGAAGCGTACGATGCGGTGAACCGCATCAGGTTACGCTCGGGTATGCCGCCACTGCCGGCAGCTTTGTCCCAGGCTCAGTTCAGGCAGCGTGTGCAGAACGAAAGGGATATTGAGCTGGCTTTTGAAGACCATCGGTTCAACGATATCCGCAGGTGGAAAATAGCAGAACAGGACGGCGTTATGGCGGGGAATTTTCAAGGTTTGGAAATTCAGCGCCTGAATAACACTACTCCGTTCCCCACAGCTTTCAGCTATAAACCTTTTGTGTTTGAAACAAGGGCATGGAGTCCACGGCAATACTTTTTCCCCTTCGACAATAACGAAGTGCTAAAGGGTAACCTGAAGCAAAACCCGGGTTGGAACTGATCCAACGGCTAGCCCGACATGTCTGAACAAATACGAGAAACGGAATTGAGACTCCGGGTTTCAAAAACAAAAAAAAATTGCAACGAATGAAAAAACGCATTGCTTTTTATACGGCCTTTACGGCACTGCTGGGCTGGGGACATCAGGCAGCGGCGCAGACCACGGACACGGTTCAGCCGCTTGTGCTTGTGCCCCGGGACGAAATCAATATCGGCTTTGCCAGGCAGGCCCGCAAACATGTTACATCCGCTGTTTCTGCCATCGGCGGCGCCGATTTACGCAAGCAATTTACTACCTCCGTTGCCAATACCCTGACCGGCCGCGTGGCGGGATTGACTGTAAACGTTGGAAGTAATGAACCCGGTTCCACCTCACCAGCCATGTTTATCCGTGGCCTTAATACATACGGGTTCAGTGCAGCACCACTTGTCGTGATAGATGGTATCATCGGCGATCATACCCACCTGGTGCCTGACGAGATAGAGCAGGTCACCGTGCTAAAAGACGCTTCAGCTACAGCTGTGTACGGGATGAGGGGTGCGAACGGCGTGCTGCTCATCACGACAAAAAAAGGCAGCCGCGGTCCGTTGAAGATCAGCCTGACGGGACAATATGGTTTCCAGGAGGCAACCGCGCTACCGAAATTTCTTGATGCTTACAATTATGCGAGTCTGTTCAATGAAGCGCTGTCTAACGACGGCCGTCCGGCCCAATACACACAAAACGATTTGGATCTTTACCGTAGCGGCAACGACCAGGTATTTCATCCGAATGTGTCCTGGTACGATAAAGTGCTTCGTCAAAGGGCTCCCCTGGCCAACTACACTGCCAACTTCAGTGGCGGAGATAACACCGTGCGTTATTTCGTAATGCTGAATGCACTGACCAGCCAGGGGCTGTACAAAAAGTTTGGAGATGATTTTGATGAATCCGCAAACCCGTCATACAACCGTTATAATCTTCGCAGCAACCTTGAAGTTACCATCAGCAAAATTTTTTCCGCACAGTTGAACATTGGGGGAAGCATCGGGAACACTAAAAATCCGGGTGACCTCACTATCAGCAACAACTTTACACTGATGGACAGGTTAGCTCCAAACGCTTTCCCTGTTACAAATCCTGACGGCAGCATTGGTGGCAACAACGCCAACAATAATCCTGTAGCAAATCTTACCAACACGGGTTATTCCAGCTCAAACGGGAGTGTACTCCAATCGTCTTTCAGTATGTCGGCGAATCTCGACACCTGGGTAAAGGGACTCAGCGCGTCTGCGCTAGTGTCGTTTAACAACTATTACAATGCTGCATCAAATAAACGACGCAGCTATCAACGATTTTCAGTTGCTAAAAATGCAGCCGGGGATACTGTCTATACCGGTTTTGGACAAAATACCAGTTTAAGCCCGGAAGAATTTGTGCTAAACCAGGCGCAGATCTTCGGCCTTCAGGGCTATCTTAACTATAACAGGAATTTTGGCGTTCACGGGTTGACGGCAATGCTGATGTTCAATACTGACCACTCCACGGTAAACAAAGCATATCCAAATACAGATGCCGCCAATCAGTCGTTTCCATTTAAAACAAATGGTGGCGCTACCCGCATCACTTATATAAACAATAATCGATACATCGCAGAATTTTCAGGCGGCCTTACTGGTACTGAAAACTTCCCTGAAGATTCCCGTTACGGCTTTTTCCCTGCCGGATCCATCGGATGGATTGCGTCTAATGAACCCTTCCTGCAAAAAAATAAATTGTTGAGTTTTCTCAAGCTGCGTGCCTCTTATGGCCTGGTCGGCAATGAAGCCATCGGCGGGCAGCGATTTATGTTCACTCAGCGTTATCCGTCGGGAGCTTCTTACTATCTCGGTACAGGCAACACCCAGGTATTCTCCGTGTCAGAAGGACGTCGTTTAAACGAAGACGTTACCTGGGAAAAAGAAAAGAAAGCAAACCTAGGCGTGGATGCAGATTTCTTTAATGGCTTTGGATTTTCTGTGGACGTTTTTCATAACAGCCGATACGATATCCTTTCATCTGCCTCAGGTACCCTGCCTTCATTCCTGGGTTACAATGGGCTGCCGGACCTGAACATCGGCACAGTTGAAAACAGGGGCTTCGAAGCGGTAATTCGTTACAACAGCAAAGAAGGCAAAGCGTTCCGGTTTTTTGCAGAAGCCAACATTTTCTACGCAAAAAATAAAATAACAGATAACGGCGAACCGGTTCAATTAAACTCCAACCTTTATCGCAGTGGTTCTGCCATTGGACAGCCTTTCGTGCTGGAGTCTCTTGGCTTGTTTCAGTCAGATGCGGAAATTGCCGGGAGTCCTAAACCACTCGGCATTGCCATCAGGCCCGGCGACATAAAATACCGCGACATTGGTGGCCCCGCAGGTGTGCCAGACGGCATCATCGACGGCAACGATGCTACTGCCATTGGTTATTCCGAGACGCCCCAGTGGACTGCGGGACTTCACACGGGATTTCGCTACAAAGGATTTGATCTTGATCTTTTCTTCCAGGGAATTACTGGTATAACACGCTACCTCGGGGGCGCCCGCTATCATGCTTTCCAGGAAAATGGCCAGGTCGCTGAGATCGCACTGAACCGATGGACGCCGCAGAATACTGTCACTGCAGAATATCCCCGCTTGTCGGCCAATAATAATCTGAACAATTACCGCACCTCTTCATACTGGCAGCGTGATGGCAGCTTTATAAAACTGCGGAGTGCTGAAATCGGCTACACGCTTCCGGAGAAGGCGATGAAAAAAATTCACCTTACGCAAACCCGGGTGTTTCTAAATGGAACCAACCTGCTCACATTGGATAAGATAAGTGAAGGTGATTCGGAGGCATTAACAGGGTATCCGTCGATGAAAACGCTGTCCCTGGGCCTTAGAATTAACCTGTAAAAAAACGAATGCCACAACTTCAATTATCAAACATGAAGACAACACGTTCAACATATTTTGCGCTGGTACTGCTGGCCGTCGCTGTGGTTTCCTGTCAAAAGCTTGACAGGGAGTTGGAAACTGATCTGACGCTGCAACAAATTGAAGGCTCATTTAACAACCTACAGCAAATGCTGAACGGTGTGTACGCAGAATTACGGGAAGGGTTCCAGGAAATTGGGAACGAAGCTATGATGGCTTCCACTACCGATGAAGCGGAACATACTATAGAGACTGTCAGTGTACAGCTTTTTAACCAGGGTGCCTGGAATGCTGTGACAAACCCGGCCGATGTGTGGACTCCGTATTACCGGGCGATCCGGAAGGCCAATGTCTTTTTGGAAACTGCCGATCCGGCAAAAGTGAACCTCGATGCCCTAAAGACTGACCCGACTGCCTACGCCCAGAGACTGGCGGAAATTACCCGATGGACCTACGAAGCCCGCTTTCTGCGTGCCTTCTTTTACTTTGAATTGGTGAAACGATACGGTGGCGTGCCGCTGATTACCACACCTGTGGACGAGACCTCCATTGAATCAACCCAGCGGAAATCACTGCAGGACTGCTTCAGATTCATCACGGATGAATGCGATTCAGTGGCCAACAATATACCGGTAACTTATGCCACGGGTGATTTGGGACGGGTGACTAAAGGCGCGGCATTGGCTTTGAAGAGCCGGACGCTTTTGTATGCGGCCTCCGATCTGTTCAACACCTCTTCCTGGGCCGCAGGTTATCCGAGGCCTGAACTCATCGCGTTGCCTGCGGGTGACCGGGCCGCCCGCTGGAAAGCGGCAGCAGACGCAGCCAAAGCCGTGATTGATTTAGCGGGGACGGGTTATGCACTGACGAACAACTACCGCACTTTGTTTACTTCTTTCAATAATACGGAGATCATTTTTACCCGTCGCAACGGAACCTCTAACACCTTTGAAACAATTAATTTTCCGATTGGGTTCGACCGTGGCCAGAGCGGTACTACGCCAACCCAGGACCTGGTAGATGCCTATGAAATAAAAGTAAATGCCACCACGGCCATTCCGTTTGATTGGAACAACCCTGCACATGCACTTAACCCCTATGCCAATCGCGATCCACGCCTTGACATGACAGTGGTGCGGAACGCCGCTTCGTTTATTGGGAACGGGACCACCCGTGCCGTCGAAACCTGGACCGGTGGTAAAGATGCAAGGCCAATCGTTAACGCCACTAAAACCGGTTACTACCTGCGGAAGTACATATCCGAAGGAACAAACCTGACAAACAACACCGCCTCAGCCGTGCATAGCTGGATATATTTTCGTCTCGCAGAAATCTACCTGAACTATGCCGAGGCCCTCAATGAATACGCACCGGGAAGCGCGGACATCAAAGTCTACATCGATCGTGTGAGGAATCGACAGAACGTGGCCATGCCGCCGGTGACCCTGGGCAGCCAGGCGCAGATGCGCGACATCGTCCGTCGCGAACGCCGGGTTGAGCTCGCTTTCGAAGATCACCGTGCCTGGGATGTGCGTCGGTGGATGACGGCACCTGTCACGCTTGGGGTACCTGTTCGGGGAGTGAACGTGACACAAACAGCGCCCGGCGTGTTCTCATATTCACCGTTTTCACTGGAACCGAGGGCCTTTGAACCGAAAATGTACTTTTTTCCGATTCCTCAAAACGATTTAAATATTGCAAATGGCCTGGTGCAAAATCCACTTTGGTAAGGCGCCTGTCTACCAAAGCTAAAAGCATAGCCAATCACCATAGCTAAATTATAATTGACATGAAAGCAAACTTTTTTTTCGCAATGCTGCTGGCTGGTCCCATGCTGGTTTCGTGCAGTAAGGAAACAGAGATAATGGAGGCAGTGTATCCCGAGCAAACGGTTTACATGCCGGCCGCAGTTGAAGGTATAGCGACCGGGGGTGTATTTTTTATTAATAAGGTAGCTGTGCCGGGCCAGGCGTACCGTTTCACAATAGATGCAGCTGCCAAACGCCTCCACATTCCCCTGGCGGCTTACCGGTCGGGAGTTGAAAAAAGCGGGGCCATCGATGCTTTGATTTTTGCTGATGCGGATACAACAAACCGTATGCTTGCCGCAGGAAAACTGCCAGCCGGTTCGGAGCTGTTACCTGCCGGCAGATATAGCCTGCCAGCAGGGGTCACCATCGCCGATGGCGCTGGTGAAGCTTCTTTTAATTTCAGCGTGGATCTCGACTTCCTGGTAGCCAACCCAACTAAAAAATTTGCCATGGCTGTTGGAGTAAACAACAATAGCAAGTTGCCCACACCGAACCGCCTTGCAACTTTGTTGATCGACGCGTCATTCCTGGTGCCCGTGGCGAATTTTACCACCTCGGTTTCCGGAAAAACGGTCAGTTTTTCGAACACCAGTGTAAATGGCATAAACTATAGCTGGAATTACGGTGATGGTAGTCAACCTTCCACAGCAACTGCCGCCTCTTACACTTACGCAGCTGCTGGTAAGTACACAGTTACCCTGACTGCTACGGGTGCCCTGGGTACCTTAAATCCATCAATAAAGACCGCCACGGTTACGATATTATAACATCCTTTATCAAAAATATTCCAGCAATAAAATGCCACACCTTGTTACTCCTGTGAAAAAGCCATTCAGCGCCGGACGGCAACACCTTTAACTTTTTCTAGCGCAAGCAATCGTGGGAACGTAAGCGGGATGATCTTTCCATTTCATCCCCCTGAAATCCCTTTGCTTACGATATAACAATCAATGAAAAAATATTTTTTTTATCACAT
This sequence comes from Flavitalea antarctica, assembly GCF_054461535.1. Lineage (NCBI taxonomy): Bacteria > Pseudomonadati > Bacteroidota > Chitinophagia > Chitinophagales > Chitinophagaceae > Flavitalea > Flavitalea antarctica. The sequence goes on from NZ_JBTLQG010000043.1 coordinate 16,434, forward strand.
TATGGCAATAAAAAAAGTGGCTTCGGTCTTATCCTGTTTTTATAGTTACAGGACCGTCTTGCTATTGACTTCCTTGTTTTTTGGTATGTCGCAAATGGCGGTTTCAAAAATCTGGATATTGGAAGATCCCGCCCTGAAAATCTCTTTCAATGATCAAAGTGCAGCGCTAACGGTGTTGGACAAACGCTGTAATAAACGTTGGGAGCAGTTCGCCATTTCCAATGAGTTTCGCCTGCAAGGCATATCACAAAAAGGAAGTTCAATTTTTCTGAGCTTCACCGGATCTTTTGCATTCTCGACGGAGATTCGTCTGGCCGGGAATGCAGAATTGCAGGTGACAATATCTGCATCGTCCGGACAGCCGATGAATACGCTTTCTTTTCCTGCCGCTTTTAAATCACCTGCTGGTCACCAGCTTTTGCTCACCGACGGCGAAGGCCTTGCACTTCCGGTAGAAGATGTGAATTATCCGTTGGGTAACGGCATCACCTACTTTTGCGGTGGGGGTCTTTCGATGGCCTGGATGGGCGTTACCGATAAGATCTTTTCCACCGGCTATATGGCCATCCTGGAAACGCCCTATGATGCACAACTTACCGCCAGCCGTCGTGAAGGTGCTATATCTTTCAACCCCGTGTGGCTGGCTTCCAAAGAAAGGTTCGGCTATGAACGCAAGTTGCGGTATGCCTTCTTCGATAAAGGTGGATATGTGGCCCAATGCAAACGCTACCGCGAATACATATGGCCGAAAAATAAAGTCGTTTCTCTGAAAGAAAACGCAATAAAGCTCCCGGCCATTAACCGCATGATAGGTGGTGTACACCTTTACGTATGGGATAACGCCCGGAACGCAACATTCGCAAAAGAGCTGAAAGATTCAGGCATCATTGAAGCCTTATTCCTTTGGAACCCGAACCATACGCCGTATCCTTCCGCGGGTTATGATGACTCTGTCGCGGCACTCGGGTTTGTACCTGGTGTTTATGAATTGCCTACCGACACAAAGCCCCGTGACTCTGTTTGGTACGACCTCTCAAAGACCGGGACACCCTTCAAACGCAATGCGTTTCCCGGACTATATAACCAGATTGTTGCACGCAAAAAAGATGGTGCTCCCTATGTCAATCAGTTTGGCCATTTTATCAATCCGGCTGCGGTGCGTCCTCATATCTTTGACCGGTTCCGCCGGGAGCTTGGAGTTTGGGCACACCAGTCTTACATAGTAGATGTATACCAGGCGAACGGCTTATATGAATGTTGGTCGAAGGACAATCCACTTACCCGGGAGGGTTGGGCCAACGCGATTCGTACCAATCAACAATATCTCATCGATTCTTTACACCAATTCTTAGGCTCCGAATGGGGTGGCGATTTTTGCAACGGGCAAACCGTTTATGCCCACGGCATGATGACCCTGCACCGCACGTGGTGGGGGACAGAGATCAACGATAGGGGAAGCATCTATTACTATGGCGACTGGCGGAATGGAGAGCGGCCTTCCATTATGCTCGGAAGCCGGACAGCTCCACCTTTGTACATGAAGTACTCTATCAATGAAGCTATTCGTTTGCCATTATATGAGCTCGTGTATCATGATGCAGTCGTTACATCATGGCGGTGGGAAGATGCCAATCACCATGCCCCGGAAATCTGGTGGAAGAAAGATCTGTTCAATGCCCTTTATGGCAATGCACCTCTCTGGAGCCTGGATCGTGACCGCTGGGAAGCTTATCGAAACACATTTATCAAGAGCTACAAAACACTTCACCCCTGGTTAGAGCAGATTGGTTATGATGAAATGTTATCGCACCGTTTTCTCACTGCCGATAAGAAGCTCCAGGAAACCGTATTTTCTTCCGGGAAAAAATTAGTCGCCAATTTCGGGGACCAGGATATCAGCATTGAAAATCGCACGATCCCGGCAAAAGGGTTTTCCATATTCACAACACAAGTTGAAGCTGTGCCGAAGTCATACACGAGGGGCAATAAATCAAGTGTCAAATAACGCAAATGAACAACCGACGCAAATTTATAAAAGAGGCCGCCATAACTTCAACAGGTATAATGTTGTTCGGACAGGTACTGGCACAGCTTCCCACATTACGAGTGGGGGATGGCAAACGTCCGCGGAACATCCTGCTCCGGAGCGGATGGCAGATCGAGAACATTGGTGACATCGCCCATACGCCGGCGATGCTGGCCCTCCTGGAAAAGTACATTCCTGATGCCATCATCACGTTTTGGCCATGGTACCACCATCACCTGGAGGAAGAAATCGTTATGCTGAAAAAACGATTCCCCAGGTTGAAAATGGTGGAGGGAAAACTTGATGCGCAAGGCAAGGCGCCGAATCCTGGATTGGAAACGGCCATTGCTGAAGCAGATTTCCTGCTGCATAATTCCGGACCAGCAACGATTGCCTGGGCAGACCTCGCACACTTCAAGAAGCTTGGAAAGCCTTTTGGTGTGTTCGGTGTCACTTATGGTCTCTATGGCACCCCTGAAACAAAGATTTTGAATGATGCGGCTTTTGTCTACTTCCGTGATTCTGTATCTCACCAAAAAGCAAAAGATGCCGGGGTGCGGGCACCCATTATGGCCTTTTGTCCTGATGCTGTTTTTTCAATCGATGTGACCAATGAGCAAAAGGCATCGGCCTATCTGAAATCGGTGAACCTGCAGGCGGGAAGATTTCTTACCTGCATTCCCAAACAAAGGCACACACCAGGCTGGTTACACAAAGAGAAAAACCGTCCGGTAGATACAGCGCGTCATGCCCGTAACGAGGAAATGAAAGAACATGATCACCAGCCATTGCGCGAAGCGATAACAGAGGTAGTGCGCAAAACGGGTTTAAAAGTATTGATTGTACACGAAGATGAAACTGAGATGCCGATCGGCAAAGAATGGGTCTGGGATAAATTACCGGAAGATGTAAAACCTGGAGTTGTCTGGCTGGGCCGTCATTGGCTTACTGATGAAGCCGTCAGCATCTATAAAAAATCCGCAGGTCATTTTGGATTGGAAATGCACAGTCCGATCATGTGTATTTCGCAGGGTATCCCGGCGCTTGTTGTCCGATGGGAAGAACAAAGTAGCAAGGGGATCATGTGGCGTGACATTGGCCTCGGCGACTGGCTGTTCGACTTCGACAACGAAGACGACGTTAGACGGTTTGTACCAACGGTACTCTCAATGGCGCAAAATGTTAAGGCCTCCAAAAAGAAAGCAGAGAAGGCAAGAAAGTTTGTGCACGACTTGCACAGGCAGTCCATGAAAGTGGTAGGGGAAAGCAGCCGGCCAATAAAAAGCAGCGCACCTAAGCGCTGAACTTTAGGTAAGAGTCATGGTCAGTTTTGAAATAATATTACAAACAACGGCGAATAGCTTAAAGATTGAAGTAATGAAAATACGAGTGAAGAAAAACATCCTTACAAAATGTTGCTACCTCCTTCTATTGTTTTCCGTTGCTTTCAGTGATGCACCTGGTCAAACGCTGCCTGCGCTGCCCGATAACCTCAAGGCATTGCAACCGGTGAATATTTTCCCGGCCGATGCTGTCACCACCTACAATTTCTCCAACCGCACCACTGCCGGGAAAACGCCGGAGTTCACGGCTGGCAAAACAGATGCAACTGACGTGTACACAGCCGAAATCTTTTTAGCGGGAAAGGCGCATGGCGATGTCCAGGTTTCCTGGAAAAATACAAAGCCCATAAAAAAGGGTGACGTAATCCTTGCCCGGTTTGCATTACGGGCAGAATATGCAAAGCAGGAATCCGGTGAAGCGGTGGTTTATTTTATTATGAACGCTCCCGAGCGGCTGGTGCTGGTGGATCTCACAGCAGGTCCGGAATGGCGATACATGGACATCCCCTTTGTTTCGCTCTATAATGCAGCAGCCGGTGATGTCACTATCAACTTCACCTTTGGTGCGCTTTCGCAAAAGGTAAATGTGGCGGGCATGGAGGTGTTGAATTTTGAAAAGAAGATAGCTGTTGCTGACTTGCCTTTAACGAAGCTGACGTATATTGGTCGGGAAGAAGGCGCAGCCTGGCGTAAAGACGCACTCAAACGCATTGACGAAATCCGAACGGCACCCATCAGTATAATCGTAGTGAACAAAAAAGGCAAACCTGTCGAAGGTGCAACCGTCCGGGCCAAAATGCTTCAGTCCGAATTTGTGTGGGGCACCGCCGTGAGCGAAAAATGGTTAAACGACGATTCTGCAGACGGTAAAAAATATGCCGCTTACCTGAAGAAATTTTTCAACACCACAACCATTGGCAACGGGTTGAAAGGCGGTTCGTGGCACACCAGCGAAGCGAGGAGAAAGGAAGCTATGAGGGGTTTCAACTGGCTGGAGTCAAACGGCTTTCGCCAGCGTGGTCACAACCTGGTGTGGCCGGGGTGGAAGTTTAATGGCAAGCAATTGCGGCAGCTGGCAGAGAAAGATACTGTGGCTTTCAAGGCGTTTATCAACAAGAGTATTGAAGAACGAATGGCCTTTACAAAGGGCCGTGTCATTGCCTGGGACGTCATCAACGAACTGATGCACGAAAGGGATTTTTTCAAATTTATCTCAGAAGATGAAGCGGTGAGATGGTTTCAACTCGCGAAAAAGCTTGACCCAAAAGCACAGTTGTTTATCAATGAGTATTCAATGCTGAACAGCATTGCCAGCCCACAAAACATCCGGCGTTATCTCGCGATGATCGCGGATTTGCGCAAGGCGGGTGCACCAATCGAAGCCATTGGCGTTCAGGGTCACGTTGGCCGCCAACCACGCAATCCAGCTGACGTTATCCGGGATCTCGACCTGTTTAAAGAAACCGGGCTCCCCGTACAGATCACCGAGTTCGATGTGAATACTGTGGACACCTCTCTGCAGGCTGATTATACACGTGATTTTGTAATTGCCTGCTACAGCCATCCACAGGTATCCGGCTTCACTATGTGGGGGTTCTGGGAAAGCGACCATTGGAAACCTGATGCCGCCATGGTACGTAAGAACTGGACCGAGAAACCTAACGCCGCTGTTTGGCGGGAGTGGGTGGCCGGCAAATGGAAGACCAGTTTCACGAAATCAACCGATGCAAAGGGTAAAGCTGACTACCGTGGTCATTTGGGTACTTACGAAATCACCGTGACCAAAGGGAAGTCTTCTGTGACGAAAAAATATGTGCTTACTAAAGAGTCGGGAGAACTTAAAGTAGTTTTATAGCCGCAGAATAAGAAGTCGAATTAACGAAGATGAGCGGTGGAGTTCTGTTCGAGGTAATCTAACAATAGTAGCTTAACACACCTGTGCTTTAGGGTTGACGCTTATAGTCTATACTTCGCGAGGAAGCGAAGATCACTCAAAACAAGAAAATGAAATCCATCAAAACCGGTGCACTGCTCCTTATGTTATTTGTGTCATCAACAGTTTGGGCCCAGGACTTTGTGCTCGTGGGGCCGTGGAAGGTTAAATTTGAAGACAAAAAGGAATTCAGCCGAATGGATCTTGACGACAGCGGTTGGGAAACGCTTGCCGAACTGAAATGGAGCGATGACCACCGAACCACGGCCAACCGCACTTTGTGGATTCGTAAGAAAGTGGTGATACCGGCAAGCTTGAAATCCGCGTTTAATAAAACGGGTTTGTTGTCGCTCAGCATGGGGAAAGTGCTGCAGTCTGACGACACCTATCTCAATGGTAAAAAAATTGGTTCGACCGGCTCCGGCGACACTTATCGCAATTACCCGGTCACTGAAAATGATATTCTCTGGGACCAGGAAAACATCATTGCACTGCGTGTAAGTCATTGGGGTCAGTTCCGCATGTCCATCATACCAAAACTTACCGCAGCGGCGCCCGAACACTTTCTGGGTTATAGCACTGCTTTCGGAAACAGCACGCCAAAAGACCAGGTGGCGGGCAAAGAATTGACCTACCAGTTCATTGTTAATAACGCATCGCCTAAACATTCAGACGGGATAGTCACTGCCGACTTTTATGATTTCGACAAAAAGAAGTTGCACTCAGAGCAAAAAGCGGTTTCAATAGGTGATGGAAAAAACACTGTGAATTTTGTCTATACTTCACCTTCGCCTTTTGTAGCCGTCGTGTATACCCTATCCATCCCCACCTACAATTACGTGAGGAAATGGAACGCGCAGGCAGGATACGAAAACGTGACTTACGATGCCGGTTTACCGGTGGTGCCCTACAAAGTGCCACAGCAGTTTTCTCCACCTGACGTTGCCGGTAGTGAAATTGGCGGGTGGCTGGGCGAAAAACTGAAAGCGAACACCGAGCTGCGGTTGAAAAGAGTCGACGAGGAGGCCTTGCTGGCGGGCTTCATCAACCGCCCCGGGAATCATTCCTGGATTGGTGAACATATTGGTAAGTTTTTGGAGGCGGCCTCGAACGCTTACGCGGACAATCGTGATCCGGCCCTGAAAATCCAGCTGGACCGAAGCGCACAACATCTTATCGCGGCCCAGCTTCCTGATGGGTATCTTGGTACCTATGATATGGACAGCCATTGGACAAGCTGGGATGTATGGAGCCACCGTTATGACCTCATGGGGTTGTTGCGTTACTACGAGATCTCGGGTTATAGACCCGCCTTAGCCGCTTCGCAGAAAATTGGTGACCTGTTGCTCAAAACTTTTGGTCCGGGCAAGGGGCAGAAGGACATCATAAGATCCGGGGCCCACGTGGGCATGGCCGCCACCAGCATACTGGAAAGCATGGCTGAACTTTATCGCTTCAGCGGTAAAAAAGAGTACCTTGATTTTTGCTACTATATCGTCAATGCTTACAATAATCCCGGCGGACCGCGAATCATCAGCACCCTCGATTCCGTTGGTCGTGTTGATAAGGTCGCGAATGGCAAGGCTTATGAAATGCTTTCCAATATCCTTGGCATCCTCAAGCTCTACCGGATCACCGGAAATGAAACTTTTTTGAAACCGGTGCTGGCCGCCTGGAACGATGTGGCTCAAAAGCGTTTGTACATTACCGGTACCTCGTCTTCTTTTGAGCATTTCCAGGACGACCAGGTGCTTCCCGGCGAGCGCACGTCCAACATGGGTGAGGGATGCGTCACCACTACGTGGTTGCAGTTGAGTTACGGGCTGCTTTGCCTGACCGGCGAAATGAAATATGTTGACGAACTCGAGCGGTCGCTGTATAACCACCTTACGGGCGCGGAGAATCCTCAGACTGGTTGTGTTAGCTACTACACACCGCTAATGGGGTCAAAACCCTTCGGCTGCAACATAACCTGTTGCATGAGCAGTGTGCCGCGGGGTATTGCGATGGCGCCGTTTTTTACAGGCGGGTTATTGAACAAGGCTCCGGCGTTTTTCTTTTATGAACCCGGAACATTTTCAGTACCGCTTGCAAATAAAACAATGGCGAACTTTACCACAACCACCGCTTTTCCTGCTGATGGAAATATAACCATTACAGCGAATGTAAGCAGTGCAAAGGCCTACTCCGTGCATTTTAGAAAGCCCTGGTGGGCGACTGATTTTGCCCTTACTGTGAATGGCCGGACGCAGCCGGCAACTCCGGGTCAGAGCCTGACCGTAACCCGTGCCTGGAAAAAGGGCGATAAAGTTCAGATAAGTTTTTCAATGCCTTTGATAACGCACCATGGTGGTAAAAGCTACCCGGGACAAGTGGCTTTCCAGCGCGGCCCAAACGTGTTGGCGTTCGACGAAAAGATAAATGGCTTCCCCGTTGCGGAGGTAACGGTTGATAAAAAAGGTACCGTGATAAAAAAGATTTCTCCCGTGTTTCCACAAAACTGGGTCGGGGGTCAAGCGGTTGAAATCAAGAGCGAAAAAGAAAAAACCGGGCAAAACATCATCCTGGTACCATATGCTGACGCCAGCCAGACCGGTGGCGCTATCTCCACCTGGCTAAAAACCGCAAACAACTAACATGACCAATAAGATTATTGTGGTTGGCTCGTCCAACACTGACATGGTGCTGAAAACTCCCAGGTTCCCCGCGCCCGGCGAAACCATAATCGGAGGTGATTTTTTTGTGTTCCAGGGTGGAAAGGGCGCCAACCAGGCAGTGGCGGCCGCCCGGGCTGGTGGAAACGTGCAGTTTGTTTGCCGGGTAGGATGCGACAGCTTTGGGGCAGTTGCGGTGGAACATTACCGTAACGAAGGGATTGATGTGTCCCATATTATGGAAGATGAAAGCGCACCAACCGGCGTGGCGGTAATAACGGTGAATGCCGAAGGTGAGAACAGTATTATTGTCGCATCCGGAGCAAATGCCCTGCTTTCGGTTGGTGACGTGACCGCGGCCGTTGAGAACAGCGACGCGGCGTGGCTCATTACACAACTTGAAACCCCGCTGGAAGTGATTGCTTTTTTAGCACGCCATGCCCGGGAAGGAGCTAAAAAGCTGGTGCTCAATCCTGCTCCGGCCGCAACCTTGCCCGTCGAAGTTTACACCGGTCTTTTTCTCATTACTCCCAACGAGACTGAAACGGCTTTACTCACTGGTATTTCCGTTTGTGACGAACTCTCGGCGCAACAAGCGTCAGCTGTTTTCAAAAGCAAAGGCGTCCAGAACGTCATCATCACCTTAGGCAGCAAAGGTGCTTATGTGAATGCGGGAAACTTTAACGGCCTGGTCGCCGCACCAAAAGTTAAGGCGATTGATACGACTGCTGCCGGGGATGTGTTTAACGGGGCACTGATCGTAGCGCTTTCTGAGGGCCAGGACTGGGAGCCTGCCGTGGGTTTTGCCTGTCGCGCCGCCGCGCTTTCCGTTACCAGAATGGGAGCCCAAACCTCGGCGCCCGGCAGGAAAGAAATTGACGATTTCAGATACACTCATCACCCATTGCAAGAAACGCATTTTGGAAATGCTGAGAAAAAGTAAAATTTGTTTGGTCCCTATACGCCCCACCATTTAAACCAAAACTGATCATGTTTATTATTCAATCGTACACCACTGCTATACTTTTTTGCATAATCACAATGCTTTGCTGGGGCTCGTGGGCAAACACTACAAAACTATCAGGCAAAGGATGGCGGTTTGAATTGTTTTACTGGGATTATGCCCTGGGCATCCTGCTCTTGTCGCTCATCATGGCTTTTACGCTGGGAAGCAATGGAGATGCCGGCCGGCCATTTGTGGAAGACCTTAAGCAGGCGGATAACGCGAATTTGTTTTCTGCCTTCACCGGTGGGGCGGTTTTTAACCTTGCCAACATCTTGCTGGTCTCCGCTATTGCGTTGGCGGGGATGTCAGTCGCTTTTCCCGTAGGAATTGGTATTGCACTTATTTTAGGTGTAGTGGTTAACTACACCGACAATCCGCAGGGCAGCGCGTCACTCTTGTTCGGCGGCGTGGCACTGATTGCAATCGCCATTCTGCTGAATGCGGCGGCTTACAGGCAGGTGAACAAGGGCAAGGGTTCTTTCTCCGGAAAAGGCCTGGGGCTGGCCATTGTTGCCGGTGTTCTGATGGGCTTTTTTTATAAATATGTGGCAGCATCCATGGCTGCAGATTTTGCAACTCCGGAACCTGGAAAACTCACACCATATACCGCCCTCGTGTTTTTCGCTATCGGTGTGGTAGTAAGCAATTTCCTGTTCAACGGTTTGCAGATGCGTTTCCCCTTTGCCGGCTCAAGGCTAAGCATTGGTGACTACTTCAGTGGTTCGGCCAAAGATCATTTTATTGGTATTCTTGGTGGGATCATCTGGCACCTGGGAATGTCGTTTAACATCATCGCATCCGGCAAAGCCGGTCCGGCTATTTCTTATGGCCTGGGGCAGGGCGCTACCGTAATAGCGGCGGTTTGGGGCATTTTCATCTGGAAAGAATTTGCATCCGCATCAAAAACAACCTACCGCAATTTATACCTGATGTTATTGTTGTACGTGGTGGGTATCATCCTGATTATACTGGCGAAGAATTGAATCTTTTCACGCCAGGTAAGGAATTTTTAAACGCATCTTTGGTTAAAAGTATCAGCGCTTTGCAAACAATTTCGTCCGGTGCTTCTTGCCCCACTCTCGCAGAGCAGCAATAACATTATCCAGCGACTTGCCATAATCCGACAAACTGTATTCCACAGTAGCAGGCCTCGTATCGTACACTGTTCGTATAACAAGCTGGTTAATTTCGAGATCCTGCAATTCTTTTGATAACATCCTTGGGGTTATTCCCTCTACATCTCTTTCCAATTCTTTAAAGCGTTTGTTGCCAAACGACAAGGCAATGAGAATAGGCAACTTCCATTTTCCATTGATGATGTCTAAGACATCTCTCACAGGCCTTATGTATTCTACGCACTCTTCTTTGCGACTTTTCATGACCGTAGTTTATGCTATACTGCAGTATACCGGTATACAACAGTATAGTGGTTACTAATATATAGTAAAGATATATAGGTTTGCTAACTCATTTCAAAGCAAAATCAAAAAACATGAAAGTACTTGTTTACGGTGCAGGCGGCTCACAGCAGTTTCCTGTAATAAAGGCGCTAAGAGACAAAGGCGCAAATGTGGTAGCCACAACACACCAACCACACAAGGTGAGTATGCTTAACGATGCCGGTGCAGAAGCAGTTGTTGCTGATATGGCGGATCCACGGCGATTATCCGAAATCTCAAAAGGTATCAACGCCGTGGCCTTTTTGGTTCCCTTTTTTCTGCCCAGCCCTCAGGATGGCTTCCAATATGCCAGGAACGTAATTGATGCGGCGGTAGAAAATAGTGTAGAGTTGCTGGTATGGAATACGAGCGGGTTTATTCCGGCAGCAAAAATTGGAATACCCTATATCGATGTCCGTATTGACATTGCCGATTACCTGAAAAAAAGCGGGGTTCCTCATATTCTTATTGAGCCTTCTGTTTATGCTGAGAATCTCCTGGGGCCCTGGACGGCGCCATTTGTAGAGGCAGAACGGGTAGTAACGTATCCTACTCCCGAACGAATGCCGGTGGGTTGGATAGCTACGGTTGATGTGGCGGCTTTTGTTGCTGAGGCGGTTTACAGCCCGCACCTGGCAGGCCATTCGTACCGGGTCAGCGGCGTTGAAAACCTGACCGGAGATCAACTGGCAAGAAAATTTTCCATCGGCCTTAACATGCCGCTGCAGTACCGTCAGATGCCACCAAAGGAATTTGGGGCAATCCTCGCAAAACTTTTTGGAGAGGGCGCCGGAAAAGATACCGAAGCCATGTACGAGGGAATTACACAAACCGGAAATTACCCTGTAATGTACAACCCTGCCATGCAGGAAGTCTTGCAAAAGCTTCCCGTCAATATGACGCCTATTGAAGACTGGGTCAGGCAAAATTTCAAAACGGAAAGCATCTGATACCGAAGACGACCTGGACAGGCAGCCCTGTAAGATTGGGGACGGCGGTGACGACTATTTCTCCCGCAATTTGAAATAACAGAAAAGCGGCCAGGTATGAGGGTGCGAACAAAAGCCCTGGAAGGCGCGCTTTCTGTCCTGCGAGGGCACCCAAAAGGCATACAGACCCTCCCGGTAAAGCGTCGAATTTACTTCGTCCGCCGCTGTCCACTGGCCTACCCAATAGTCGGGATAATTGTCCGAAAAATTTTGAAACGAAAACTTGAGCAGAAGGCGCTCTGCTTCTTCCTTATCAAAGCTGGCAACGCCTAAAAGAAATGGGTATTCCAGCGAAAACCAGATGCCGCCGTCTTCACCATCCGGTTTGCCTTTCCACAGTGGTTTTTCCCTTGTGCGGATACCAATTTTTTCAGGTGAAAGCAACTTGCTTTTTATGTATTCATACATCTCCTTTTTACGGGCTGTGGGTATTGAGGGAATCTGCAGGAGGTAGCTTTGCGGCTCGATACAAACGTTGTCTAACCCGAAACGCAGGTTTTTATTCAGGTAGGCGCGGGCCGTAAATTTTCGATCGCCTAAATCTTTGAAGAAGGCCTTTTCAATGGATCCATGGTATTCCGTGAGTGCCGTGATAAATGAATTCGCTTCAGTATTTTTTGAATCTCTCAATACCTGGATCAGCTTAGGCAGAACCGCCAGCACCATGGCCGAATTAAGGTGTGATTCCGCTGTGTTTGAATAGACATTGGGCGAATATGTGTGAAAAAAACTATCGCTCCAGTCGGAATTCAGCATCTTTACCAGGCCGTTTTCACCTGTCCCGATCTCGTCACGTAGGTAGACAAAGAATTTTTTCAGCACTGTAAGAACAGCGTCTTTATTGCGATGTTCGGCAGGGTAGTAAGCCACGAGTTCTTTAAGGAAAGCATAGTCTCTTGTAATCAGGAGGTATTCGGCCAGCGTGTTGAAGAAATACAATTGTTCATCGCTTTCTTTATATAGCGAGGGCGCTGTGTAGCCAAACCCATTATTACCACGTTTGATTTCGCCGTCTTCTTCTGCGTGTTTTATCACATAACGCAGAATTGATTTTGCCAGCTCAGGGTTGGTATAACAAGCCGGCAACGCTGCCTGCAGGTGATCACGATTGGAGATATTATCACCAAAGTAATAACTGTACACCGTACCCTGCGGAATTAACGTTTCCTGGTAATATTCGCTGTACTTGGCCGATGCCTCCATAACGTGTGCGTTCCACAACATTTCGCGTCGTAGTATTTCGTTTTTTTCTGAAGCAAGATCTGGCAACTTACTCTTCCATAAGGCGGCAAACAACCCTTCTCCCGCATTTGTGGCATCGGCGCCGCTTAGCAATTCGCTGGCAGATTTCTGCACAACGGTAAAGGCTGCTTCCCTGGTCAGACCAATAACAATATTGAACTGAACGACCTGGCCGGGTTGAAGGGTTGTCTTCACTTCTGTGGACAATGTGTCGCTTTCTGAATGGACACTTGCCTGGTAATTACTTCCCTTTGCAGTGTGCATGAACACCGACGGCGGGTCAACATCATATTGAAAGCGTTCAGTCTTTTTCGGGGCCACCAAAAAGGTAGCTGGTTTGTAACCAATGTCGGCGAGAACTGTTTGCCTGCTGTGATCGATCCTGATGGTTGAGCGATATCGAACCAGACGTTTTTCCTTCTCAGTGTATTGCGTGCCATTAAGAACGAAGCCAACAAGCATGCGTTCGTTATACGACAGCGTTTGAGCCATGGTGCCATTATTTTTCAACATGACGGTAATCACAAAAGCCGGGTGGCCGGTGTTTATTTTTTGCGAAGGTTTGACGGAGAGGATGCGAGTGCAGGTGATGTTGGCCGGAATGCGGTAGTTATAACGGGCAAAACCCGCGCCGAAGTATTTTTGGGTGGACGGATCAGCGACGATGGAGTTGACACCGACAAGTGCAATTTTACTTCCATCGCTGAAGGTGACGCCTGCGTCGTTCCACCCATAATTTGGCTGCTCCGCCTGGTTGATGCGTGCCCACGCCCTTTCAGACGTCAGCATCTGGTAAATGCCGCTAACATGGGTAATGAGCGTCGTGCGGTAATTGCCCAGTAAAAAATACGGGTCCTCCGGCAGGTTGGCATCAATACCATTTTTGTCTGAAGCCGTTACCGGCAATGCGCCGGTGTAGTTATAAACCGGCAACCCCTTCGCTGACCATTGCCAGTTGCCGTATTTCTGGGCTATTGTCGGTTGCGTAAAAAACAGGAGGAGGAACAAAGAGAAAACTGATATCTTCCTTGACATATTAGTATTGGTTCGTTGTGCCAGTTCTATAGTAAATTCCATCATCGCTATACGTCCATTATTGACGGTAACGTTCCCTCAGCAGATCCTTCATCCAGCAATTGATTTCCCATTGGCTGGTTATGGCTTCACCGCTGTAAGGCAAAAGCGCCTGGTAGGGAGGTGCACCATATTCAGGTGTGATAGTGAAAGTCCTGGCGCCGCTTTTTCGTTTGATATCCACCAGTGTATCCCACCAGTGCAGGTGTGCAGCCAGATTGGCGTCATTTTCCCGGCTCCTGGGGTCGATGACCTGAGGCCCTTCGGCGAAACCCACGCGGGCGTGGAGATGGTCAGCGTGACGAATGGCGAGGTCAACGGCCGGCTGCTGATCTTCCAGCAAACTTTCCGCTACGGCGCACCAGTGCGAAACGTCGAGCGTTAGTCTTATTTGGGGCGCTGCCTGCAGATACTGATGCGTGATGTGCGCGGCGAAAGACCATTTGCCCCGGTGCGTTTCGTGCAGGATGATGACGCCCGTTTCCTTACTGATTTCATCGGCCATTTGCATCAGGGCGAGGTTCTGCGCAACGGTGAAGTAGTCTTTGCCGGTTTGGGAATTAATGAAAAGTGGCTTCAGACCGGCAAGGCTGTACAAATGCTGACCGAAGATTTTCTTATGTTCTTCAAAATCACTTTCCACGGTTTGCCAATGCTGCCCGATGGCGAGGAGGCCATGCTCTTTCAAACCATTAGTGATTTCTTTTTTTTCCTCAGCCGTTATTGTGAACGGAAACCCGGTTTCCACTCCATCGTATCCCGCTTCTTTTACTTTTGAAAAGAATTCTTTCCAGGACATTGTTTCACATCCCCAGCGGGGGCAAAAGAAAAGGATTTTCATGCGCTTATGGTTGTTTAGCGATACTTAATTTACGGAACGGAACGGTAATTTTTCATTGTTCCTGAGCGAAACGTTACTTAACGTGCAACGTAATTTCTTTTTCCTTACTGAGGAAATCAGCGCCTTCCAGCTTTTTCACCCCGCTTTGCAAGAGCTGACTGTCAGCCACCTTTTAATCAGCTGGATACATGACAGGTTTTTCTCCCGGAACGGCGAAAAAAATCCCCTGCGAAGCAGGTAACCGTCAAGGTGAAAAGCCTGCTTTTGTTGTGGTGATAACTGATATTGCATAGCAATGTTATTAAGAAGTTGGATAAAGACCCAAAGCTACCGGCGTTTTGCAATGCAGACTACCACTCTCCGCGCCAATACCTATACTATTTGACCATCTTTTATTTGTTATGATTGCGGATTTTACACCGTCGCGAATTTTAATAGGCAATTGATGAAGGTGAAAAGAATGAAGCCTTCGGTCGATCGGAACCGCTTCGGCAGTTAAAAGGCAAAGGTCTTCCTCAAATCCCAGCCGGGTTAGGGTAGTAAGCTGCTTATCCTACTACTATCGGGTGACCAGGCACATACGTGCATGGCACCGTCATGTTGTTCTTATATCGGCCAAATATGCATAAACAAGTCTTTCCTTTCACTGTTTTCCCTGGAAAAATATTATCAAGACAAAGCATGAAAACATTCCACTTATTCATTTGCTTAATTTCTGCCACGCTATTTGCTTCGGCACAAACGCAGTGGCATGTTTCCGGCAAAGGCAATGATGACAACGACGGCAAATCGTCCTCAAAGGCCTTTCGCACCCTGAAAAAAGCGGCGGCTTTGGTGCAACCTGGTGATGCGGTGCTGGTGTATGATGGCGACTACGCCGACAACGATAAGGGCAATGGTAGCGCCGTGGTCACGCTTTCGGCTTCCGGGACTGAGCAGGCATGGATCACCTGGAAGGCGGCGCCCGGGGCAAAGCCGGTTGTGAGGCCTGCCGGTTGGGCAGGCATACTAATAACCGGAAGTTATAACATACTGGATGGAATAACCGTGACCGGAGCCAACGACTCGCTGGTACTTTCTGCAGCACAGGCGGAAGCAAAAAATAAGACCCCCGACCCGAAATATAATACCAACGGCATTTTTTTCAACGGCAGGAACCGCAAGGCGGATGAAAAGCCACATCACCTGGTCATCCGCAATTGTACGGTTAACAACTGTCCGGGCGGGGGAATCACCGGGATTGAGATTGACTACCTGACGGTTGAGGATTGCAAAGTCTATAATAATGCCTGGTTCATGCGTTACGGAGGCTCAGGCATTACGACCTTAAACAACTGGGCTTACGACGATGCACCGGGTTATCACATCATCATTCAGCGGAACCGGGTGTGGTACAACAAAACCCTGGTACCATGGGAACAGATTGGCAAACTGAGCGACGGCAATGGAATTCTGCTTGATGTAACTGACCAGGCACGCAACGGGGCGACTAATCCCAATGCAGATGCGGCCGTCAAGGTAACGGCCGATAAGCCTAAAACTGACACCGCTAAAGCGACGGCAGACAGTACTCCGCCACGACCACGCCGTCCGGAGTGGAAGGGCCGTGCGCTGATTGCAAACAATATCAGCGCCTTCAATGGCGGCTCCGGGATCCACACCTTTCGCACCCGGCATGTAGACATCATCAACAACACTACTTATCACAACGGCGCCATCGTAGGCTACCAGGAACTGTTCCCGAACAATTCTGAGGACATAGTTATTCTGAACAACATCATTGTGCCCCGGCCGGGCGGGAAGGTAACGTCGAACAATAAGAACACAAACATCCGCTGGGACTATAATTTATATCCACAGGCCCAAAATGTTATTAAAGGAGAACATGATATTGTGGCGGAGCCGTTGTTTCTGGGTGTCGGTTGTGATATGCATACAGCAGATTTCCGGATGGCAAAAGGCAGCAATGGATTGAACTCTGCAACCCCTGAACTCGCTCAACCAACTGACATTAACGGCAAGGCCCGACCCAAAACGACCGGCCGTGACCGTGGTGCTTATGAGCAGTAAAAGGGAATAACGACACATCGCCGCAGGATTAAAAGATAGAAGAAATGAAGAAACGATACCTTATAACAGCATGGTTCACCGCCGTAGTTTGCTGCACAAACCTGTACGCTCGCTTTTGGGATAGAACCGGGCTTCCTGCTGTATAACTGCACGGCAAGACGGCTGTATTATGAGGTAGCCAAATCGCTGCCGGTGATTGATCTTGAAAACCACGTCGACGCCGCGGCGCAAAAAGAATATGTTTTGTCATTTTCTTTTTCCTGATAATTTTTAATTTTGTCTGAACCTTCCGGTTTTTTGATTGTTCGTATCCAAATTGCCATTGGGCGAATTTTATGAGAAGAATAATTTCTTTATTGTTTATCTCCCTGATGCTATTGCAGGCCATCCCTGTGCTGCATTTGTTTTCTTCTCAAAAAGAAATTTTCTACGTTTACATCGATGAAGAAAAGCCAGAGGGTGCCAAAGAAAAAAAAGAAGGGAAGGAATATCTTTCAGTGAACGTCGTAAAAGTTTTCGTTCCTCCTTCAAAGACATCGTACGCTTTGGCGACTGCTATCTCGTATTCTCCTCCCACCCTGGGATTTCCGACTCCACCTCCCGAGTGCTGATATCCAGACAAGTTTGCAATCAGAATGCCAATCGAAGCGTTCTGACCTCCCTTGCATAGTATCCAGACATTAGTATTTATCCATAACATAACTGCATTTTTATGGCTCAGACTAATCCGTTGAGGCGGATTGCACAACTTGTGCGTGATGAAAAAACCGAAATCAGTTCCATTTATTTTTATGCAATCCTTGGTGGTGTAATCCAGCTTTCCCTGCCGCTGGGCATACAGGCAATTATTGGATTTGTATTAGGTGGAGCCATGTCGACCTCTCTTGTTATTTTAATCACACTGGTGGTAGCAGGAGTGCTGTTCAATGGCATGTTGCAGATGAATCAGATGAAAATTATTGAGCGCATTCAGCAAAAGATTTTTGTTCGTTATTCATTTGCCTTTACCACACATATTCCAAAACTCGACCTTCAAAAAATCGATGGTTATTATTTGCCAGAGCTGGTTAACCGGTTTTTTGATATACCGGTCTTACAGAAAAGCCTGTCCAAAATTCTATTGGATTTTCCATTGGCTATAACACAGATCATTTTGGGACTGCTGCTGTTAAGCTTTTATCATCCGGCATTTATTTTTTTTGGTATTCTCCTGCTTCTTTTGCTGGTGTTAATCTTCCGCGTAACGGGCGATAAAGGTTTTCAGACCAGCCTCGCAAAAAGCACATATAAATACCAGGTGGCTGGTTGGCTGGAAGAGATGGCCAGGGTGGTCAAACAGTTTAAGTTTTCTTCCCGGAACGGTCTTCACGAATCGAAGGCAGATGAAAAAGTAGTAGGCTATATCGAGGCACGCAAAGCCCATTTTTCGATCCTGCTTTTGCAATACAAAGTCCTCATTGCATTTAAAGTGATTATCACCGCAGCCATGTTGATAGTCGGATGTATTTTGCTGTTGGACCAGCAGATCAATATCGGGCAATTTGTTGCGTCGGAGATCGTGATCATCATTATCATCAATGCTGTTGAAAAACTCATCATTAACCTTGACAGTGTGTACAGCGCTTTAACTTCAGTTGAAAAAATTGCCAAGTTGCTGGACAAACCTGCGGAAAAAGAAGGCAGTTTTACATTACCCCCAGGTGCGCCCCCATTTGCCGTGCAATTTAGCAATGTCACTTTTGGATACCAGGAGGGTAGAACCATATTAAATGACGTCTCCTTCGCCATAAAACCGGGTGAGAAGGTCGGCATCACCGGAAAACATGGGAGCGGCAAAAGTTCCATCTTAAAATTGTTGACCGGCGCCTATGATGGCTTCAAAGGTTCGGTATTGATCAGCAATGTTCCTATTGGCAATTATAATCTCGGCCACCTTCGGTCGCAATCAGGAATTGTTTTGAGCGATCAGGATGTTTTTGCCGGAACGCTCTGGGAAAATATCTCGCTGGGCAATGAGTTCATAGACGTTGCTTATATGTCGGAGCTCGTGCAAAAAACAGGTCTGTCGTCATTTGTTGCTTCGTTGAAAGAAGGGTTTGATACCGAACTCGATCCAACCGGAAAGCGCCTTCCGAAGAATGTGGTCATGAAGATCTTATTGGTGAGAGCATTGGTTCACAAGCCAAAGCTTTTGCTGCTGGAAGACCCATGGCAGAGCATGGACGAAGAAACCGCCCGGCAGATACAGCATCTTCTTTTGTATGGAACTGATGCTACGGTGATCGTGGCAACCAATGACGATGCCTTTATCCGGGGATGCGACAGAACCATTGCCTTATCCTGAGTACTTAACTATTAATAGCCTGTTTATGAAACACGGTACCGCATACAACCACATTTATCTCCAGGGCAGGAAAAGCTATATCCGCTATTGGACCTATGGCATTTTCATTGTCTTTGTCATTTTACTTTTTTTACCATGGACACAAACGATTCGTGCCAGGGGCGCAGTGATATCCTTGCGGCAGGAACAGCGTCCGCAGCAAATCAATACCATCATTCCCGGCCGCATTATTAAATGGCATATTAAAGAAGGAGATTTTGTTGCCGCGGGGGATACCCTTGCACAATTGGCGGAAATAAAAGATGGATATCTCGATCCGCAATTGCTGGAAAGAACGAGGGAACAGATCGAGGCCAAACAAAAGGGAATAACTTCTTACCGAAGTAAAGCAGGTGCCGCTGAAACGCAGATTGGAGCACTGTCAACCGGCCTTCAGTTGAAATTATCCCAACTTCAAAACAAAATATTACAGTTACAGGCCAGGCTTCAGAGCGACAGTATTGAAGCGGCTGCAGCTGCAAACGAATACAAGATCTCTACGTTGCAATATAACCGGCAGCGTCAGATGTTCGACAGTGGGCTCGTGTCCCTTACTCAACTGGAACAACGCAACCAGGGTTTTCAGAATGCTGCAGCAAAAAAGCTAAGTGCCGAAAATAAATACATTGCTACGCGCCAGGAGCTGGCAATTGTGCGACTGGAGATGAGCGGGGCCGAACAGGAGTACGCCGAGAAAGTGGCGAAGGCCCAGGGCGAACGTTTTCAATCTCTCTCAGAGATCGCAACCGGTGAAGGAGAAGTGGCCAAGCTACAAAACCAGTACAGCAGTTACAGTATACGTAACGGCATGTATTATATTATCGCACCACAAAGCGGCCAGGTAGTACAGGCAAAAAAAGCCGGTATTGGGGAGATCCTGAAAGAAGGCGAAATGATCGTAAACATTGTCCCTGATAAAATACAATATGCAGTTGAGATGTTTATACGTCCCGTTGATTTACCACTTGTGCAACAAGGGCAGAACGTAATGTTTTTATTTGATGGTTTTCCTGCTATCGTATTCAGCGGATGGCCCCAGGCTTCATCGGGAACCTTCAGGGGAAAGGTGGTGGCTGTTGAAAACAATGTGAGTACCAATGGAAGGTTCCGGGTGCTGGTAGCTGAAGATCCAAAGGAAAAGTTATGGCCAAAGGAATTAAAAATGGGCACTGGTGCCAGCGGGCTGGCTTTGTTGAACGACGTGCCGGTATGGTACGAACTCTGGCGAAACATTAATTCATTCCCACCAGACTATTATAATCGGACAAAAGAACAAACCGAAAAAAAATGAAAGCTATAGTTGCAACAATAATTGGTTTGTGCTCATGGGCATTGGTAGCAGCGCAACAAACACTATCACTGGAAGAATATCTTGCAGTGGTGAAGAAGTATCACCCCGTTTCCAGGCAGGCCGCGTTGGGTGTTGACATTGCCAAAGCAGAGGTCACATCGGCAAGAGGTAACTTTGATCCGCAGTTCCAGAACACTCTTAATAAGAAAGAATTCCAGGGCCTGTTGTATTATGATCAACAGATCAGCGAACTAAAAATACCTACCTGGTATGGAATTGATCTTGTTGCAGGGCTGGAGAGCCTGAGTGGCGAGCGCACTTCAACTCCGGAAACAAAAGGTAACAGCAGTTATGTTGGCTTTAGTGTTCCCGTTGCAAAAGGACTGGTAATGGATGGACGACGCGCCGCATTACAGCAGGCAAAAATCTTTCAGCAACTTTCGGTACAGGAGCAACGCACCATTTTAAACGATCTCGTTTACGATGCGGCAAAGGCTTATTGGAACTGGTGGCAACAATACCAGGTACAGCAATTGTTTCAGCAAGCGATCAAAAATGCAGAACAACGATTCCGGCTCGTGAAGACTTCCTTCAGCATTGGCGAAGGACCTGCGATAGATACCGTGGAAGCACTGGCGCAGTTGCAAAGCTTCCAACTGAGGGCAAACGAAATTCAACTGGATTTTACCAATTCACAATTGAGCATTAACGTCTTTCTGTGGAAAGAAAACAATGAGCCCTATTCAGTGCCCGAGGGTGTTACCCCGCAAAGCACTATGCCTGCCATGTTTGAAAATATGCAGTTGGAGTCCCTGATGGAACAGGTGCAACGGCATCCGGAGTTGCAGCAATATCGATTCAAACTTGAATCTTTGCAGGTCGAAAAGAGGTTGAAATTTCAGTCACTTTTACCATCGGTTTATTTGAAATATAACCAGCTGATCCCATCTCATAATCTACAAAAGGCATTCAGCAGCCCATGGTTCGACAACGACTACCGTTATGGTGTGTCAGTATCCATCCCATTGCGTCTTTCAGAAGGACGTGGTGAATTCCGGAAGGCCAAATTAAAAATTGAACAGACGGAGTTGCAGCAAATCAACAAGCAGGTTTTGTTGGAAACCAAACTGGCACAGTATTATAATGAATGGCGCCAGCTACGGGAACAGATTGCTTTGCAGCAGCAGGCAGTTCAATCCTATGCAACCTTACAACGTGGCGAAGAGATCAAATTTTCAAACGGCGAGAGTTCGCTTTTCCTTGTGAACGCCCGGGAACTGAAAACCCTGGAAGCGCGACAGAAATTAATTGAGCTGCAGGGTAAAGAGCAAAAAGCTGTTGCCAACACTCTGTGGGCGGCAGGAACTTTAATTAATTATTAAGGCAGTTTTCAATTGATGGAAGCAAATGAAAAGATGTTGCAACTGTTCACTTTTAAGCCGGCCGGGATTGCAATTACAATACACAAGAGAAGTGCTGCTAAATAATAATTATGAGAAGGAGACCAATGGGATAAAATAATGTATATTCATTGTTCATTTTTTCATTAACGATTCAACACTATCTGATATCACACGGTAATTTCTATAGACCTTCCGGATTTTTTTCGCACGGTCCACTACGCTGATACGTCCCCTGTTCAAATCTGTCTGCAGCAAACTCTGATTAGAAGAAGATTGATTCATTCTTTAATCTTTTTCCATGCACGACAACCAATTGCTGGCTACGCTGGCAAAGCTTTGCGGTGACATAACGCTTGCCAATAACACAAACGCAGATGAAATCCTCCGGCTACAGCAGATACTGGCCACAGCTGTTACCAGTGATCCCAGTGTTACTGGGAGTAGTTTTCGGTTTGCAGAGACCGGAACCTTCTCATCGGAACAACTACCCACTACAGAACTCCAACAGCTGAGCACGGTGCTTAAAAAGATAGAAGATGCACCACAGTCAACAGATAAAAATATCCGTGTGTTCCGTCGGGAGCTGCCTTTCGTGAGTAGTCAACAACCGGGTAGCGTACCAGATTGGGGACGGGGCGGACAAATAACTGAAACCCTCGGACCATTTATCAACAATGATGGGATAAGGGTATGGTTTGACCTCTATCGCATTATCCCCGTAGTGCAGGTTTGGTTACAGGGAGGTATAAGACCTTTTATCCTCATCCCTTTACAGGTCAGGAACATACCTATCATAACCGGCCCGCGTGAATATAAGATTCCAAAGGGCAGTGTCTGGATCAGCGCAGATCTGTTTGCTGATGCTTCACCAGACAATCTCTACTGCGGATTAACAATAGCTGATGGTGAAATAAAGCTTAGTGGTGTATTGCATGTAAGCGCAGACAATAAATTAATCATCCCCGCAGGTATAACCGCATCTGTTTTGCTGAATCTCGAGCAAAAGGTCGTTAGCGATATATCACCAGATAATAACGGCATCGATATTAAAGAAGCAACCATTGAACTGCCCAAAACCTTAAGTATTTCAATTAGCCATACCAGTCGTACCATCGAAGCTGCAGCAGCAACATGGAATTTGTATGGCCAACCTGTTGCATTCAGCTATGATCCTGCGAGGCCATCGCGCTGGAACGCCGAACTTAACCGGGTTGCTATATCCTATAAAACTGATGTTTCATCCTTCGAAATACTCCAGACAAAGAGCCCTGTTTGCAGCATCACTGGTAAGGCTGCAATTGCAGATGCGGCCTGGGTCATATCTGCTGCAGCCATTAACATAGCCGGCCCGGTGGAGGCTGACGGCACAGGAGCAATGGCCATCGGCGTACTCAACGGCCTCGAAGCAATCTGGGCAGGATTGAAAGATGCAGCACTTGAAGAGAAAGGTACTATACAGCTTAAGAATGCCCTGGTAATGCTAATGCCCGGCCGCATAAATATTGCGACTCTTTTTGCATCGGCACCAACCGTGAGGCAACGATATAATCTCTGGGAGGATCCGCCATTAAATGGCAAGGATGCCATGTTGCAATACCTTGACCTCTTTTACTCAAAACAGTTTTATTTCTTTTACGACAGTTTGCAGAAAGGAACTGAAAACATCTCTACTCAAACAGCTTGCAGAGCTAATGTGAATAAACCGGTGAGGGTTGACGGAAGACCGTTTGAATTCGAAAGTCTTCAGACGATATTCACCTTAAACGTGAGCCAGGCAACACAGCTTGTAATGTTGTATGATAATGACATCATCAGGGATAACTGGAGCAAAACCGTGAAGATGATACCTGGTGCCGGGCTTCCCCCTGTTTCTTTTGAAAGCACAGCCATGGCATTAAACAATGCGTTGCTGACTATCTCACCAGTTTATGGGTTATTACTTTATGGCGATTTGAAAAACGATGATGAGTTTGATAAATGTCTACTCACCTTATCATTCGGCTTGCTCCAATATCTCCCCACCTTGCCGGACCCTTATGCCGCCAATGTTTCATTGTTACGTCGCCGCAAAGGGCGGGCTAACCATCAGCAGGATAATAAC
>NZ_JBTLQG010000044.1:0-39186 GCF_054461535.1 Flavitalea antarctica
GTCCTACACCGGTGCCTATAAGTATACCACCAAATATTGCTATCAGTAGCCGGTCGCTCGTTATCGGTCCGATATTAACAAACAGCAGACCCAGTGAAAGCAGTGCAACAGCTATCGAAGTTTGTACGGCAAAAGTTTTACCGATCTTTTTGTACCCGAGATATATAAAGGGAAGGTTCAGTATAAACATCAGTAAACTGATGTTCACATGTAACATTTCATGAAGCAGGATCGAAATACCGGTTACCCCGCCATCAAGGAACCTGTTGGGGATCATAAAACCTTTCATGGCGACAACCGCGAGGCCGGTGCCAAATACCATCTGGGTCAGGTGTTTCGGGTTTCGGATATGTTTCCAATCTATTGCCTTGGTTGTAAATTTGCTACTCATGCTCGATTTTGGTTATATGTTACCCGCTTCGCATCAACTTCACCTCCGCGGTCTTACTGTATTCCGCCCACTAGACATCCGCACCAGGGCTCAAATATAGCACTGGCCGGGTTCTGGCAAATGGATGCACCTGATTTTGTTGAAGCGCGATTCCGGAATCGTTGGGTTTGGTGAAGACTGATTCGAAAAGATAAAACATTTAAGTTAATGACGATCAGTCTGCCCTTAAGGTTTTTACCGGATTAGTCACAGCCGCCCGGAACGCCTGGAAACTGATAGTAAGCAGGGCGACGATCACCGCTGCCACGCCCGCTAAAACAAATGCCTGCCAACCGATATCGACGCGATACGCAAATTCCTGTAGCCATTTGTACATCGACCACCAGGCAATGGGAAATGCGATAAGGGCAGCCACTATAACAAGTTTCAGAAAGTCTCCCGAAAGCATCAGCACGATGTTACCTGAGGAAGCACCCAATACCTTCCTGATGCTGATCTCGCGCATGCGTTGTTGAGTGGCATAGGCCGCCAGTCCCAGCAAACCAATGCAGGCAATAAAAATGGCGAGGGAAGAAAAGAAAGAAAATATTTTCTGGGTTGTTGATTCTGCCTGGTATTGCTCAGCTACGGTTTTATCCAGGTAGTTGAACTGGAAGGGCCGGTCTTTGACAAATGTTTTCCATTTTGTTTCCAATGCCGTAACGGCTGCATTAAAATTATCCGCTTTGATCCTGACTGCTGTCAGGAACATCACATCATTGAAACGGGATGAATTTGTGAAAACAAGCGGTGTGATGGGATTATGGAGCGATTGGTAATGAAAGTCTTTGACAACTCCAATCACTGTATACACATATTGTGCGCCGTCTCTTCCGTTGAATAGTTCATCCAGCGTAGTCAATTGTGCCCCGATAGGTTTTTTAAGGCCAAGTTCCTGCACCGCTTTCTCATTCAAAACAACTCCGAGTGAATCGGTTGAAAAATCCTTTGAGAAAAATCTTCCTTCTTTAATTTCCAGACCGAGAGTGGCCGCATGCGCTTCATCAGTGATTATTCCCCTGCCCGTCATCGGTTCTCTGCTGCCCTTTTGTTGCCAACTGACTCCAAAATAATTATTGATCCCGGGTAATGATGAAGCGCCGCTGATATTTTCAACACCTGGTATCTTCATCACTTCGTTCTTGAACGCCCTCGTGTTATCGTTCAGCAGGTCAGTTCTTTCAATGATAATAGTGTGCTCCTTATTGAAGCCAAGTTTTTCACTGGTCATAAACCGCATCTGCGAATTAACAATGATCGTGCAAATGATAAGTATAACGGAGATAGCAAACTGAAATACCACAAGACCGTTGCGGAGTGCGAGGCCATAATTGCTGGATTTGAATTTACCCTTTAGGACCGATATTGGTTTAAAGGACGACAGAACGAATGCAGGATAAATGCCCGCTGCCAACCCCGTAATAATGGAAAACAACAAAAGTAAGATGATATTAGGCAAAGTGAAAAGGTCACTGATCCGGAGGTCTTTGCCTGAGATTTGGTTGAATAGCGGCAGCAGCAGGAAAAGTATGCCCCCTGACAACAACATACTCATAAAACTTAAGAGCGTTGATTCAGCAAGGAACTGTATGATCAGTGACTTTTTCTCAGAACCAAAGGTCTTTCGGATACCCACTTCTTTTGCGCGTTCAATTGACCTGGCGGTGGCCAGGTTGATAAAGTTTATACATGCCAGCAACAAGATGAATACGGCTACTATACTGAATATGTAAATAGACTGCCTGCTGCCATTGGGACGCAGCTCTGCTTCAAGATGGGAAATCAGATGAATCTCCGGCAATGGCTGGAGATAGTAGTTATAACCGTTTCCCGCAGACTGGAATTGTTTGAACGACATAGCGAAACTGCGTTCGATGCTTCCGGCAGCATGTTTCTCTATGATTTTCGGGAATCGTGCCTGCACGGCTTTGAAATCAGCATTTTTGTTTAACAGCAGGTAAGTATGTGCGGCAAAATTCACATAGTTTACTTCGTTGAAGTCGGGCCGCCCCGCGGTTGTAAACAGCAGATCAAAAATGAAATGCGAGTTCTCCGGCCAGTCGGCACATACACCTGTTACTTCCAATGGTGGATTGTCATTGCCTTCAGGCTTTAGCAATTTACCCGTAGCAGCGGCAACACTGCCAAAGTATTTTTTTGCCGTAGTTTCTGTTAACACCACCGCATTTGGCTTAGCCAATGCAGTTGCAGGATCACCCGCAAGAAACCTGGCAGAGAAAACCCTGAAAAAATTTGAATCAACAAAATAGCCACGTTTTTCTTCAAACTTCCTGTCCTCATATGTCAGTTGGAAACTGGCTCCTCCCTGGTTATATATACGGACCGCTTCTTCCACTTCGGGGCATTCAAGCTTTACAGCCGCAGCATAAGACTGCGGAATTATTGAATAGGATGTTGATCGTCCGGGGTATTTGCGATCCACTACCATCCTGTATATCCGGTTGCCTCTCTCCTGGTCGCGATCATAGCTCATCTCATTTTTGATGAACAAAACAATAAGCAGGCAGACCGACATACCGATCGCCAGGCCCAGTATGTTGATGGTTGTATATCCCTTTCTCTTGAGAAGGTTTCTAAAAGCTATCTTGAAATGGTTTTGGAGCATTTGCAGGATTTTTGACTAGTGAACGAATGGCGTCGTACATTAAATGTAAGGGTTTGTTTCTTTGTGTAAAAATTTGAACTGACATGATAAGTCTGCTGTCGCAGGTTTTCGTGATATGGCAGCCCGGTACCCGGAATTCAATTACCTTTAGTCATTGATATCAATCCTTCGAAATCCCTTTGTGGACAGTATTACAGTGCTTTCTTAACCAACAAAACTTAACTGATCCGGACTGACTGTTTATTATGAGAGCCAAGTTCAAGCCTGCAGCGATCGACTGGAAACATCTCCGGAACCCGAAACATCTTTCCCAAATGATACTGGGGATCGCTTTTTCAGTAGTGGCCCTGAAAGGTTTTATGTTACCAAACAGGTTTCTTGATGGCGGCGTTACCGGTATATCAATATTACTTCATGAATTTTCCGGCATCAATGTCAGTTTGCTTTTACTGGTGCTGAACATGCCCTTCATCTGGCTTGGTTATAAAAAAATAGGTAAAACCTTTGCCGTACAAACATCTATTGCAGTGGTCCTGCTATTCCTCGGTCTTGAATACGTAGACATCGCGGCAATTACTACTGACAGGTTACTGATAGCCATTTTTGGTGGAATACTGATTGGAGCGGGATTGGGCCTTGTTATCAGGACAGGTTGTGTGCTTGACGGTACAGAGGTGATTGCCGTGTATACAAACAGGATGACTGGCTTCTCGAGCTCCGAAATGATAATGGCGATCAACACTGTGCTCTTTGCGGTCGCGGCCCTGCAGTTTGGCACTGAGAGTGCCATGTATTCCATCATTACTTATTTCACCGCCACCCGCGCCACAAATTATGTTGTGGATGGTATTGAAGAGTTTACTGCCATGCACATCATCTCAGGAAACCGGAACAGATCAAGCAGCTGCTGGTTAATGACCTGGGTAAAGGAATCACTGTTTATTTTGGAGAGAGAGGTTATCTGCCAGGTTCTTTTGATGTGAGCTTTGATTGTGAAATTATTGTTACTATCATTACCCGCCTTGAGATTAAAAAAATACAGGAGTCGCTCAGAACAATCGATCCTTCGGCTTTCGTTTATGTACATACGATAAAGGAAGCGAGTGGTGGAGTTCTTAAGGAGAAATCACACGCGAAGTAAATCAGGTTTAAAAAGATCAGTTCGAAACAAAATGGCGCTCATATTGTATTTTTCGGCCACTTGCAACGTGAATGGGTATCACTTTTCAAATGAAGCAGGTCAGTCATCGCTCTTCAAATGAAGCAGGTCAGTCATCGCTCTTCAAATGATAACACGTCAGTCATCTCTCCTTCACATAATGACATATTGATCATGCATATTGGCATGATTAAGCATGTTAAACAGGATCCGAAAGATGCTGCGTCTTCGGCTTATCAAGCGTGTCCAGGTAAGCGCGGATATCCTTTTTTCCTTTAGCTGTGCAGTAGGGTAAAAACAATGTCGTGATGAGGTTAAGGTAATATCGGATCTGTTGATGGCCTTCAAGATTTCTAAAAGAAATAGCAGCCTCTGAAATCCAGAAACGGCTCACGAGGGCCAGTGTCGTGACCAGGAATTCAAGCTCGTTATCGTCCTTGATATCCAGGTAACCGTTATTTGCCAGCACACTGATATTTGATTTGATCGCTTCTTTTCTTTTCTTCTGGGTTTCTTTGTAGGCAGCCGCAATAAGTTTGTTTTGTTGCATCAGGTGAACAAAACTCAGCAACAAACACCTGAACTGCTGATGGTGCTGAAACACCTTATAATGGATTTCGAAGAATCCAGCCAGGCTGATGTTTTCGTGGTGGACTATTATACCGGCATTCTTTTTTGTAAGTTCAAGTGACAACTGGTAAACAAGGTCATCTTTAGTCGGGAAATAGTAAGTGATATTGCCGACCCTCAGATCGAGAACCCCGGCTATTTCGCGCAATCCGACATATTCAATTCCCCGTTCATTGAACATTTCTAACGCTTTATCCAGTATTTTCTCCCTTGTATGCATCTTGAGTTTGGACATTGTCCAAATTTAGTGAACTTTACCGAAACAAAAAGCAAATGAACTATCAGTTCCCACATACGATCCAAAACTGTGTCGGGGAAAAAATAATTTTCCACCAGATCGAGCAGACACCGGATGGAGACCGGGTAATAGGCGAATCCTTCTGCAAGCCTGGATCAGGACCGATCATGCACACACATTTTAAACAGGATGAGGGATTGACAGTGGTTTCGGGAATCATGGGTTACCAGGTTGAAGGAAAACAACCAGGTTACATATATCCCGGGAATACCATGGTATTTAAGCGAGGGGTGCCCCACCGGTTCTGGGCCGAAGGAAAAGAGCCGCTGCACTGCCGGGCATGGGTTGCTCCGGCGAATACGATAGTATTTTATCTGACCTCGGTATTTGCCGCACAGAACAAATCAGGCAGTGAAAGGCCGGAGAAGTTTGACGGAGCGTATCTCTTGACAAGATATGCATCCGAGTACGAAATTGCCGGAATGCCCGTGTTTGTAAAGAAAGTTATTATACCTGCGACATACCTCTTAGGTCGGCTGCTTGGGAAATACAAGCATTTTAAAAATGCGCCAGAGCCGGTGAGGGATTAACTTATGCCTATACTGTCATCCATTGCCGGTTAATTACGATCGCTCCCATTAACATCATTTTTTAATCATCATTCCTCATCTTGTTTTTACCGCATTGTAAATGCAGTGATCACAACAAACCTTTTATTGTATGAAAAGAGATCTCGTTTATGCTATTGCCTGTCTTGCTTTCGCCATAATCATTGGCGGCGCCGTTTATGAACACCTTAACGTGGTGCCGGTATGGGCAGCAGCTCCACCCGTTTCATTAAGTATGTTCCAGGGAAAATATGGCCTGAGGCCTGATTTGTTCTGGAAGATCATTCATCCGGTTACCATCTTGCTGTTCGTACTCGCGCTGGCTTTCAACTGGAAATATGCACGCAGAAGCAATATCATTGTTGTATTAAGCGCTTACATACTCATCCTGGTTGTGACTGCCATTTATTTTGTACCGGAATTGATTAGCATTACTTCAACGCCCTTCAGCAATGTCCAGGATGCGGACCTC
Organism: Flavitalea antarctica; assembly: GCF_054461535.1. NCBI lineage: Bacteria > Pseudomonadati > Bacteroidota > Chitinophagia > Chitinophagales > Chitinophagaceae > Flavitalea > Flavitalea antarctica. The sequence goes on from NZ_JBTLQG010000044.1 coordinate 6,164, forward strand.
GTAAAACGAGCTTCATTATGGGAGCGGCTAAGTATAGCAAGGCTGGCTGTATTGGTAATCCTGGCAATCAAACTTTTTATGGGATTAACCAACGCTGGCGCGGTAGCTAAAGCAAAACGCAATCGCATTCATGCCCGGGAACGTAACACTGTTGTTGGTTAATGCTTTCTTAATCCGGTAACATTTGTTAGAAATGAAGGGCGGGTGTATTTTGTATCATGATCAGACACATTTGTTTATTCCTGGTTATTTTATTAGCCAGCTGGAAAACCTGTTTTTCCCAGTCACCCGAAAACTATAAAAGCTGGGACCCGGCAGCATCAAAGGTTCCGGTAATTGATGGCCGGGCATGGCACAATGAACTCGCAATGCCATATGACCGGCTTCCGGCAAAAGCGGAAAAAACGGTCCGCCCCGAGGTATGGCGCTTATCGCATAATTCGGCCGGAGAGTATATCAGGTTCCGTTCCGATGCTAGTGAGATAGTGATCAGGTATAAAGTAACAGGTAACAAAAGCATGAATCATATGCCGGCTACGGGCGTGAGTGGAGTTGATCTATACGCGTTGGATGTAAATGGCAACTGGCATTGGGTGAGAGGAAGTTTTAGTTTTGGAGATACGGTTGTATATAAATTCAATAATTTTTTTTCGACCATTCCGGTTAAGGAGTTCAGATTATATCTTCCTCTATACAATACACCTGAATGGATGAAGATCGAAGTCCCAACAAATAATACATTTGATCCGATTCCGGTGAGCGATGAAAAACCAATTGTGCTTTATGGCACCTCCATCATGCAAGGCGCATGTGCAAGCAGGCCCGGCCTGGCATGGGGAAATATACTTGGCAGAAGATTAGGCAAAAAGGTTATCAATCTTGGCTTTTCTGGTAACGGCCGTTTAGAGCAGCCATTGATTGACCTGATCAATGAAACGGATGCAAGTCTTTTTGTGCTCGATTGCCAGCCAAATCTGCACGACCGCAAAACCTATACAGCCAATGAGATCAGTGAGCGCATTAGGACTTCAGTAACAAACATGAGAAAGGCTCATCCTCAGACACCGGTTTTATTGGTAGAACATTGTTGCGGGTTGCCAGGGGTTAACATGGACACTTCATTCATCAGCCGGTATAGCTGGACCAGTGATATTCTTTCAAATACCTTTAAGTTATTAAAAGGCAGCGGTGTCAAAAATATTTATCTGCTTACAGCAGATGACATAGGATTTGATTCAGAATCCACCGTAGACGGAACCCATCCAACCGATATCGGAATGATGAAGTATGCACAGGCGTATGAAAAAGTTATCCGGAAAATTCCGGGGTTTGATAAGACTACAAAAGGGTCATCCAAAGCAACAACCAAATCGTTAAAACCGACGGCGACTTCGCCGGGAGCCGTGGAATCCAGGTAACCCGCTAATGCGTTAACCCGGTAATGCGTTAACCCGGTAATGTGTTAACCCGTATGCGTCAACCCGGTAATGCGGTAATGCGTCGACCCGGTAATGCGTCAACCAGGTAATGCGTCAACCAGGTATGATGTTCTGATTCATATGAAAGAAATTATCAGGATCATACTTACGTTTTAACTGTACAAGCCTGTCATAGTTTTTGCCATAAGCCTCTTTCACCCTGTCCTGGCCCTCTACACTCAGCGTATTAACGTACACCTTCGGGCTGAGAAAAGGTTGAAGCGCTTCCCATAATTTTCGGTTCCAGCTAATGTTGACCTGGTCATCTGTTGTATCTACCCAGTTTGACATGATCACAAGATCATAAAGAAGCTCACGGTGAGGATAAGCAGAGCCGCCTTCAGGTTCACGTGAAGCAGTCCCTCCATATAGTTCAAAGATGGTCGCGGAGAATGGCGAAGGATTAGACTCCATGTGTAAAAGGATCGTGTCGATTGCTTCATCGGAAAGCTCCTTCAGAAAGCCGGATTTCCAATAGTACCGATGTCCATGTGGCACGCCGCATCAAGCAATGTCTGAACCTGCAAATAAGGTATGGGTTGAAACAGGTCAGCAACCGGGTTACCGAAATTCCGCAAGGATTGAATAGAACGTTCCCCTTCTTCCATATCGCCGGAATAACATCCCACAAACCCAACCAAAGGAATACCATCCGGTGAGGTCAATAAAGCGGCGTAGAGTGTTAATTCGTTAGGTGCGGTTTCCAGCTGGTTTCCTGTCTATCATTCCATTCCAGATCTTCCTGGATTGTTCATATTCCAGGTCTCCCTCAACCAACATTTTTCCCGTAAGCAATGGTTGTAATTCGGAGGATGCAAAAGCTGTTTTTTCGCCAGGCAATAAGGTTTCTATACCCATGGTAATTGTTTAAGGAGTTAACAATATTTACGACCTGGTACGTTGGGTTTTAGAAAAAGAAGGGAGGCGGATAAGAATCCGGTGATGAGTATTAAATATACGAATATTGTTTATTGCCGTCCAAATCGGGTATGGAGTGGCGAGGTTATTTTTTAAATTGGTTCAATTCTGCGATTTGCTTTTTGTACTTATCGGGTAATAAGATTGACTTGATCCACGAATCTACTTTCAATTTACAGCTGAGTTTGTAGAGAGGAAGTATGGGACTGAGCAGGGAAGTCTTTTTAAGTCCCAGGAGTCTATGCACACGGGGAGGGACAACGAGAATCTGTGCTTCCTGCAGTATTTTATAACGCACGGGTCCCAGGTGCTTTTTATATTGTATGAAAAGATCGATGGTATAGTTGCTTTTTTCAAGGTCATGTTCCAGGTGTTCCGCATATACACGCAACCATTCAGCATAACTTGCGGGAAGTTCTTTCAACCCCATCCTTGTCCCTACCCGGTTGAACACATCAAAGACTTCTTCTTTTTCTGCGGGCGATAGTTTTCTGTCCAAAGTTTCAAACGAACTTATTGAATAGTGGATCAGCATGAACAAAACATCCCGGTATGCCCAATCAGGAATAGTATAACCTCTTTTATTTTCAACACCGGTATGAATCATCCTCATTTTGTCGATCATCGCATTGGCAGAATCGAGGTAAGAAAATACGATAAGACGTGCATATGTCACTGTCGAGAATAATCTTCCGATCGGATCAGCCGGCAGGCGGCCTGTAAAGTATAACCAGTCCACTGCCTTATTAAGGGCGAATTCAGCCGCGGCACCTCCGAAAATCAGGAGAATAGTATCTGCGTTGCCCCAGATCTTCCTGACAACAGAGTCTTCTTTTACAAACCATTCCATATCCCACAATTTAGGTTGTCTTTCACCAGTTAGTCTGCCCGGGCGGAAAATGTTACAACGAGTGGTTACTGATTTCTATGCATCACCGGTAAGTATATTTACTTAGCGTCCTATTTAATCCTGGCATCCACTATAATCGCAACTGGTTGGATATTAGGTTTGAAGCGTTCATTTAATCCATAACAAAAACAATTTTAAAATCCCTACCCATGAAAAAGAGTCTACTCCTGGTTTACCTGGGTGTAATGCTGGCAAGTACAGCCGTTGCGCAGAAAGATCTTAAGCCATTCAAATTCGATTTAAGCCTTGGTTACGCGATCCCGGGCGGATCCGGCGCTAAAGGTGGATTGCTGTTCGCAGCAGAGCCAAAATTCGCTGTCATCCCCCAGCTTGCGGTTGGTTTACGCATGGAAGTCGCGGTAATGGCGCGGGGAGTTTCCGGCGGCGAAGACAACTATGAAGAAGTAGAGGTCAAAGCTTCCGCTTCATACCTGGCCACAGCTGATTACTACTTTACTGAAAACTATTCTTTCCGTCCATTCGTTGGGGCAGGCCCCGGGATATATTCAGTTGCGGCCGCAACCGTAAATGAATATGAAAATGAATATAATGGAGAATCCAAAACAAAATTCGGTGCCATGGTAAGAGGCGGATTAGAGGCCAGGCATTTCCGTTTTGGTCTTGAGTACAATATTGTCCCGAAAACAACATATGTAGATTACAACGGTTCCGGCAACACCATTACAGCCAAGAACAGTTACGTAGGCATTAAAGTTGGAATCTGTATCGGCGGAGGACCTAGATAATAGCAATATTTATAAGTCATTTGAGGGCATCAACACTGATGCCCTTTTTGTTTGTATAAAGCCATATGATTTCTTTTTGTATAGAGCAGCCATGATCTCCGCTTGTTAGTATATTTTGTATGTAGTGCCGGCATAAGTTGTTGTTCAAAGATATCACTAATTACTTCGTTTCGGTTGTTGAATACTGTTAGTTCAACTTATGCGGCTGATTGCCGTGAGATATTTGTCAATGTACTGATGCCTGAATCGGCTTTTGTATTGCATGATATACCTGGGATGTTCCAGTGCGACCAGGTTATCAAAGAAATGATGTTCGCTGTTCAGTTTATTTAGAAATTTTTCATTTTTACCCGTGCCGAGTACAAAGCAGGTATCTGTTTTAATCCCTAGTTGTATCAGCCTGCTGATACTTTCTATCATGAATGGCTTTACAGCGGTGATCAGCTCGGGACTATCATAATAGTTATAGTTCTTTTCCTTCTGCTTATAACCAGTTTTCGTAAAGCCCAGGGGACAGGGCGAGTTGATATAAAGATCCCCGTAAAACTTAACTGGTCCCCCATAAGCATTGATCATTTCATAAATGAAAACCGAAGATACTTCGTGAGTTACTGGTCCTTCATAATGAATACCGCATTCTGATTGAAGTCTTTTCGGATCTGTGAAGGGAATGCCGGTTAGCCCGCCACCAAACCTGCCTGGGTTGATACCGAGAATGATATTCCTTGGACGATGATCATTGAAGTACTTAATGTAAAATTGTTCTATGATGGATAGTATCGCCGGGTTCTCCTGGAATGGATTCATGATTTTTATTCCATCGGGAAGGGGGGCTGCGGTGTAATGAAGACTTTTATGGAAGGCAATAGCTTTTGCGGCAAATGATTCCCCGATACGGCTGGCACACATCAGGCAAAAATACTGATTGGAAACGACTATTTGGCAGTCCGGCAAACGAGGTGGTTAGTCGCGAAAATTATCATGACTTTGAAAACAATGTGGTAATAATTATTATGCTGAAATGAAAAATTCTATATAGGTTTGCGGTAGTATTCCTGACCGATTGCATGAAACAAATGGCCGAAGATTTTTTGGATTGACTTTCGTCTTCCCGGATATATGTACAGTCGTTAGCTTAGCTCCGTAATTCAATTCTCCGCACCACTCATTTTAGTTAGCTGTTATAGTAACAAGGCAAAACCTGGTTCAGTATATCCTGCCCTTAACCTCTTGTTTCGCTGGCACCCAGACAATCACATCTTTTGAAGCGGGTTTACGTGCCTTATTCACTTGTATTATTTCACCCTTCAAATACTACATATGAAAAAGTTTACAAGCCTCATTTTCATTGCCCTCGTAAGCACATTGTTTATCGGATGTGTTAAAAGTGATTTTCCTAAGCATCACCCCGATAAGCTACCTGATGACATTATCATACAATGGAATTTACTTGCCTTCGACGCTGAAGGTGGAGCAGATTATACCCATGGACTCTTGTCGGCCCGATCGAATGCGATGGTCCATATCGCTATGCACGACGCGCTGAACGCCATACATCCGGTGTATGAATATTATATATATGGACCTAAAAGAAAAATAAACGGTGATCCGATTGTGGCAGCAGCCGTCGCTGCGCATACCGTGCTTGTTAGCATTTACCCGGAAAGTAAATCACCCCTGGACGAGGCTCTTGCCGGGAACCTGGCATCGGTACCCGATGGAGCAATGAAGGAAAATGGGATGAATGTTGGTCTTGCATCCGGCAAAGCTATCCTGGCGCTTCGGGCAAATGATGATCCTTTCAGAGACCCAATTGGTCTGGTTCCTGTGTCGACCGTACCAGGAGTTTACAATGCAGTGCCTCCTACGGAGTTCGTGTTTGCTGAATTCTGGAAAGATATGAAGCCATTTTTATTTAATAAGAGTGATGAACTGAGGGCTGGTCCTCCTCCTGCACTTCAATCCAATGAGTACCTCGAAAGTTACAATGAAATTAAAGTCATCGGCGAGTTCAACAGTACAGTGCGAACCGCCGATCAGAGTGCTGCAGCGAAATGGTGGTACGAGCTTTCAGAAAAAGGTTGGAACCGTGTAGCACGTACTTTGTCTGACGAACATGAACCAGATCTTTATACCAGTGCCCGATTATTTGCCCTGATGAATATGGCCCTCAACGATAGTTATGTGCTTGGATGGGATACCAAGTTTTTCTACAATTTCTGGCGCCCTTATACAGCCATTCGTGCTGCGGCTACAGACGGCAACGATAAAACAATTCCCGATCCCAACTGGCTATCATCAGAACCGACACCGCCTGTCCAGGACTGGCCCTCTACTCACTCAACGCTGGCCAATGCGTCTGCAACTGTACTTGAGAAATTTTTCGGACACCATGCATCTTTCTCAATGACTTCAACCTCCGGTGTGCCTGCATCCTTAGTAAGAAGTTTCAGCAGTGTCAGAGAGGCCGCAAATGAAAATGCAAGTTCACGGGTATATGCAGGAATACATTTCCGATTTTCATGTGTGGCTGGACAGCAAATGGGAGATAAGATTGGTAAAAAGGCGATTAATCACTATTTAAGACCACTGAAGTGAAAAACTGTTAATCATTTTTTTTTAAGATTGGTATCAAACCAGATAACATCTTATAATTAAAGGGCACCACTTTGCGATGCCCTTTAATTTGTCTTTTTAAATCAATGATTTTTTAAATCCACTAATTATTAAGCTTTAATAAAAGCCAGGATGTCTGCATTTATTTTTGCAGCTTCCGTCGTCGGCATACCATGGGGGAAGCCAGGATATGAAATCAACTTTCCATTCTTCAGAAGCTTTACAGCTTTCACGGCAGTGAGTTCAATAGGGACTATCTGGTCGTCGTCCCCATGAAGAACAAGCACCGGCACATCTGCTGCCTTAAGATCCTCGGTAAAATCTGTTTCAGAAAATGCCTTTACACAATCATAGTGAGCTTTGATTCCACCCATCATCCCCTGTCGCCACCAGTTATCTCTTATGCCCTGTGAAATTTTGGCCCCTTCCCGATTGTATCCATAAAATGCCATGGTAAAATCCTGGAAATACTGTTGTCGCTTTGTTGCAACCCCATCACGTATTTCATCAAAAACCGACATCGGGATACCGTCCGGATTACTTTTTGTTTGCGCCATAATAGGGGTGACAGCACTAATAAGAACTGCCTTAGCTACCCTTCCTTTGCCATGTTTTGCAACATAGCGGATCACTTCACCGCCACCGGTTGAATGCCCGACATGGATTGCATTTTTGAGATCAAGTGCTGCTGCCATTTCAGCAACATCAGCCACATAAGTATCCATGTCATTTCCTTTGTCCGTCTGGGTTGATCTTCCATGGCCCCGGCGGTCGTGGGCGATCACCCTGAATCCCTGGTTCAGGAAAAACATCATTTGTGCGTCCCAGTCATCGCCAGACAATGGCCAGCCATGATGGAAAACAATTGGTTGCCCTGTACCCCAGTCTTTGTAATAGATTTCTGTACCGTCTTTGACAACTATCTTACCCATGTTAAAAGATTTTAATTAGCTGCAAAGGTATCACTTGCACAAATTAAATTAGAAGACCGCTGGCAATATCCGTTTCTCATCGGGCCGCCTTGTTGCTGATGTCAGTCTAACGAGTTAGCATCAACCTGAAAGAATTAGCCTTTTTGTTAGCCTCGATTACCTGCAGAACAAAAACACCATCCACTTTATTCATGACGTTTACCGACACCTGGGACTGTGCTCCCTCATATTGCCGCTGCATCATAACCTGTCCGTTTGTGTTCAGTAAGCGGATCATAAATTTTCCCTCCGATTTAACCGGAAAGTCAACCAGGACGATATTTCCATGTACATATACATTCGGGCGTGCATTGTCCGGTTTACCAGTCCCGGTATTGTTTTTATGCGCTACTGTTCTAACCTCACTATAAATCGCCGAATTATTATAGTCCACCTGTACAATACGATAATGAACAATTCCTGCTGCCAGGTCCGAAATGATCCGATTGTATTTTCTTACTTCTGTTTCACCCTGGCCTTCCGCAGTGATGCGCATTTTTGTCTCCCAATTTTTGCCGTCGACACTTCTCTGAATGTCAAAGTACCGTGTCTCAGGCGAAAAGTTATAACTCCAATTCAGTTGTATTCCAATGTCCGTTGATGCGGCAGTAAATGAAATGAATCGGAACGGTAGCACTCCAAAGGACCCGAAGCCATTCCCGGTTGATGAATCTGCCACAGCATAACCAAGCACTGGTGGATCAGTTCCCCGAAACTTAAAAACGCCCCCGATAGTTATCTGGTCATTATTTCCCTGGCCGGTTATTGTGCCGCCGTAATCCACAATTACTTTGCTGAGCGCATCAAGGCGTAATTTCCCATTTGTAAAACTCAGGGTGCCGCGAACGATGACAACTACATCAGCGAGATTCTCGTTTCCATCGACCTCCAGGGTGAGGCCAGCGGGTATTATTATAGTATCTCCATTCATGGGTTGCCTGGCTGGAGACCAGCTGGATGAAACAGCCCATGTACCTCCGTTTACCTGTGCGGTTATGGTGTTAGCCTGGATCTGAGTTGCCAGTGTCAAAAAGATTAGAAATAAGCTCATTTGTTTCATACGGGTAATTTTATAACCCTTAGAAAACAAAAGTGAATCCACTTAACCTAAGACTAGCAGAAAACACTTAGGTTGATTTGGATGGTGCTCTAAGTGATTGCAGGTCAATTCATTTTGCCTCGGAATAAATTCCCGATAATTTTTGCCCGGCATTGGAATCCGGTTCCGGGCGGAGAATTTGTTCCCTTTATGAGATTAAATTCCTTTTCTGAGACACCGTTGATGATTCAATTCATTCCCCAAAACCATCAATTGATTCAATTAAGAGCACCCGGATGCATCGTTCGCCTGATCATTACTGTTAAGTTGGTAAATAGTTTATATGATAAAACTCAGTCTTATCGCTTTGACCTTCCTGACTCTTACTGCCTGTAATAAGGCAGATCTCCCTGAGCCGCCGAAGCAACCCGGTGATGCCTTCCCCGAAATGCTCGTAACCGAATTAAATAACAGGGAGGTAACACAGCAACAAAGCCAGGTAGTGGATCTGAATAAAGACGGCGTGAATGATGTCGTATTCAGTACCTGGGCGATTGGGGATCCCGTTGAACAGGAAGACGAAATATTATTTTTCGCTGCCACAGGAACCGAATCTTCGCTGATGATAGGTGGAGATAATATGTCGCCCAGGTTTAGCAAAAACGAAACCATCGCGGTAACGCCCCCCAATGGTTATGAGTGGTATATAGTTGCCCAGGTAGAACTTGCCTTAAAAAATATAGGTAATTCAATTCCACCCTATTGGGAAAAGGACTGGAAAGATGTAAGCCACAAGTTTCTTGCGGTACAGGTAAAACGGTCCGGGCTATTATATCATGGGTGGATTGAACTTACGATGGATACAATCAATTCAAAATTGATCCTTCATCGCGCGGCTATCGCCAGGCAGGCGGGTAGGGCCGTAAGAGCTGGGATCTAAAACCGTTAGCAGGTTGCCAAAAATTTAGCTTTTCAAATTTATACAGCATAAGCGTTAGACCTTTAATCCAGCATTGAAACATAATGCGTTGCTGGACAATTGTGGTAAATAATGCGGGTAAAACGATCATTTTTGAGTAGAATGCTTCACAATTTCGATGCCGTTTTCAGACCACCTGATCACTTTTTGATTGCTGTTCATATCCGTAACATAGAACAAATAGACCTTGTTTCTGCTTTTAGGATACACCAGCTCGTAAGCAGTATTTATCTGGTAATCATAATACATGCTTCTGACCTCATGCCTGATTTTATTCGGGATTAACCACTCGGACAAACACCTGACAGTGTAAAGCCAGTTTCCGGATTTTCCATAGCCTGCAAAGGTTGTAATGGAATCTTCCGTAAACATTGCAATGACGGTGTCATTGGATTGTTTCCACCTGACGGGAATGCTGCCAAACTTCTTATCAAAATGTCGCGCGGCGCGAATGTTCACCCGCGCGGGACTTGAAACGTTTGTGATCACGCCTTCCTGAACCATAGTGTCTGAGGGATTAAATAGGAAATTCGGGCGGGCATTGTTCTGTGCCAACACGGAGGAGGAGTTACATATAAAAACCACGAGAATTAATAAATAACACTTTTTCATGGTTGGTTATTTTAAGGGGGAACAATCAAGTTATATTTCAAAGTTATCCGCCCATCGGGCACATATTTTTGATCTTCGACCACGCTCATAGCGCTGGCTTGATTTAACTGAAAACAGTGTGGTTTTGCAATTCATCGGCGACGAGTGGCATCTGTCTATAACTACTGACAAGCGGTAGAATTCATCAGCATCTTAAGGAAATATGTAAAAAGCCTTGTCTACCTTTAAATAAAGATTGTCATGTGAAACTTCAGCACCTGATATTTTCTGATAATCCGAGGCAACGTGCTACGCGGCATCTCCTTTTCTGGGGCACATACATGGTTTATTTCGGCTTGCAATCTTGTAAGCCATTGAAGTATGAAGAGATCTTCCAGCCGCGGATTTACACTAATGCCGTATTGATATTTTGTTGTTTCACACCAGTCTCTGTTTTTATTGTATACTCATTTGTCTACTATCTTCTTCCATTGATCAAGAGGAAGAAATACATTGCACTTTCCCTACTTATTCCTTCAATCTATTTACTGGCATTGTTAATAAATTATTTCACTTCCTGGATAATGCTCAACAACCTTAAGATGCCAATACCCGTCGACAACAACCATTACAACCGCATACAAAACTCACTGTGGACCACAAGGCAATCCATGTATTTTGGGACAGTTGTCCTTGGTATCGAACTTGTCAAAGGTTGGTACCAACAGGCTACTAAAAATCTCGCCATGTTGAAGACAAATGCCAAGGCCGAGATGCGGATTGAAAAATCAAGAATACATCCGGAATGGTTATTCAATGCTCTAAATATGATCGAGGCGAGCCTTGCGGCGAGGTCAACAAATTCTCCGATTATGATTCTGAATTTGGCTGATGTGCTGAGTTATTCACTTTATGAAAGCGATGAGGATCTTGTTCTTCTTGAGCGGGAATTGCTGGAACTGCAGCATCTAGTTGCCTTGGAGAAAGGTGATACCACAAGAGGATTATCTGTAACAATGACCTGCATTGGTGATATTGAAAACTACCAGATACCCCCAATGACCGTCATCAACAGGATAGTTCAACATATTTCGGCCGTCCGGTTAATGGAAAAAGGACTTTGTACGCTTGATTTGCAATTCAGGATAAAGCTGAACAGACTGGTACTTGACTTAAAAGTGTTCCGTACCGCAGGTTTGGAAACGACTACCATAGAGTGGCCTCTAACCAAGGCAACATCTTCAGTCAGCGATTAATGGCAATTTTGCACCATATTATTTTTACCGATCGGATTCCCGATAAATTTTGGCGGCACATTTTTTTCTGGATAGGACAGTTCATATTCTGGGTTGTCATGGAAGCGGAATTTCTTGATACGATAACAACGATGGAGTATCATGGTACGAGACTCAGATTACGAGGGTATTTTCTCCCAGACATCTGTTACACTTATTTTGTATCTTATTACCTGGTAAACCGGTTTCTTGTAAGGGGCCGCCGCCAGCAGTTTATCTTTGCATTAATCACAGTTACACTTTTGACTTATTTCGTCTATCTGTTTTTGTGGGTATGGGATTACAGCTTGATGAATACGGCACGCGATGTGTGGGTGTGGGCAATTATCTGGTCCACCTATTTTCCATACTTCGGACCCCCGATGATTTGCCTTATGTTTCTAAGCTTTAAGTTCTTCAAGCACTATCACCGTAAAATCGAGGAAAGCAAAATGTTAATTTCAGAAAATATTCGCTCGCAACTTGGGCAGTTAAAGACCCAGATACATCCTCATTTCCTGTTCAATACGCTCAGTAACATTCACTCATTCGCAATAAATAAACCAGAACTCGCCAGGGAACTGGTTTCGAAATTGGCTGATACCATGAAGTATCTAATTTATGAGTGTGAAGCCACATATGTCGATTTGCCGAACGAGCTTAAGATGATTGAGGATTACGTGTCATTACAAAGGGTCAGGTATAGCAATGCTTTGAGTATAAGTATGAATATTTCGGGTGACTGCAGAGAGAAAAAGATTGCTCCACTGTTCCTGGTTCCATTGCTAGAAAATGCATTTAAGCATGGTACCAGCCAGATGCTTCAAGATCCATGGATAATATTAAACATCAATATTAATGATTCGTCCTTATTGATGCAGCTGTCAAACAGTAAGCCTTTTGTCCCTGTAGCCACAGGTTTTCGCTCGGGAATTGGCCTTAACAATGTGAGAAAAAGGCTGGAACTGATTTATCCTGCCAATCATCGCTTAGATATATCTTCTACCCATGATTCATTTTGTGTGGAAATCGAAATTCCTATACACACTACAACGGAAGATACAATGCTTAATCCGGAAGCAACATTCGCGTATACACACTCAATCCTGTGACAGACACTAATTCTGAGACGCCCTGTTCCAGATATTGGCATATTCGTCCGGGTGACGTTTAAATTGCGCATGAACATAGGGACAAAGAGGAATTACTTTTAGTTCGTTCTTTCCTGCGTATTCAACCATTGCCTTAAGCATCAGCTTCGCGAGCCCTTTGCCTTCGGCTTCGGGAGCAACCTCGGTATGATATACCGTTAAGTTTTTGCCCGCAATGCTTATTACCATTTCTCCCAGTTGTTTTGAATCTTCCATAATGCGAAAAGCGCCATGACCCTTTTCGTTTAATGTTAATTTGACTTCTTCCATCTTGCGTTATTGTATTGTTATCATTGTTTGCTACAGAGCCAGTCCCGGCTGTCGCAGAGTTCCACAACATTAAGTTTATCCCTTATGGGAAGTTAAACAGTTTTTTTATTCACTGGTTCAGATGACTGGCGTTTCAGCGCTGCAATTCTGATCGCATAAATATTTTCATACCGACTAAAAATTTTGGAATTGAAAAAAATGTTTAATTTGGTTTCCAATAAACGATTGCTGCCAACCTCCAAAGTTCATAATTCCTTAAAACAGGAATTCACTTCTTTCATAGTTGCATCGATACGTTTGCACCTTATTTATGATCCGATCGCCCCACGGGATACGAGGCAACTTACACCATCACTAACTAAATAATGAATAATGAAACGTGAACTTCAGCGATTCCGCTATCTGGGTTTGGTTCTAATGCTCTTGCTGGGCATTTCCTTTGAAAGTTTATCGCAAACAAATGCTTCGGTCACAGGTACCGTCAGGGATTCCGACGGCGCTGCGCTACCCAACGTGACGGTTGTGGCCATGAGCGAGTCAGACAGCACCTCGCAAATAAGCGCTATGACAAACGAGCTCGGCGTTTTCCGCCTTGATCTGAATGCGGGTGCCAATTACCGTTTCAGATTTTCATACGTCGGCTACCAGACTCAGGAAATCCGCAACTACTCTGTAACTGCAGGGCAAAACAAAACCATTTCGGTAACAATGACAGGTTCCAGCACTGCTGCACTTGATGAAGTTGTAGTTGTAGGTTTCGGAACACAAAAACGACTCAATGCCACAGGCGCAGTTGATCAGATCAGTTCAAAAAACCTGGAAAGCAGGCCAATAACAAACCTTACCCAGGGGCTTCAGGGTCAACTTCCGAATCTGAACCTGAGAATGTTGGACGGAAAGCCCACGCAATCACCCAGTTATAATATCAGAGGTATGACCTCTATCGGACAGGGAGGTAGTGCGCTGGTTCTGATAGATGGCTTTGAGGGTGATCCAAGTATGTTGAATCCGAATGATGTTGAGACTGTTTCCATTCTTAAAGATGCTGCCTCTGCGGCTATTTATGGGGCAAGGGGAGCATTTGGTGTTGTACTGATTACTACTAAGAAAGGAGCAAAAGGCCGCACCAGTGTAACTTATTCAACCAATTTTGCAATAAAAAATCCAATCACCACCCCGGATTTTGTTACCGATGGGTATACATGGTCCAAAATGTTTGCAGAAGCTTTTGTGAATGGTGACGGAGCCTTCCCGCAAAATGCCAATAAAACTCAAAAATTTTCCCAGGCCTACCTTGATGAGTTCAAGAGGAGAGCAGAGTCCGGACAACCTTACAATACCGTAGAAGTTAATCCTACAACCGGGGAGTATACTTATTATGGCAGCACCGACTACTACGCTGAATTATACAAGAAGAATACGCATGCATTTGAAAATAATATCACGGTAAGTGGTGGAGGCGATAAAGCGACATTTTTGATTTCCGGGCGTTTCCTGAATCAAAAAGGACTATTCCGCTACAACAGTGATGATTACGGCATGAAAAATGTCCGCGCAAGAGGTTCTGTTGAAGTGTTTCCATGGTTAACTATTGAAGACAATATCGATTATTCCACTACGAATTATCATAATCCTACCAACGTGGGCGAAGGTGGTGGTATCTGGAGAAATATTGCCGATGAGGGCAAGCCAACCATGCCCTTAACTAATCCTGACGGCACCTATACTTTTGCCTCAGCATATACCATCGGGGATTTTATGTATGGGAAAAATGGAATAGATACCCGCAACGACGTATTAAGGAATATTACCAGCCTTAGGAGTAAATTCTTCAATAATAAATTCCGGGTAAATGCCGATTTCACATTCCGCAATACCAATAATGACAGATATTCTAAACGTGTCCAGGTACCCTATAGTAACTTTCAGGGAGTGACTGCTTATGTAGGAACAACTACCAATGATTTAGCTTATGATGCACGTAAGACCAGGTATTGGGCCACCAACATCTATGCTGAATATGAAAATGATTTTGGAGAAAATCACCACCTCAAGGCAATGGTTGGTTATAACTACGAACAGTCCACATTTAACCGTGTAGCTGTTCAGCGCAACGGACTTATCTTCGAAAATGCTACCGATCTGAATCTTGCATTAGGAAATGCCATAACCACCGGCGGTGGTTTTGAAGAATGGGCCATTGTGGGTGGTTTCGGACGATTAAACTATTCCTTTAAGGATAAGTACCTGCTCGAAGTAAATGCACGTTATGATGGTTCATCAAAGTTCCCATCAGATCAACGTTATGGTTTTTTCCCTTCGCTTTCTGCAGGCTGGAGAGTTAGCCAGGAGGGATTCTGGAATGTTGATCCAAAGCTTATATCTGAATTGAAAGTCAGGGGGTCATATGGAGCACTCGGTAATGGTAATATTGCATCTTATTCCTTCCAGGAGCTCTTTAATATCAGGCAATCCGGGGTGATCATAAACGGGGCAAGACCTCAGATCACCACTAACCCAAATGTATTGCCCGAAGGTCTGACATGGGAAACCTCAACAACCACTAACCTAGGTTTGGATTTGACGATGCTCGCTGGTCGCCTGAGCTTTGTGGGCGATGCTTACATTCGCAAAACCACGGACATGTTTACCACTGGCCTTACACCTCCCGCTACATTTGGAGCAGATGTGCCAAAAGGTAACTACGCTGACCTGACTACCAGGGGATGGGAACTTTCTCTTTCATGGAATGACAAGATAGGCGGTGGTTCAAAGCCTGTCAGGTATAATGTGCGTTTTACACTAGCTGACAACAAAACAAAAATTGACAAATACAATAACCCCGACAAGTTATTGTCTGATTACTACGAAGGGCAAACGATAGGTGAGATCTGGGGTTACGAAACCGAAGGCTTCTTTATTGATGCAGCCGATATTGCTTCACATGCTAAACAAGATCCGCAAATGAGGGCATCTCCTTCCGGTTTGTGGTTCCCTGGTGATATCAAGTTGCGGGACATGAACAAAGACGGCTTGATTAATGTAGGCGAAAACAAAGCGGGCAAGTCTGGTGACAGGATGATTATCGGTAATTCAGCCGCCAGGTATATGTATGGCCTTAATTTAGGCGCAGACTGGAATAATATTTCATTTACCGTTTTCTTCCAGGGAGTGGCAAAGCAACAGTGGTATCCAAGCACAGAAACAGAAATGTTCTGGGGACAATACAACCGTCCTTACAACAATATACCTGTTTTTCATTTGGGTAATATGTGGACTCCGGACAACACAAATGCATATTTTCCAAGAACCATGTCAAGAGCGGCCTCCAGCAATACAAACCGGACTTTGGGAGTTGCGCAGACACGTTACCTGCAGAATGTCGCCTATTTGAGAATGAAAAATGTCCAGCTTGGGTATAACCTGCCTTCAAAATGGATAGGTCGTATTGGTGCGAATAGCCTGAGAGTTTATTTCTCGGGAGAAAATCTGTTCACATATTCACCGATGTATAAAATCGTCAAGAATACCATAGATGTGGAAAACGCAACTGCATTTGCAGACACGGACCTCAACAATAACCCCACAAATGGTAATGGTTACAACTACCCATTATTAAAGAGTTACTCTTTTGGACTTAACGTAACATTCTAAAGACTAAACAAAAAAAGATGAAAACATTATATATAGGGATCGTGCTGGCGGGTTTTGCTTTCACATCGTGCACAAAACTGGAACAGCTGCCGCAATCAACCGCTTCAAAAGACGCCGTGTTTGGAACTGAAAACGGGTTGAAATTATACACAAACTCGTTTTACGGGATGGATGTCATGCCAAGGAATTCAATCCGCCTGGATGCGATGAGTGATTACCTTGCGGTTAAACAAGTACCTGACTTCATCCGGCAAGGCGGGTTCGGTGCCAACAATAGTTCCGGCTGGTCATGGAGAGACTTAAGAAACATCAACTACTTTATAGAAAACAATACGAATCCGGCTGTGCCTGAAGGTGTCAGGAACAACTATATGGGTATTGCCCGCTATTTCAGAGCATTTTTTTACATGGAAAGAATTAAGCGTTTCGGTGATGTGCCCTGGATTGGTAAGCCCCTGGATATTGACGACGCGGAGTTGATGGCTCCACGGGATTCCAGGGAACTGGTGATGGATTCGGTACTGGCTGATCTGAATTTTGCCTGCGCCAATATCAGCACAGCAAATGACCCAACCCGCACGACCATTACGAAATGGGTGGCTTATGCTTTTAAATCACGGGTTTGTCTTTTTGAAGGGACCTACAGGAAATATCATACTGAACTAAATCTTACCGGTACGGCCAACAAATGGCTTCAGGAAGCGGTGACTGCGGCTGATGAAGTGATCAAGAAAGGTGGGTTCTCGCTCAACACAGCGGGCGGCCCCGGCGTATCATACCGCCAGGTATTTATCAGCAACACCCCTTTGACCAATGAAGTTTTGCAGGCCTCTGTTTCCGATGTAACCCTGGGTGTACTGAATGACGCAAACTGGTATTGGACCAGCGGTACCTATGGCGACAAGGCAAGTCTGACGCGTACATTTGTCAACACTTACCTGAACCTTGATGGAACACCTTTCACCAACAATCCAGCTTACAAAACAACATTGTTCAAGGACGAGGTTAAAAACAGAGACCTGAGGCTGAAACAAACTATCCGGTCAGGCGATTATAAACGAATCAACAACGGTGTACAGGTGGCAGCACCACCTGTGTTCTCTTATACCTTTACCGGGTACCAGCCAATTAAACTGGCACTGGACGATGTTTACTATGACGCTGGTAACTTAAACACGAACAATGTACCCTTGTACCGTTATGCTGAGGTGTTGTTGAATTATGCAGAGGCAAAAGCTGAGCTGGGAACTTTAACCAATGCAGAATGGGCGCTGACCATTGGCGCGCTGAGAGCAAGGGGCGGTATTACGGGCGGCCTGGCAACGAAGCCAGTTATTGCAGATCCGTATCTGATCGCAAATTACTTCCCCAATATTTCCGACCCAACAATACTGGAGATCAGGAGAGAACGCGGAATTGAATTGAGCCTTGAAGGCTTCCGTTTCCCCGATATTCTCAGGTGGAAAGCAGGGGAGCTGATGGAGCAGGAGTGGAACGGATTCTACGTACCGTCACTTAACACACCATTGGATCTGAATGAAGATGGTGTGCTGGATGTGGCGTTCTACCAGGGCACCCGTCCTTCCCCAACAGTTCCCGGAGTAACTTATGTGGATGTTTCACCTAAGATTGGCAATGCAATAAATTCACAACAATTGAAAAATGGCACGTCCGGAGAGCTGATCTGGATGAATGAAATCAAAAGGGACTGGACGGATAAGCATTACTATTACCCAATTCCATTGAACGATTTGCAACGCAACCCGAACTTGAAACAAAACCCGGGTTGGTAGTAGGTTAACCATGATCAGTTTTTCTTCCACGTTCATGGTTGCTTGTTCAAAAATCTTAGACAACCTGACTTAAGATACCCGGCAAAATGCCAACAACAAAAAAAGCAGTTACACATTTAGTGTAGCTGCTTTTTTTGTGGGCCACGCATGACGATAAACTTGACGGTGTAAGTCCGTCATGGGGGTTTGTAATCGCCAACCATTAGCCAAAAGCAAGGGTGTCCACCGCGAGGGGGAATCTGAAGGATACGGTGGTGTGAGAGGTTAATTTATTGACCGGGTCTTTTGATTTTCATACTGTGGGTGTATAAAAAATATTTACTTACGCTACAAATTATCAAGCCGGCCTGATTTGCCTGGTAATTATAGCTAAGCGTTTTTCGTCCGGCCATTTTAACTGTTGACTTTGTCTCAAAGTTCTAAACCTCCCGGTGTTTCCATTGTTAAATAGGTTCGAACAATTTTTTTTGGTCAAAACTGAGCATTTGGTTGTCCGGGACACGATTTACTCTTTCCATTTATCATTTTACAAGCAGTTAAAATATTATACAACCCGATATGAAGGCTACTATCAAAAAACTGAATAAGTCAGACTTACCAGAGTTCATACAACTTTTGAAAGTGTTTGAAGATGTCTTTGAAATGAAGAAGTTTATAAGGCCACCGGTTGAACATTTACAGGATTTGCTGGCAGATGATACATTCATGGTCTTCGTGGCACTGGACGAAGAATTACAGGTGGTCGGCGGATTGACCGCTTATACACTTAACCAATATTATTCAACTAAGCCATTAGTATATATTTACGATTTGGCTGTTGCCATAAACTGGCAACGAAAGGGTGTTGGAAGAAGATTAATCAATGCGATCAACACGTATTGCAAAAACACAGGAACGGAAGAAGTTTTTGTACAGGCGGACAAGATCGATGACTATGCCCTGAATTTTTATAGAAAGACCAATCCAACTGCTGAAGAAGATGTGGCTCATTTCTATTACAAATTGTAGTCCCTATGCGATTGGTCCAAAACAAGGTATCGCTTACCCTTTTACATAATGTAATCCAACTACACCGCTCTTTAATGGCGTTGCTTTGACCAGTTTAAGGTTGGATTTGTTTTTTATATTGTCGTAAGCAGCCTTGCCGCTTCCCAACAGTACCGGGTTAAGGGTGAGCTGGTATTCATCAATCAGATCAAGCTCCATAAATGAATGAGCCAGTCCCGGACTTCCAAATATCACAAGGTCCTTTCCCGGTTGTTGTTTCAGCTGATTTATTTCTTCAGCGATATTATCGTTGATAACAATTGTATTGTTCCAATCCGCACTTTTCATCGTTCTGGAAAACACGATCTTGGTTGCCTGGTCCACCCACCTGGCATGTGCCTTACTGTTTTCGGATGCGTTTGGATCATTGAGCACGGTAGGCCAGTAACCGGCCATCAATTCATAAGTTACCCGTCCGTATACAGGCGAGCCAACCGTATTCACGATTCCATTGGCATATTGCTGTAATTCACTGTCATAAGAAATCCAGCCCAGTCCGCTGTCTGCATCTGCTGCAAATCCATCCAGGGAAACGTGCATAAATAAAACAAGCTTTCTCATATCCGAACAATTAATTGTTAGTTGTGTTTAAACCCCCTGAGCACGCATTTTCCGGAATCTTTTTCATTTTTAATTATGTGCATGATTGTTGCGTTAACATTGTCACCTTGAATCAAGCTTGCCCTGTTTTAGCAGTCAGACATTCATAGTTCCCGGCTTCCCTTACAAAACCACAAGAGTTAATGATTGAAAAATGGTTCCAATCAATCATTTTTATCTATATAATAAATTTATATAAATAAATTCAGGTACCCGCTTTTTTAACAAGTAACAGGTTGTTTTACATTATGCCGAAGTTAATAAACCTTGCGACATTCACCGATCCCCGGGGCAACCTTACCGTTGTAGAAAAAGTTTTACCCTTTGCCATCAAGAGAGCGTTCTTTATTTATGGCGTGGACACATCCAAACGTGGCGGCCGCCGGCATATGACCACAAAACAGGCAGCTGTTTGCATAAAAGGATCTTGTCGCATCTATAGTAATAATGGGGTACACGAATCATATTATCATTTAGGTACCCCTTCCAAATGCCTTCTCATAGAACCTGAGGACTGGCACATTATGGATCAATTCACACCTGATACCATTCTCATGGTATTCGCATCGACCTATTATACTGAAGACGATTATATCTTCGAGCCTTACCCGAAAAAAATACATTTGGCTAAACAAACAGTAGAATTTTAGATTACTGCCTGCTTTTTCAATAGCTTTCCAAGGTCGTGTATGGTCGAATATGAAAATCTTAAAAAGGTAAATAACCGCTTCGAAGCTCAGTACCAGGAGGCTTTTACGAAATTCCTCAATAACGGCTCTTATATCCTGGGACAAGAAGTTGCTCTGTTTGAACAGGAGTTCGCGACATTCAACCGAAGCAAATACTGTATCGGCGTGGCTCGGGTTTGGATGCATTATACCTGTCGCTCATTGCTTCAGACCTTCCTCCCCCGAAGCGAGGTCCTGGTTCCCTCAAATACCTACATAGCAACTATTCTCAGTATCGTAAATGCGGGACTGACCCCCATCCTGGTCGAACCCCGTATAGAGACATACAATATCAACCCCCCGGAAATTGAAAAGTGCATTACCCCGAAAAAAAGGGCGATCATGGTCGTACATCTGCATGGAAAAGCCTGCGAGATGGACCTGATCTCACAAATTGCCGCTAAGCACAACTTAACGATAATAGAAGATTGCGCCCAGGCTCATGGCGCAACGTATAGGAACAGGCGGGTAGGTACCTGGGGTCAATACGGGGCTTTTAGTTTTTATCCAACAAAAAACCTGGGTGCTTTAGGAGATGCGGGAGCAATCGTCACCGATGATGAAGAGATGTATCTGAAAATTAAGGCGCTTCGAAACTATGGTTCCCATAAAAAATATTACAATCAATACTTAGGGATAAATTCAAGATTAGACGAATTGCAGGCCGCTTTTTTAAGGATAAAGCTGAGGCAGCTACAGGAAATTACGAACCATAAAGCGGAACTTGCCGTGGGTTACCGGGATCATATCACAAACAGCCACGTTGTTTTACCAGTTAAACAAAATGACGGGGAAGATGTCTACCATATATACAACATAAGATGTCAACGGCGTGATGAATTAAAAGAGTTCCTGTTAAAAAACGGAATAAAGACGGAGATGCATTATCCTATACCACCGCATCAACAGGAAGCATACAAGCATCTTTTTTCCGGCCAGCGCTTTCCTCTCTCCGAAGAAATTCACGGCACTACACTCAGCCTGCCCTCTCATATTGTCATACCAAAGAAGAAATAAAATTGGTAGCAGAAACAATCAATAAATTCAAGTAAGCGCAGTCATTCTTCATTAATTGCATTTATGCATCGGCAATTAATTGAGCGCCATGAAAGATGCAAATGAAATCAAACCAATAAGACCGCCTATACCTAACCGGTAGGTGTTAAACTTATGTTCCCGATAGAAATATGCAAACATGGGCACCATAAAAGGTAAAGCCTGGGCCGGGTACCTCGAGCTAAAGCCCCAGGTTATTTTAATACACGATATTGCGATTAAAATAAGGGAGACGGCAAAAAACAGCAATGCCGGTGCAAATTTATTTTTGATGAGCTGCCGGATGAGGGTGAGAATAAAGTATAAGCCTGCTAAAAATAATATTGCTCCACAGACAGTTTCGGCCATGACAGCGATAATCGGTGGGAATATCTGTTCTATAAAATACTTCATTGGCAGGTAAAGAAACAGATCATACCTGAAATTCAGCGCAATGGCTATCAGCGCCAAAATGCCTATTACAAATGCTTCTTTCAGCGAGGGTAAAATGTAAAAATTTGGTGTTACAATAAAAAACACTACGGCATAATAGGCCATACAAATAAAGAAAAAAACAGGCTGCAGGGAAACACCATCCTCCGCACCCGGATCATAAAATATGGCATCATGAGGCGCCACCAAACCACCCCAGACCCAAAAGACATAGACAGGCAGGGCTAGGGCGGTCACTATTGTGATTAACAACAGGACACTGTTTTTCAGGTAATTCCTGTTCTTCAAAAACAAAATGGGAAGTGCACTAAGAACCAGCAAAAATGGCTGCCTGCCCAGGATTGCCAGGCTCAGGCATAACCCGCCAACGGCCAATTGAAAGACAGCATTTCGAAATAAGGGGGATGTGTAACAAGTCTTTATTATCAAATAAAAAGCCGCACATAAAAAAAAGATAGCTGGCATCTCAGTAAGCGCCAATCCTGAAATTACATAGGTCATAGGAACAGCCAATGCCAACAGTCCGTAGGACGGCGCCAGCTGGAGTGTCTTCAACGTGCGCCCTATAAACCAAATGCTGCCGATTAATAAAAAAACATTTATTAACCTGATATGCGGGGTTCTCAGATTTGTGATGGGTTCCAACATATAATGCAGGACGGGATATAGCGGTCCGGCAGAACCGATATGATTCAAAAGATAGCGCTCTCCAAAGCCATATTTCCCGATCAGGCTAACATTCACCAGGTAATCATCCTCATCATACAAAGCGGGCTTGTTCAAGACGAAGATCAGTACAAGTAACCCGGTAAAACTAAGCAAAAGGACTATCGTCTCCCGCTTTGTTAGTCCCGTTCTTCCTGCCTTCATAAGGGTTTAATTGCTTTTTTTCATTTAATGTAAAACAATAAAAATCAATACCATAATTGGTAACCGAAGTGAGATTTCCTCACTTCAATAATTTATCAACAGAACTTTGATATGATGTTGTAGCTTAGAGCAAGTAATTTAAACCTTCTCCTGAGAACTTTCCCACTATTCCTGAAAAGCTGTTGTAAAACTAACCATTAAGTAACAGCCATGAAAATCTCTGTGATTATACCAGTGTATAATAGTGAAGCTACTATTACCTCACTGGTTACCACTTTGTTACAGGTATTGAGTCACTACAACCTTGAAATTGTTTTGGTCAACGACGCGAGCAAAGACAAGAGTGAACATATCTGCCATGACCTGGCAAAGCAAAACAGTTGTGTAAAATTTATTTCCCTGAGGAAAAATCGCGGAGAACATAACGCTGTGATCTGCGGATTGAACTATTGTACCGGTGAATATGTAGCCATTATTGATGATGATTTTCAAAACCCGCCTTCTGAAATTATCACACTACTTAACAAGGCCGTTACTCATGACTACGACGTAGTTTATGCCAAATACAAACAAAAACGGCATTCCTTTTTAAGAAATATCGGCAGTTTTATCAATGACTGGTCCGTCAGTTTCCTGATCGGAAAACCTAAAGGATTATATCTATGTAGTTTTAAGGTGATGAAGATTGAAGTAGTTAAAGAAATTATCTCGTATAAAGGTCCGTTCCCGTACATCGATGCGTTGATCTTACGATGTACGGATAACATCGGAACACAAACAGTGCTCCATGAGGACCGCGCGCAGGGAAACTCGAACTATACCCTTAAAAAGCTGATATCTCTTTTTCTGAACATCCTGCTTAACTTCTCCCACAAGCCGCTGCGAATTGTGACCATCTCAGGAATCTTTATTTCCCTTAGCTCTGTGGTAATTTTCAGTTTTGTTTTGTATGAGAAGGTATTTGTCAGCAACACTCCTCCAGGTTGGGCATTTTTATCGTTACTGTTAC
Organism: Flavitalea antarctica; assembly: GCF_054461535.1. NCBI lineage: Bacteria > Pseudomonadati > Bacteroidota > Chitinophagia > Chitinophagales > Chitinophagaceae > Flavitalea > Flavitalea antarctica. The sequence goes on from NZ_JBTLQG010000044.1 coordinate 30,296, forward strand.
TCTTTTCAATAGGAGTAATATTTTTTGTCATTGGTTTGTTAGGGGAGTATATTGGCAAAATATTAATGACGCTAAATAACACTCCGCAGTATACCATAAAAAAACACGTCAATACAGAAACTTACACAAGCAAAATTGTAAACGCTGATTATGATAGGGAAGCAGTATGAGTATGATGCGATGGCCAGGTGTGAGAAAGAGTTGTGGTGGTACAAAAGTTTGCACGATCGAACCCTCAGAACGATTGAACAGGTCGCAGGCAAAGATGCAAAAATACTCGATGCAGGATGTGGCACCGGGGGGATGTTAACCCGGTTAAAAAGCCATGGTTATACAAACCTGGCCGGTTTTGATCTCTCTACTGACGCAATAAAGCACAGTCGGGAGAACGGCTTTCAAAATGTTCAGTTACTAAGTATCCTCGATTGTGATAAGGCCTACAGTGCGAATTCCTTCGATGTGATTATCTGTCATGATATTTTGTGCTTATTACCTGAGGGAGATGATAAGGTGGCTTATGCCAAAATTTTATCGCTGCTAAAACCAGGTGGCACTTTGATGATGAACCTACCGGCAAGCAGATTCTTCAGCGGCACACATGATGTTGCCGTGAATATGCAAAGGAGGTATACAAAGAAAAGTATCAGGTATCTTGTGAATGATGGCAATGTTGAATTAAAGCAACATCACTGGCCCTTTATCATGTCACCAGTGATATTTTCAGTAAGGCTATTTCAAAGAGGTAAGCTTTTATTGTCGAAGAACCGACATTACCGATCAGATGTTCGTTTACCAAATCCTGTACTTAACAATTTATTTTACAAGTTGACAAAAATGGAAAGGGGGATAAGCTTCACTCCCTGGGGAAGTTCAATTTTTGTTACAATCACCAAGCCGCAGGACTGATTACCGCAGTCAATATTTTTATCGTCAAACGTTGAACTTACTCATGTCCAAAGCTGTGGATGACGGCGTGTAACCCCTTACCCTGAATACCTGCCTGTTGGCTGGCAGGTAATTGGCTTCTCCGCCGCGACGTGTATAAATGGCCACCGCCGCGCTACCGCCCGGGGCAGAATGGCAAGTTGGCCATTGTCAGATATCGCAGCAGAATGTAGCCACACCTGATTATGGTGACACCGGTATTGAGTACCCCATCAATTATGTCAGAGCCATTCGGACAGATGACAATTGCCTTAACATGTTATTTGTTTTGCCTTACCATGCTAATCGTTTGTTGTTAATGAGCCATCCGACTATAGCTAATGTAATCCCAATCAGTCCGATAGTGAGATGCAGCGGATGAAGTACTGTAACCATCATTAATTGTATCGCGATCCACCCAACCAGTATGCATCCCTGCACCAGGATCCAAAATGGATAGTGAGCTGACTTTATGATGGCTAAAACCGCAATCACAATCCCCCATATGCCTATAACCGTGAAAAGGATCAATCCCGGGATAAAATAGTTTTTAAATGGTGCTGAGTCCTGCAGGTAGCCGGTTGTAATTCCCAATCCAACGCCAGAGGGCTCGGCAATAAAGCTATACCCGGCTGCCAATGCATTTAAAGCGACGATTATAAGGAGTACAATAGCGGTTATTCGCAGTCCATTATGCTTTGTTTGCTGCTTCATGTAGTTGCTTTTTTGGATTCATTTTGCCCGGTAGGTGTGTAGCCTGCGATACTTTTCTGGTCGCCCGGTCGCTTTCTTTATAGTTTCTCCGGAACCACAGTGCCAGCATCAACATGGATAAGGGTGCTGTTATCGCCCAGGGGTAGCCAAGAACCAGTAAGTTGTAGGAGTAGGTTGGATAGAAATACACAATGCTTATGAGGGGTGTAACCACAGCATTGGCCATAAGGGAAAGCCGAACCCATTTTTGAAACCCGTTCTTTTCAAACAATGGAATGGCTGCCAGGCAGGCGAGGCCCATAAAAATGTAACCCAGGGCATCGAAGTTCCAGAATAGTGAATGCGGAGTCTGCTCCAAAAGTTGAATTTCCGCTGCGTTGCCCTTGAGTTTCATGGGTATTACCGTAGCCAGTTGAACGACATAATTAGCGGTAACAAACACCGAGTACAATACAGTCGAAATCAGTGCTGCATGGCTCCAAAACTTTTTCTCGCCGCTTGTTATATAATGCAGGGCGAGCATTTCGAGAACAAAAGGGATGACAATACAAAGAGAAGATCCGTAAATGAGGACCTCATCCCATGGATATTTAAGAACACCGGTTAACTGCAGCAATTGAATGATAACATAGGCCACAGTGGTACTAAAGGCAATCAGTCCTGACCGAAAACCTATTTGATATATGCTCGTATTCATAACGTATTAACATTTGGTGATGTGTGGTTTTGGCTCAAAATGTTCGAAGTCTCCGAAGGGTTCCTGAGGAGTTCGTTCTGCGATTTTTTTGAAAACGCGAAAAAGAAATGGTTTGATCTAATGGAGAACCTTTTGCCTTCCTGGTTTTATCGATGGATTTGTTATGCAAGCTATTTGTCGTCACCGGGAAAGTCAATGATATTAAATAGGAACGTTACTGATGCCGGTCATTTGTCACCAGGTAAAATCCGGAAATCTTTGTTCAAACAGATTGGCATGAACGCCCTGCTCATCTTCAGGTCATTATACATGCGTTGATTCATTTAGTCGGTTTTGTTAAAGCTTGGAACCTGGTCCCCGTTACAGGGCTTTTGACGTCAGGGTCAATTCCATTGAACATAAGTGCAGCACACGCACTGAGTATATTCTGGTTGGTTGTTTGCCTGGGCGGTGGAAAAAATGCAACACTCGAGAAATGGGAAGTGCGGTCGATTGAGCATGCTGTGTTGAATGGTGTGCGAATGCCGGTAAAATCAGAAGCTACCTGGAAGCTAAAAGCTGGAGATTTTACCTGGTACAAATTGGAAATAACGGACGTGGAATATCACAAGCCCCTTCTTTCCAGTGAGTAAAGAAATTCCGAGGTACACAAGAAATCGATGCTGTCAGTTGTCCTGAGTCTTATGATCAATGTGCTCGCAGTTATTGCTTCAGCAAGTGTGCATTTTTCGATCTATAATGCATGTGGTCGAAGCTTTCAACACTTCAAGCCTTTTCTTCGGACGGAACTAAAAACAGGGCCGCCAGGTAAACAACGCCCGCTAACAGAATTACGATCTTAAAACCCAACATCATACCTAATATTACCGCACCTACGGACCCGATTACCGTGAAAAAACCATTCACACCCCAGGCCCAGGGAACAAAAGCGTTTGACTTCTCAGCTACTGCTTTTATGCCGGTTGGAAAAGGAATGCCTAATAAAATCCCCATAGGAGATAGCAGCAATAACGTAAAAATAATTCTGACAACTAATGGCCAGTGGATCGTTAGATCGAACAGTGTCGGTGTTAACAGGGAGGTAACTAACAAAACGCCAAGTAGTGCAGGGATATATTTCGTTCTTAATACCGTTGGGCCGATGGTCAGCTTTCCACTTAGATAAGAACCGATGCCGGTAGAAAGTAACAGTCCCGCTATGATAACAGCTAATGTATATACTGGCTGACCGAGGTATAAAATAAATCGTTGAATGAAAGAAATTTCAATCATAATAAATCCAAGTCCGAGACAGGCGAAGTAAGCAAGATAGCGCCAGCGATCTGGGAATTGCAGGCCTTCCCGTGAAAAGCGAAACAGTGGTATCAACATAAGTGCCGCTGCCAGGACCACGGACTGAAGCAAAATGAGTAATAGTGTTACCTCCGCTACAGGCTTGTTCTCTAATGCCATCCGCGCCGCCAAAGGGTTATCCTGGGAAAATACTTCGTTGAAACTCTTCCATCCTATAGATGACCACCGCACATGTTGATTAAAAAAAGGGCGATCGTCGGTCGCCGGTTCAAGTTGCCGGTTGTAACTCTTATACACGTTATAGATATCGGGTGTTTTTAAAATGGTATCATAAATATTGTCGATACTGTCACCATAAGGCGAATACAACATTTCAAACGACCTTGATTTACCACCAACCGCGCTTCGTAAACTATTTACAAGACTGTCCATTCGTTGCACATCCCTATGCGTGAACGGTGTTTTCTTCATTACATAAATACCAAAAAAAGACGGGTCATTTTTATTGGCAGTAGGTTCACGAAAAGCATAAAAGTGCTTCGTAAAATCAGTGACTCCGTTTTCTGCCAATACTTCCCGCGCGGTCGTAAACAACCGCGGCAAATGCATTTCAGGACGCGTAAAAAAAATGGTGCCCTCAGGCGTGAGGTGTTCATAATACTCCTGGAACGCCTCCCTGGTCAACACGTAGTTTTCTGCCAGGCTCAACGCGCCGCTTGATACTGCAGCATTGCTGATGGTATGAGAGGAAACTATGACATCGTATTGCTCATTGCTACGATTGATAAAGTTCCGGCCTTCTTCAGTTACAAGTTGCACCGTAGGGTGATTGAACAAGCCGCCCCAGAAGTCATTCATTTTATTTTTTACTACATCATTAATGATAGGGTTGATTTCAACACAGGTAATTTTTTTTGCGTTTTTATATAATCCGTCGAGCACCTCTGCGCCGGCGCCGCTGCCAATATTGAGTATGGATGGATTGGGAATATGCAGATAGGAGACTACCGAGAGATATGATGTATCATCCGGGTATCGTTTAAAATAGTTTTCTATGCCGTCACTCAGGTCATTCATGCCGGTTGCAGCGGTGCCTCCATCAATAACGAATCGTCGGCTGCCAGGTAACTTTGCAGCTTCATCTTTTTTTCGTTCAAACAACTCAATATAGGAGAACGTGTTCCATGCGCTGAATATGGGCACGTTCTTAAATGTCGCCGGTCTTTTATTTTTGGAAATTGTGATCGGTAAAAGGTCATTAGCAACAAAGGCAAAAGCTGCTATACATCCTGCAAGTATGATCGAGATTGTTTTGAAAGACCTTTGGTTGCTGAAAGCGAAAGCGGCGAGGGTCCCCAGTGCAGCAGCCATTACTACGGAACCACTTCCGCCGAGACCGGGCATAGTCAACACGATTAGTAAGCAACCTAAAGCGGCACCAATAAGGTCAACGGCGTACAGTCTGCTCATGTTGCCTGAGAGGCGGGTGAACAGAAGGGATATAATTAAACCCGAGATGAAGAAAGGAATGGAAATAGTGATATAATACAGCGGCATGATGAATAACTGACGTTTGTCAGTAGCCACTGAAAAGGGATTAAACGGTATCTGTTGTAAGGCCCAAAATGAAAAGATAGTAATTGCGCCGAACACTAATGATAGCCAGGACAGCGTCTGGCTCAGATCCATTTCTTCCCTTAATTTTTTCCAGCTTGCCAACACGACGCCGGCGGTCCCGAAACCCAGCAAAGCAGTAGAGATCACTAAAAAGCCGAAATGATACCACAATGCTACGCTCATCACCCGTGTAAGCGATAGCTCCAATAATAGAGTAGCTAATGATACTAAGAAAATGCCTATGAAGAAGTTGCCCTTGTTCATATTGTGCTTAGGATTTAGACAGTACTCACGGGCAAGGACCGACACATCGAATTTAGAAAATTTTTTAATGAAAAGTGAAAACAGCAAGGGGCTAATCCCGCCGTGCGGAACGCCGATCAGGTGAGTTAATCAGGATTCAAGTGTTTCTGCTTAGGCCAGTGAGCCTTTGATCCCGTACGTGCAGAGAAATCTTTTGCTGATTCCCGCACTGCTGATTTGTTTGCTTAATATAATGGAGAGGCAGTCATCACTTCAGTTTAAAATAAAATCCTTTCCAGTAGATTTTCTTGCCATCGGGTAGATAAGTTCCAACTTCTGCATAGCTGTCAAAATCTGCGATCAATTCATATTTTGCCGATAACAATGCTATGAACTTTTCCTCGTTAAAAAATATGCATGGGTAAGATGCAGGATTGATTGAGTCATTCACCCTTTGGACGGTTATCCGGTCCGCAACATCGCGTATGAAAGAAGTCCGGTCAAAGATGAGGTGTGGTATTCGCAGGTCTATCGCTCGTTGCAGGAACTCGTATGGTTTTGGTAAACATTGTACCACGCCGGAACACAGCAGTACATCCGGTAAGCCTTTTGTCAGAGCTTCTTCCATAGTAAAAAAGAACTGGAGAACTTCGTCTTCAAAATACTTCTTGCCTGTTTCTACAAATAATTTCTGCTCCACTATTTTCCATTCTAACTTATTTAAGTGACGCAGGTAGCTAAAATTTTGAAAATAAGTGCTGCCGAGCGAGCCGCCAAAATCGAGTACAGATAACCGTGAGTTGTTCTGAACTGCTACATGTTGCATAATTGCCAGCAGCGGCCACGAATATTGTATCTTATTAAACAGCACAGCATCCCGTTCGTACTTGGCGGTTCCGTTTTTCACCTGGAGAACGGCGTCCTTTACTTTGAGAACTATGTTTTCGTCGTCATAGCCACCCGCACTTGCATAAGCATCTTCATAAGTCGGGTAATTGCCTTCGAACAAAAGTCCCCCGGATCGACGTCCGTTGTTTTGAATCAGCTGCCACAGGAAAGGGGGAGCCACGTTTTTAAAAATGGATTTAAATTTCAAGGGTTGGGTGTGGGTTATGAATAAATTTATCACCCACAGGGCTAAAGCCCGGCTGGGTAAAAAGATCCAGGGTTCAGGATATATAAACGCCTAATTGGCATTGGCATTGTACAGACGAGCTCATTTCACGCGTTTCTGCTACGCCAGCCATTGATAGGGTTGTTCCCGGATGATCACGTACCAACTTTTCCACCGGCCGACCCCAATTAATAAACCTGGAAAATAAGGAGAAGGCGTCTATATTGCATGTTATCGAGACGTGATGAAGTACTTTTTGTTGAACAAGTATCTAGCCACATATCAATAGGCTTAATTGCCTTTAGCGAAATTTAAATGTAGTAATCTCATATTGGAATTTGACTCGCATATTTATGAAGCCATTGCTCAAAATTCATCAGGTCCGGGTTCAGTTGTTTGGAAACGCTAACATCCCTTGTTTCATTTAATTCCTTTGCAAACTCGTCGTAAATCTGGAACATATTTCCAAGGTCATCAGCGCCGGGAAATCCAAATCCCCTAAACACTTCCGCGGGGATCTTATTGTATACAACCGGTTCGCCCAATACATTGCTCAATGCACTGGCCATCTCATTGCCAGTCAATTGCTCACCGGCTACACCAATTCTTCGACCAATCATTTCACTGCCTCCTTTGAAAATGCCATACGCACATTTGCCTATGTCTTCGGCAGCAATGCCAGCCATTTTTGAATCGCCTATTGGAAGCGTCAGCGCTAATACGCCGTCCTCCCCGCGTTTGGGTCCTGAGCCGAAATAGATAAAATTATCCCAGTAAAAAGAGGCTAACAAAAATGTAGTCGGTATCCCAGCCTCAATAAATAATTTATCCGATTCGCCCTTGGCGTCAAAATGAGGCACCTTATATTGACCATGAAGGGTTGGTATCCGCTGATCTGTGAGTGCAACGTATTGCCGGGTATCTTCTAAAGTGGACCAGATAACATGTTTCAGGTCTGCTTGCTTTGCCGCCTCGACAAATATGGCTACTTCTTCCTTTTCTTTTTCGGGTGAAAAATGTGCCCAGAAAAAAGTAACGAAATAAGCGCCATAAGCACCCTTTAATGCCTTTTCGACGGCGGATTTGTCATCAATATCTGCAACAACAAGTTCGGCTCCGAGTTGAGCTAATTCTTTTGCTTTATCGGAATTTATATCGCGGGTAACGGCCCTGACCGTGAAGGGACTGTTACTATCCAGCAGAATGGCGCGGGCAAGTCCGCCGCCTTGCGCACCTGTGGCGCCGAAGACAGTGATTATTTTCTTTGATTGCATACTTATATTTTCTTACTGAATTTAGCGTTAAAGCGTCAACCAGGAAAATTATTTGTAGTTATTCAGTGTTGCGTGGGCGGTATGATTCATTTAGACCGCCTGGGTTTAGGCGCTGGATATCAGATGAAGAAGCGAATAATATTCTCAAAATGACAAGGGCGACAGATGTCGACCTTTAGTGCGGCTCCCCTGCTGATCCCGCAGGTGCGGGACGACGCTCTCATTAATCCCGCACGTGCGGGACTCTAATCAAATGAGCCAGGGCGGAATGAAGCATATTGCCTGCAATCATTTGGTCTATTAATATTCTGCTTTTCTGTTTTTTTATAAATTGTTCAGTTTTCATTGCAGTCGCTCTATTCGCGCCGCATTCAAAAATCGCTCGAAACTCCCACGGGCGGTATTTTGAAGTAAAAGTGTTAAATGGCTTAGAATTGTGTTCCAGTAATCTCCGGTGTGGATCGTCTGAAAATCCCAGATAATATTTATCAGCTGAAATAGAATAGATGATGTAGATGTAATACATATGCATGGCGAGTTTTATGATTTACTCCAAACTGCAATGATTCGAAACTATGGTCTTAAAACAAAGATGAAAAAACTAACGAATAAAGTTATTTGACAGTTAATTTCCGAGGAGGTATGAAAAGTTATAGCATCTAAATAAAATCTATTCAAAGTACTATATAAAAAAAAGCTCCGAATTGCTTCGAAGCTTTTGCTCCCCCTGCTGGATCCCGTACGAACGGGACGACCCTCTGATTAATCCCGTAGGTACGGGACTATGACCAACTGCAGTAGGAATGGAGAGTTCTGAGCAGTCTGAGACAGGATTATAAAGGAAATGAAATGAAAAAAGCCACAGAAATCCGTGGCTTGTCCAGTGTGGCTCCCCCTGCTGGACTTGAACCAGCGACCCTCTGATTAACAGTCAGATGCTCTAACCAACTGAGCTAAGGAGGAATATGTAATTGTGTTTTTAACTGGTTATTCTCTTTTGCCCTTCTGATTAATC